>NZ_JBHJVK010000001.1:0-334040 GCF_042264695.1 Kitasatospora sp. NPDC056138 | reverse complement strand
TTTTGTTTATAGTCCCCGGGCCTTCCGCTGACGTGTGGTCCGGCGCCCGGGCCCCGGGCCCGGCCCGGGCGGGGGGGGGGGGTAAATACCGCTAGCCCCCCCCCCCCACGGTCGTCTCAAGCGCGTCGCGGCACGTCGGCGAACCTCCCCCGAGGACACAACCGCCGTCCGACGCACCCCGGACAGGAGGCCGGAGTTGCGCGCTGGGTGGGTGGTGGGACAGCTGTTACTTGGGCGGCTTCTTACCGGTGACGCCCAAGTAGACCTGCAGAGCCAGATTCGGCTTGAGGTCCTTGACCTTGACGCCCCACGAGGTGAAGGCCTTCGAATGCTCCGCCGCCGAGGCGAGCAGCGAGACCAGCGCGCCCGAGACGGCGGCCGGATCGACCGTCTTGTCGGTCTTGCCCTGGTTCGCCCTGACGGCTTCGGTGAGCGGCGACACCACCGAGTTGAGGACCTTCATGCGGATCTTGAAGAACCGCTTGTCCCCCTCGGCTGCACCGAGAGTGACGACTCGGAGAATGGCGTCGTTCTTGCGCCAGAAGGCAAGGAATCCGTCCACCAGTTCTTCCGAAGTGGCGAAGCCGGTCTTTCCTGCCCAGGACTTTCCATCGACGAGCTCTTTGAGCCCGGCGCTGTCCTCGGCCATTTCCTCGGCGATCTCGAGGACTGCGCCCTCGACATCCGGGAAGTACTGGTAGAAGGTCGCGGGGGAGGTACCCGCCATACGGGCGACGTCGATGACCTTGACGTCCCGGTAAGGCGACGTGCTGAGCATCTCGCGGAGGCAGTCGAGCAGCTTCTGCCGCGTCTCCTGTCCGCGTCGCCCGGCGACGCGACCGTCGACGGTGCGAACTTGTCCTGTCATGCCGTCAGCTTACCGTGGCACGATCTTGTCGCGATTCGGTGATGCGACTATTACTCCGCCCGAGGGTGGTTCGCAGCGTTCATCCGGGCGCTCGGAGTGATATTCGGAGTGCATCCGAAGCCCCCCCGTGTGCTGATGACCCCACAGCGTGACGGCAGGTCGGCTGAGGGGTCCTCGGGTCGCTCAGAGTGATCGTCAGAGTCGGCTCCGGAGGGCCGCCGGGCAGCCCTGGCCCGGGCGTGTCACTGGCGGGGGAGATTGGATCCGGCGGGGCGGGCATTGGAGAATCGGGGCGGCGACCCGGCCAGGGTCGCCGCATACGGGGAGGAGGCAGCGGAGTGGACCAGCTGACGGCGCACGATCCGAGGCGGATCGGGCCCTTCGAGGTGCTGGGGCGGCTCGGCGCGGGCGGGATGGGCCTGGTCTACCTGGCGCGGTCGGCGTCCGGCCGACGGGTGGCCATCAAGACCGTCCGGGGGGAGCTGGCCGAGGACGAGCTGTTCCGGGTCCGCTTCGCCCGCGAGATCGCCGCCGCCAAGACGGTCGGCGGTTTCTACACGGCGGCCGTGGTGGATGCCGACGCCGACGCGCCGGTGCCCTGGCTCGCCACCGCCTACGTGCCCGCGCCCTCCCTGGAGGACCTGGTCACCGAGTGCGGGCCGCTGCCGGTGGACGCCGTCCGCTGGCTGATCGCCGGGATCGCCGAGGCCCTGCAGTCGATCCACACGGCCGGCCTGGTGCACCGCGACCTCAAGCCGTCCAACGTGCTGGTGGTCGAGGACGGCCCGCGCGTGATCGACTTCGGGATCGCCGCCGGAGTCTCCAGCGCCCGGCTCACCATGACCAACGTCGCCGTCGGCACCCCCGCCTACATGTCCCCCGAGCAGGCCAGGGACAGCCGCAGCGTGACCGGGGCCAGCGACGTCTTCTCACTCGGCTCGCTGCTGGTCTTCTGCGCCACCGGGCACCCGCCCTACCGGGGCGGCAACCCCGTCGAGACGGTCTTTCAGCTGCTGCGCGACCAGCCGGACCTCTCCGGACTGCCGGGCGAGCTGGTGGACCTGGTGCGGGCCTGCATGCGGCCCGCGGCCGAGCACCGGCCGACGCCGGCTCAGATCCAGTCCGAGCTGGCCCCGCACCTGTTCTCCCGGGACGACGCCTCCGGCGACGCGGGGGACTGGCTGCCCGCCAGCGCCATAGCCCTGATCGAGCAGAAGCGCGGCCGCCGCCCGGCCGCCCCGCCCCCGCCGCCGACCCCGGTGGTGCCGCCCCGGCCGCCCGCGCCGCCGCCGGCACCCCCGCAGCCGCCGGCCCGCAGTGGCGTCTTCGACGAGGAGGTGGCCACCGAGAAGCTGGCCGCCCGCCGCCGGCCGCCCGCCGGCCAGGGCTCGGCCGAGGTGCAGCTCTCCGGTGCGGCCGTGCGGATAGGGCCGGGACCGCGCGCCGACCAGACCGGTGCGGCCGACCCGGCCGGTGCCGGGACGGACTGGGTGCGCCGCGCCACCCCGCCCCCGGCAGCCCGCTGGCGGCCCTGGCGGTTCCGGATGTCCAACGACGTCTGGGGCACCCCGGTGGTCGCCGACGGCACCCTGTTCGTCTCCAGCTTCGAGGTGCACGCCCTCGACATCGGCTCCGGTCAGCGCCGCTACAAGACCCGCGACGTGGCCTGGGCCCTCACCGTGGACTCCGGCCGGGTGCACGCCGCCGACGGCCCGCACCTGTACACCGTGGACGTCGCCGACGGCACCGAGCGCTGGCGCAGCTCCCTGGACGGCTGGGTGTACTCGCTGGACGCCGCCGCCGGCGTGCTCTGCTGCGGCATCAGGGGCGGCGGTGTCCAGCTGCGCTCGGCCGCGACCGGCGCCGAGCTGTGGCGCGCCGACGACGCGCAGCAGGACTACGAGAACCCGCAGTCCGGCCCCGCGCTGGTGGCCGGCGCGCTGTACTACCACGGTGGCGGGCGGCTGCACTGCGTCGATCCGCGCGGCGGTGGAGCACGCTGGTCGGTGCCGGTCGGCGAGGACGTCCCGTCCCGGCCGGTCGAGCGCTCCGGAGTGCTGTACGTCACCGCGGGCCACCGGGTGCACGCGCTGGACGCCGCCTCGGGGCGGGAGCACTGGCGCTTCGACGCCGCCGTGGTGCTCTTCACCCCGCCCTCGCTGGACGGCGGTTCGGTGTACGTCGCGGACTACCTCGGCACCGTGTACGCGCTGGACGCGGTGAGCGGGCGGGAGCGTTGGCGCGGCCGCACCGGCAGCCGGCAGGGCGCCGAGCCGGTGGTGGTCGCCGACGGCACCGCCCTGGTCGGGGCCGGGGACACCCTGCATGCCTTCGACACCGCCTCGGGCCAGGAGCGCTGGCGCTACACCGCCAGGGGCGAGATCGTCGGCTCCCCGGCGGTCGCGGACGGCCTGGTCCACCTCGGCAGCCGGGACCACTCGCTGCACACCCTGGACCTGGCCTCCGGACGCCTGCGCTGGGAACTGGGCACCAAGGGCGAGCTCACCGGCTCCCCGGTGGCGGTCGGCGGCCGGGTCTTCGTCGGCAGCAAGGACCGCTGCGTCTACGCCCTGGACGCCTTCTACGGCACCGCCGTGCCCCAGGGGTGAGGCTTTTCACGGGCGGAAGGCCGGCCCTGACGGGCCGGCCCGTGCCACCGGAGGGCCGGGTCGGCCCGCAGGGGGCCGTCTCAGCCCTGGCGGGCCTCCGGGTGGCGGCTGAGCCACCCCTCCCAGGCGGAGGCGACCATGGTGTCGACGTCGTACTCGGCCGACCAGCCGAGCTCCTTGCGGATCAGGTCGGCGGCGGCCACCACCCGGGCCGGGTCGCCGGGGCGGCGCGGGGTGACCTCCGGGGCGGTGTCCCGTCCGGTGATCCGGGCGATCACGGCGAGCATCTCGCTGACCGACACGCCCTCGCCGCGCCCGATGTTGAGGGTCAGGCTGACCGGCTCGGTGGCGGCGTTGAGCCGCTTCACCGCCGCGACGTGCGCGGAGGCGATGTCCGAGACGTGGATGAAGTCGCGGATGCAGGTGCCGTCCGGGGTCGGGTAGTCGGCGCCGAAGATCAGCGGCGGCTGCCCGTCCGTCAGCCGCTGGAAGACCATCGGGACCAGGTTGGTGACGCCGTCGTCGGCCAGCACCGGCGAGGCCGCGCCCGCGACGTTGAAGTAGCGCAGCGACACCGTGGAGAGGCCGTACGCCTTGGCGGAGGCGTCCAGCAGCCACTCGCCGACCAGCTTGGTCTCCCCGTAGGGGTTGATCGGCGCGCACGGCGTGTCCTCGGTCACCAGGTCCACGTCCGGCATCCCGTACACGGCGGCGGAGGAGGAGAACAGCACCTTCTTCACGCCTGCCGCGACCGAGGCGGCCAGCACCGTGCGCAGGCCCTCCACGTTCTCCAGGTAGTAGTGCAGCGGCTCGGCCACGGACTCGCCGACCTGCTTCTTCGCAGCGATGTGCAGCACACCGGTGACCTCGTGGGCGCGCAGCGCCTCGTCCAGGGCGGCCCGGTCCAGGGTCGAACCGACCACCAGGGGCACGCCCTCGGGCAGCCGGTCCCGGGAACCGCTGCTCAGGTCGTCCAGCACCACGACCCGCTCACCCGCCGCGACCAGTTGGTGCACCACATGTCCGCCGATGTAACCGGCTCCGCCGGTGATCAACCATGTCATGGCGGGAATCCTATGCCGGGTGCCGACGGTGGGGGCGGCCCGGAGCGGACCTCCCGGTGGACGGGCGCGTCCGGCACCTCGGGGGAATCGGACGGCTGACATGCACGGTCCGGTACGATCGCAAGCGATTATTGGGATCACCGGGCGGCCCGTCCCTTCCCCTGAGTGACGCGGATAATGGCTGTGATGGAGGGGGTAGGGGCCCGAATGGCCAGTAGCAATTTCGGCAAACCTCCTCGGGTCAGCGTCGTGGTGATCGTCTTCAACGACGCCGAGCGGATCGCCACCGCCGTCCGGTCCGCGCTCTCCCAGGGCGAGGCGGTCGCCGAGGTCGTGGTGGTGGACGACGCCTCCACCGACGCCACCCCGGAGCGGCTGGCCCGGCTGGCGGCTGCGGACAGCCGGGTGAGGGTCCTCACCAGGACGGAGAACAGCGGCGGCTGCGGCACCCCGCGCAACCAGGGGCTGACCGCCGCGCGCGAGCAGTACGTGATGCTGCTGGACAGCGACGACGTGCTGCCGCCCGACGCTGCCCGCACCCTGCTGGACACCGCCGTCGCGGAGCGGGCCGAGGTGGTCGCGGGCGTCTGCGTCCGCCGCGAGCTCCCGGCGGGCACCGACTCGCCCTGGCAGCGCGACCTCTTCCCGGCCGACGGCGCGCCGCCCGAGCGCTACGACGGCATCGGCGGCCGGCCGGAGTTCCTGCGCGACACGCTCAGCGTCAACAAGCTCTACGAGCGCGACTTCCTCGACCGCCACCAGGTGCGCTTCGCCGAGGGCGCGGTGCACTACGAGGACTTCGTCTTCACCGCCCTGCTCTACTCCGCCCGGCCCCGGCTGGTCGCCATCGCGGACACCGTCTACCTCTGGCACGTCCGCCGTGCCGCCGGGCGGCAGTCCATCTCGCTCCGCCGCGACGAGGTACGCAACTGGCAGGACCGGGTGGACGCGCACACCGAGGTGGTCCGGATCCTGCTCGACGCCGGCCAGCCCGAGCTGGCCCGCGCCGCCCGGACCAAGTTCGTCGACCACGACCTGCGGATGTACGTCCGTGAGCTGCGCCACAAGCCCGCCGGGTACCGGGCCGAGTGGTGGCAGATCGCCCGCGCCCACCTGAGCTCCTTCGAGCCCGCCGCGCTGGCCGCCGCCACCCCCGCCGGCCGCTGGGTGGCCGAGCTGCTGCTGGCCCGCCCCGAACCGGTCACCGGCGCCGAGCTGCGCCGGATGGGCGAGCTCGCCGCCAACCCGCCGCGGCTCGCCCCGCCGTACCCGGTCGACGCCGACGGCCGTCCGGAGCTGGCCGAGGGCGTCCCGCTGACCGGCCTCACCGAGCTGCCCCCGGCCCAGCTGCCGCTGGCGGTGGACGGCGTGGTCAAGCTCGCCTCCTCCTGCGCGGTACGGCTGCGGGTGCACGACGCGTACGGACTGGTCTCCGCCGCCGAGCCGGTCGGCGCCACGCTGGAGCTGCGCACCAGGGTCGGCCCGCCGCTGACCATCCGCTACCCGCTCCAGCTGACTGCGCACCCCGAGGACGGCTGGATCGCCACCACCTCGGTGGACAGCTTCGAACTGCGGGACGTCGGCGAGATGACCGCCTGGGCGATGCGGGTCAAGGTCCGCTACGCCGACGGCAGCCGCGCTCTCACGGCGGTCCGCTCGGCGACGCCCGCCAAGCGGCACGTGGTGTTCCGCCCGCCCGCCAGGATCGCCCTGGTCCAGGTGTACGAGACCGGCAACGGCGAGCTGGGGCTGCGGGTCGCCGACGGCGTCCGGGGCGGCTGGGAGGTCGTCCGCAGCCGGTTGCGCCGCGCGCTGGCCCGCAGGGGCTGAGCCGGGGGTCCCTCCGGGCGGTGGGCGGGGGCAGGTCCGGCGGATGGCAGAATTTACGGGACTCCTCAGGGATCCGCACCATGTCCTGCCAAGCGGAGATCGCCCGGTGGTCCGCCGCCGGTCGACAACGCCCGAGGTCCCGGCGCTGCCGGGAGCTGTGCTCACCGACGACAAGGACCCTCGTTCCATGCCCTCCAGCCAGGCGACGCCGCTGGTCAGCATCATCGTGATCGTCTACAACGACGCAGCCCGGCTGCCACGGGCCGTCGCCTCCGCCCTGCGCCAGTCGCTGCGGGGCGTCGAGGTGCTCGTCGTGGACGACTGCTCCACCGACGACAGCTTCGCGGTCGCCCAGCGGCTCGAGGCCGAACACCCGGGCCGGGTTCGGGCGCTGCGCCTTCCGGAGAACAGCGGCGGCTGCGGCGGCCCGCGCAACCACGGCATCGCCGAGGCGCGGGGCGAGTTCGTGATGTTCCTGGACAGCGACGACGAGCTGGACGACCACGCCTGCCGCAACCTGTACGAGGCGGGCACACGGACCGGCGCGGAGCTGGTCTCGGGCCTGAGCGTCCGCCGTTTCGTCGGCAACCGGAACGGCAAGACCGACCGCTGGTACCCCTGGATCTACTCGCGCACCCGGACCCTGGACTCCGTCACCGAACTGCCCGACCTGCTGGTCTGGGACACCCTCTCGACCAACAAGGCGTACCGGCGCAGCTTCCTGACCAGGACCGGGCTGCAGTTCCCGCTCGGCATCCTCTACGAGGACCTGCTCTTCTCCTCGCAGGCGTACCTGGCCGCCGAGCGGATCACCCTGATCCCCAACCGGGTCTACTTCTGGGACCAGTGGCCGCAGGCCAAGGACAAGGGCGGGGCCTCGCTCTCCAACCGCCGCCACGAGATCCGCAACTTCACCGACCGGCTGGAGATCCACCGCCGGATCGACGCGATGCTCGCCGACCGCGGCATGGTCGAGCTCAAGTACCGCAAGGACCTGAAGTTCCTCAAGCACGACCTGGTGCTGCACCTGCGCGACCTGCCGTTCCTGCCGGAGGACTTCCGCCGGGAGTTCGCCGAGCACGCCCGCGGCTACCTGGCGGGCCTGGACCCGGAGGCGGTCGCCGAGAGCCCGGCCATCCAGCGGATCTGCGCCTACCTGCTGTCCCGGGGCGACTGGGAGAACCTGCTCCCGGCCGTCGACACCCTGCTCAACCGGGACAAGCTCGCCAGCCCGCTGGTGGAGCGGGACGGCCGGATCTTCTGGTGCGACGGCCACCTGGACGACCCGGAGGGCCGCCGGGTCCTGGAGGTCACCGACCACGGCTACCACGCCAAGGCGCTCGGCCAGCTCTTCCTGCGCAACCGGCTCACCCGCTACGCCGTCGGGCCGCAGGGCGTCGAGCTGGCCGGCCGGATCGTCAACCCGCTCGGCCGGATCCCGGCCGACGCCAAGATCTCCGCCAGGCTGGAGTTCACCGCCCGCCGCAAGGCGATCAAGTCGAAGTCCACCTTCCCGGTCCGCGAGGTCAGGCACGACGGTGACGGCATCGTCTGGTCCGGCACCGCGGACCTGGCCAGGGCGCTGCGGCCGCTCGGCGTGATCGACGGTGTCTGGGACGTCCGCTGCGTGCTCACCGTGAACGGCGAACGCACCAGCACCCGGCTCACGGTCGGGGACGTCGACCTGGCCGCACCCCCCACCGCGCCGGTCCGCCCCCGGCTCACCCGGCTCACCGGCGACCGCCTGGAGCCGCACCGCTCCGCCCGCGGCCACCTCGCCTTCGAGCTGACCGCCGAGGGGAGCATGGCCCGCCGGGGCACCGACCTGATCGAGCGCGCCATGCGCGGCGAGGCGGGCCCGATCGCCAACACCGCGATGGACCGGGCCCGCCGCGGCCTGCGCGGCGCGCTCAGGCTCAAGCGGCAGCTGAACAACGGCGACACCAAGCTGAAGGTCTACCACCAGCTGCTGCGCCGGCTGCCGGTGGTCAAGGGCCAGGTGGTCTTCGAGAGCCACCAGGGCAAGCAGTACAGCGACAACCCGCGCGCGGTCTACGAGGAGCTGGTGCGGCGCGGGGCGCCGATGAAGGCCGTCTGGTCGTACGCGGGCAGCTCGGCGGGGTTCCCGTCCGGGGCCACCCTGGTGAAGCGCTGGTCCTGGGAGTACCTGCGGGCGCTCGCCCAGGCCGAGTTCTGGGTGGACAACCAGGGCTTCCCGTACCGGCTGCGCAAGCGGCCGGAGACCACCTACGTTCAGACCTGGCACGGCTCGGCGCTCAAGAAGATGGGCTTCGACCTGGCCTCGGTCAAGCGGCAGACCCCCGACCAGCAGGCCCAGTACCTGGCCGGGCTGGACCGATTCGACCACTTCGTGGTCCGCTCCGAGCACGACGTGCGGACCCTGGCGCCCGCGTACCGGATCGGCGAGGACCGGCTGCTGCGGGTCGGCTACCCGCGCAACGACGTCCTGCGGTTCGAGGGCGTGGCCAAGGACCGCCAGCTGGCCGGTGAGCTCGGCATCGACCTGACCAAGCCGGTGGTGCTCTACGCGCCGACCTTCCGCGCGGACGCGTCCGGGCGGGTCCGTTCCTTCGAACTTCCCTTTGACGTCGAGGAGTTCGCCGAGCGCTTCGGTGACCGGATGACGCTGCTGGTGCGCTGCCACTACCTCAACAAGGTGGTGCTGCCGCCCTCGGTGGACGGCAGGGTGATCGATGTCTCCGCCGTCCAGGAGGTCACCCCGCTCTACCTGATGGCGGACGCGCTGATCACCGACTACTCGTCGCTGATGTTCGACTACGCGCTGCTGGACCGGCCGATGCTGTTCTTCGCCTACGACTGGGAGGAGTACGCCGAGGACGTCCGCGGCACCTACTTCGACCTGCTGCGGGAGGCGCCGGGCCCGGTGCTGCGCGACGCCGGGGAGCTCTACGAGGCGCTCGGCGACCTGGACCTGGTCGGCAAGGAGTACGCGGACGCCCGGCGGCAGTTCGTGGCCGAGTACGGCGAGTACGACCAGGGCGACGCGGCGGCGAGGATCGCCGATCTGATGTTCGGCGCCCGGAGCGCGCCCGGGGCGCCCGGGGCGCCCGCGGTGCCCGCAGCGCCCGGTGCCGAGACGGAGCAGGAGGCCGGTCGATGAGCCGCGACATCTTCATCGTCAGCAACAGCGTGGACGAGCTGGGCGGTGTCGCCAGCTGGTCGCACCGGATGGCCGAGCTCCTCAGTGCCGAGGGCCACCGGGTGCAGCTGATCGGCATCGCCCCCGCCGTCCTGCACAAGGACTTCGGCGACGACCTGCCGTACGGCATGACCACCCTGTACCGCGAGCGCCCGCCGTCCGCGTGGACCCCGCGCCACCCCTGGCAGCACCTCGACGCCAGGGCCCGCCGCCAGGAGGCGCGGCGCTCGGCCGGGGTGCGCGAGGCCGCCGCCCGGATGAGCCGGATGTTCCAGGAGGCCCGCCCCGGCGCGGTGGTCGTCGTCACCCAGGTCTGGGCGATGGAGTGGGTGGTGCAGGCCGACCTGAAGGGCCTCCAGGTGATCGGCATGACCCACGAGTCGTACGAGACCTGCCGCGCCACCTCGCGGTACGGCCGGGTCAAGCGCTACTACGCGGACGTGGACCGGCTGGTGGCGCTCACCGGGGAGGACGCCGACGCCTGGATCCGCGACGGCATGAACAGCGCCTGCGGCATCCCCAACCCGCTGCCCTTCCCGCTGCCCGAGACGGTGCCGCCGGCCGGGAAGACCGTGGTCAGCATCGGGCGACTGGCCCAGGAGAAGGGCTACGACCTCCTGCTGGAGACCTGGGCGGCGGTCGTGGACCGGCGGCCCGGCTGGCGGTTGAAGATCTACGGCCTGGGCGAGGAGGAGGCGGCGCTGCGGGCGCAGTGCACCGAACTCGGCCTGGACGACTCGGTGGAGTTCCCCGGGCGGACCGACGACGTGCCCGGGGCACTGGCCGGGGCCTCGGTCTTCGCGATGTCCTCGCGCGGCGAGGGCTTCCCGATCTCGCTGATGGAGGCCATGGCCTGCGGCGTGCCCTGCGTGTCGTTCGACTGCGCGCCGGGTGTCCGGGAGATCATCCGCGACGGCGAGGACGGCCTGCTCGCGCCGACCGGCAACACCACTGCCCTGGCCCGCCAGCTCGGCCGTCTGATGGACGACCGGGAGCTGCGCGACACCATGGCGGAGAAGGCGCGCGAGGCGATCGTCCGCTACGCGCCCGAGCAGGTGACGGCCCGCTGGGAGCAGCTCTTCGACCTGCTGGACGCCTAGGGCGCGGCCCGCCCCCGGGGGCGGGCCGTGCGGGCGCGTCGCTCCGGAAAATCGGACATACCGGTGGAATGCTGACAAAGTCGGCCGTTCGCCGCGGCTTCACCCTGTCCGGAACCGGAGGCAGCCCAAGGTGTACCCCAAGAAGGAACCCATCCGTCCGATTCCGGCAGGACCCCGCCCCACCGGCCCGAGGCTGCTGCCTGCGGCAACCGCCCTCGCGCTGGCCGGCCTGCTGGTGAACGGCTGCACCGGCGGCACCTCGTCCTCCTCGACCGCCTCCTCGTCCTCCGCCGGTCCGTCCGCCAGCCCGTCGGGCTCCACCCTCCCGTCCGGCAACGGCGGGGTGCAGCTGCAGGAGGACTACCAGAAGGTGATCAGCAACGTGCTGCCCTCGGTGGTGCAGATCACCACCCCCAACGGCCTCGGCTCCGGCATCGTGTACGACACCGAGGGCAACATCGTCACCAACGCCCACGTGGTCGGCGCCGCCCAGACCTTCTCCGTCAGCCTGGCCAACAGCAGCAGGAGCCTGGCCGCCACCCTGGTCGCCAGCTACCCCGACTCCGACCTCGCGGTGATCAGGCTGAGCAGCCCGCCGGCCGGTCTCCGGCCGGCCGCCTTCGGGGACAGCAGCAAGGTCGAGGTCGGCCAGATCACCCTGGCCATGGGCAGCCCGCTCGGGCTCTCCTCCAGCGTCACCCAGGGGATCGTCTCGGCCATCGGCCGGACCGTCACCGAGCCGAGGAGCCCCGACTCGCAGGGCGCCACCATCGGCAACATGGTGCAGACCTCGGCCGCCATCAACCCGGGCAACAGCGGTGGCGCGCTGGTCAACCTGAACAGCCAGGTGATCGGGATCAACACACTGGCCGCCGTGGACCAGGAGGCCAACGGCAGCGCCGCACCGGGCATCGGCTTCGCGATCCCCGCCGCCACCGTCACCAGCATCGCCGACCAGCTGATCAAGGAGGGCAAGGTCACCAACTCGGGCCGGGCCGCCCTCGGCATCACCGCCAGGACGTACTTCAACGCCGACTTCCGGCCCGCGGGTGCCGTCGTGGTCGGCACCACCGCGGGTGGCCCGGCAGCCGCGGCGGGGCTCCAGGCGGGCGACGTGATCACCAAGCTGGGGGACACCGATGTCACCTCGCTCGGCGGGCTGACCACCGCGCTGGCCTCGCTCCAGCCGGGCAGCAAGGTCACCGTCACCTATGTGCGGGACGGCCGGAGCATGACCGCCGACGTCACGCTCGGCACCCTGGAGGGCTGAGCGACCCGGAGGGGCCGGGCCGGCTGGGCGCGGCAGCCGCCCGCGGCGCCGAGCCCCCGAGCGCCGAGCCCCGTCACGACCCCGGGCCCGGCAGCCGCACCGCGCAAGGGTGGTGGCTGCCGGGCCCGGCCGTGTCCGGTGCGGGGTGTCAGCGTGCCCTGGTCCGCCAGGGGAGCTCGACGGTGATGCTGGTCGGGCCGCCCGCCGGGCTGTTCACCAGGAAGAGTCCGTCCACCGCGCCGATCCGCTCGCCGAGGCCGGCCAGGCCGCTGCCCGGGTAGGCGGCGGCGCCGCCCCTGCCGTCGTCCTGGACCTGGACCATCAGCCGGTCGCCGGACCGCCAGACGTCCACGGTGGCGGTGCGGGCACCGGAGTGCTTGGAGATGTTGGTCAGCAGCTCGCTCACCGTGAAGTAGGCGATGCCCTCGACCGCGGAGTCCGGCCGCTGCACGGTACCGTCCTGGCGTTCGAGGTCGACCTGCACCTTGACCCCGCCGGGGACGGTGCAGCGGGCGGCGACCGCCGAGAGCGCGGCGTCGAGGCCGCGGTCGGTCAGTACGGCCGGGTGGATGCCCCGGGCGAGGTCGCGCAGCTCCTGGAGGGCCAGCTTCACCTCGCCGTGTGCGGCGCCCACCATCTTCGCGGCGGCCTGGACGCCCTCGGGGTCCGGTGCCTCGGCGGAGTCGGCCAGTTTCTCCTTGGCGAGCCCGAGGTCCATGGCCAGGGCGACCAGCCGGGCCTGGGCGCCGTCGTGCAGGTCGCGCTCGATCCGGCGCAGGTCGGCGGCGGCGGTGTCGACCACCGCGCCCCGGTCGTCCTCCAGCTCCTTCACCCGCTCGGTGAGCGCTCCCGGGGCGAGCAGGCTGCCGATCAGCATGCCGTCCACCGTGCAGAGGAAGCGCACCGCCCAGGGCAGCACCGGCCAGCCGACCACCAGCAGCACCAGGGTCAGGGTGAAGCTGAGGATGCCCCAGGGCAGCAGCAGGACGGAGTAGAGCGCGGAGCGCCAGTTCAGCCAGTCGGTCAGCGCGGCGATCACCCAGCCCGCCAGGCCGGGCCGGGCGAGCACCACGGGACCCGGCCCGGGGACGTCGAGGTCGAAACCGACCCGGGCCCGGCGGCGGGCCAGCGCGCCGAACGCCCGGCAGCCGGCCAGTCCGGCGGCGAGCAGCGGCAGCCCGATCACCGTGATGGAGAACCCCAGCCCGGCGGTGAGTGAGACTACGGTGAAAGCGAAGCCGCCGAGACCGATCGGCAGGTTCAGCAGCAGATGCTGCACCTGGCGCCACATCGCCGCCCCGTACAGCGGGGGACGGGTCGGCGGTCGGCTCGGCGGCGCGTCGTTCATGGCGTTGGCCCTCTCGGTGGACTGTTGGGTCCAGCATTCCGGGTCGACGGGGTCCGGGGCCATGGGGGTGATCGGCGTCCGCGTCAGGGGGTTATCCCCACTTCCCGACCGACCTGACGGAGAGGCGCCGGGAGGAGGTGGTGTCCCGGTCGGTGTCCACCGGATGTCTTGAAGATCGGGCAGGGTGTGGGGACAGTACACCGCTGCGCTTAGACTCGCGCCGTAGCGATGGTTATGAGCGCGTAAAAAGAGGCAGGGCGAGCCCACCGGTAGTGGTGGGGCCGCAGCCGATCTGGAGGCGAAGAAGTATGGAGGGGCCGCTGGCCGCTGCCGACCCCGCCGTGGGCGGCGGTTACTTCGACGCGTACGCGGCGGTGGGCCTGCTGGCCGTCGTCGGTGTGCTCTTCGTCGCGGTGGCCTTCACCGCCAACCGTCTGCTGCGGCCGGTGGTGTACTCACCGGAGAAGCTGCTCACCTACGAGTGCGGCGTAGACCCGGTCGGCGCGGACTGGGCGCACACCCAGGTCCGCTACTACGTCTACGCCTTCCTGTACGTGATCTTCGCAGTCGACGCGATCTATCTCTTCCCCTGGGCGACGGTCTTCGCCGCCGCCGGGTTCGGTATGGCCACCCTGGTGGAGATGTTCGTCTTCATCGGTTTCCTCGCGGTCGGGCTGCTCTACGCCTGGAGGAAGGGCGTTCTGGAATGGACGTGACCCGCAACGTGACGCACAGCGTGACGCACAGCCACTCGCACGGCTCCGCCGACGGACCGGTCCAGCTCGGCCTGCCCGACCCGGCACGGCCGGGTGCGGTCGAGCCGCGCCGACTCGGCCCGCTGGCCCGGCTCGCGCCGGACCCGGTGAAGGTGGTGCTCAACTGGGGGCGCCGCTACAGCCTCTGGTGCTTCAACTTCGGCCTCGCCTGCTGCGCGATCGAGTTCATCGCCGCGTCGATGGCCAAACACGACTTCATCCGGATGGGTGTCATCCCGTTCGCGCCGGGACCGCGCCAGGCCGATCTGATGATCGTCTCGGGCACGGTGACCGACAAGATGGCCCCGGCCGTCAAGCGCCTCTACGAGCAGATGCCCGAGCCCAAGTACGTGATCTCCTTCGGAGCCTGCTCCAACTCGGGCGGCCCGTACTGGGACTCGTACTCCGTCACCAAGGGCGTGGACCAGATCATCCCGGTCGACGTCTACGTGCCCGGCTGCCCGCCGCGGCCGGAGGCGCTGCTCCAGGGCATCCTCAAACTGCAGGAGAAGATCGCGGCCGAGTCGCTGCCCGCGCGGTACGCGGCCCCCGCGTCCGCACTGCGCCGTCCGCTGGTCCCCGGGCCCGCGCAGACGCCGGAGGGCGAGAAGTGATCCCGCGCAGCGCTGACGAGGTCGCGGCCGCGATCGGTGAGTGGGCCACCGCCGCCGAGGCGTACGAACTGCTGACCGTGGACGTCCCGGCCGAGCACTGGATCGAGGCGCTCACGGCCGCCCGTGACGAGCTCGGGCTCGGCTTCTTCGACTGGCTGAGCGCGGTGGACGAGCTGGCCGACGGCTTCTCGGTCGCCGCCCACCTGGCCGCGCCCGGCGAGCCGGGCGTACGGCACCTGGTGGTGCGGACCCGCGTCCCGCGCGGGGCCGCCGCGCTGCCGACCGCCGTCGAGGTCTACGCCGGTGCCGCCTGGCACGAGCGGGAGACCCACGAGATGTTCGGCATCGACTTCACCGGTCACCCGCACCTGGTCACCCTGCTGCTGCCGGACGGCTTCGAGGGCCACCCGCTGCGCAAGGAGTTCGTGCTGGCGGCCCGCGTCGCCAAGGACTGGCCCGGTGCCAAGGAACCGGGCGAGAGCGACCACGGCGGCGGCCCGGCCCGGCGCAAGATGCAGCCCGCCGGTGTGCCCGACCCCAACGAGTGGGGCCCGCTCAAGGGCACCCTGCCGCCCGCCGCCGAGCGCCCGGCCCGCGCGGCCCGGGGGCCGCGTGCGGCTGCGGGAGCCGCTGCGGCGGCCGGTGCCGCCGAGGGCGGGCCCGCCGTGCGGGCGGATCGGCCGCGTCGGACCCGCAGCATCAGCGAGGGTTCGGTCAGCCAGGCGGGGGAGGGCGCCGCCGGGGTGTCCGCCGCTGCCGAGGGTGCGGGCGTCGGGGGTGCTGCGCCGATCCGCGCGGATCGGCCGCGTCGGGCGCGGAGCGTGAGCGAGGGTTCGGTGAGCCAGGCTGGGGAGGGTGCGCCGGCCGAGAAGCCGGAGGCGCCCGCGCGCCCGGGGGTGGCCCGTACGCAGTCCTCGGACGCGCCGTGGCACGCCCCGGTCCCGGCCACGGGCCCCGAGCCGGCACCGGAAACCCCGGTGGCACCGGCAACCCCGGCGGCGCCAGCGGTACCGGAAACCCCGGCGGCACCGGCGGCACCGCCGTCCGCTGACGGGACCGCGGCCGGGGAACCGGCCGAGAGCCCGCACCGGAAGTCCGCCGAGCAGCCTGCCGACCGGCCCACCGACCGGCCCACCGAACAGTCCGCTGAACCGTCCGCTGAACCGTCCGCCGACCAGCCCGCCCAGAACGGAGACAGTGCATGAGCCTGCTCGACACGCTGCTCCGCTGCGTCGCCGTGGTGGTCGTCTTCCTGACCTTCCCGCTGATCATCGGCCAGACCGAGCACAAGGTGATGGCCCACATGCAGGGCCGCCTCGGCCCGATGTACGCGGGTGGCTTCCACGGCTGGGCACAGCTGGTCGCCGACGGCGTCAAGTTCGCGCAGAAGGAGGACGTGGTCCCGCTCGACGCGGACCGCAGGGTCTTCCAGCTGGCTCCGGCCGTCGCGCTGCTGCCGTACATGCTCGTGCTGCTGGTCATCCCGGTCGGTCCGGAGGGCTTCGTCGGGCAGGCGGTGGACGCCGGTCTGATCTTCGTACTCGCGGTGATGGGCATCGGCGTGCTCGGCTCGCTGATGGCCGGCTGGGCGTCCGCCAACAAGTTCTCGCTGCTCGGCGGTCTGCGGACGGCCGCTCAGCTGATGTCGTACGAGCTGCCGATGCTGCTCGCCGCCGCCTCGGTGGCGATGGCGGCGGGCACGCTCTCGCTGCCGGGCATCCTGGGCGCCTTCCACTGGTGGTGGGTGCCGTGGCAGCTGATCGGCGCGTTCGTGTTCTTCACGGCCGGCCTGGCCGAGCTGCAGCGTCCGCCGTTCGACATGCCGGTGGCCGACTCCGAGATCATCTTCGGCGCGTACACCGAGTACACCGGGCTGCGCTTCGCGTTCTTCCTGCTCTCCGAGTACGCGGGCATCCTGGTGATCTCCGCGCTGACCGCGGTGCTCTTCCTGGGCGGCTGGCACGGTCCGGTGCCCGAGAGCCTCGGCTGGCTGTGGACCCTGCTCAAGACCTTCGCACTGGCCTTCGTGGTGATCTGGCTCCGGGTCACCTACCCCCGCCTGCGCGAGGACCAGCTGATGCGTTTCGCGTGGACCTGCCTGATCCCGCTCGCGCTGCTCCAGCTGGCCATCACCGGCGTCGTCAAGGTGGCGATCTCCTGATGAACATTCCAGGCAGTGGTCTGGCCAAGGGCCTGGCCGTCACGCTGCGGACGATGACCAAGCGGTCGGTCACCGCGCAGTACCCCGAGGTGCAGCCCGAGCTGCCGCCGCGTACCCGTGGCGTGATCGCGCTGCTGGAGGAGAACTGCACGGTCTGCATGCTCTGCGCCCGTGAGTGCCCCGACTGGTGCATCTACATCGACTCCCACAAGGAGACGCTGCCCGCCGCCGAACCGAACGCGCGCGCCCGCACCCGCAACGTGCTGGACCGCTTCGCGATCGACTTCTCGCTCTGCATGTACTGCGGCATCTGCATCGAGGTCTGCCCGTTCGACGCGCTCTTCTGGTCGCCCGAGTTCGAGTACGCGGAGACCGACATCCTGGAGCTGACGCACGAGCGGGACCGGCTGCGCGAGTGGATGTGGACGGTGCCGCCGCCGCCCGCGCTCGACCCGGCGGCCGAGGACCCCAAGGAGATCGCCATGGCCCGCAAGGCCGCCGACAAGCTGGCCGCCGCGGCCGAGGCCGCTGCGGCGGAGGCTGCCGCGGCCGGGCCTGCCGGGGGTGAGTCCGCATGAGTCCGCTGGCTGCTGCCGGTTCGCTGGACCCGGCTGCCCGCTCCTTCCTCTCGCCGACCGGTGTGGAGATCGTCTTCCTGCTGGTCGGCCTGGCGGTGCTGGGCTCCGCCGTGATCTCGGTGACGACCAGGCAGCTGGTGCACGCCGCGCTCTGGCTGGTCGTCGCGCTCGGCGGGCTGGCGATCGAGTTCCTGCTGCTGACCGCCGAGTTCATCGCCTGGGTGCAGGTCCTGATCTACCTCGGTTCGGTGATCGTCCTGGTGCTCTTCGGGCTGATGCTCACCAAGGCGCCGATCGGCCGCTCACCCGACGCGAACTCCGGCAACCGCTGGGTGGCCCTCGGGGTGGCGCTGGCGGCCGCGGGCACCCTGGTCACCCTGGTCGTGGACGCCTTCCGGACCTCCTGGGTCGACCTGGGCGCCGGTGGCGGCAGCACCAGGGTCACCGGCGAGTACCTGTTCCGGTACTGGGTGCTGCCGTTCGAGGCGCTCTCGGTGCTGCTGCTGGCCGCGCTGGTCGGCGCGATCGTGCTGTCCCGGACGGGCAAGGGACGGCTGCCGAAGCCGCGCGCCGGAAAGCTCCGCGCGGGCAAGCCGGTCGGTACCAACGGCCGGGCCGCGAGTGCCACCACCCGGCCCACCGCCACGCGGCCCACCGCCTCGACGCCCCCTGCGCAGGAGAGCTGACCGCCGATGCACCTCGTGTACCCAGCCGTCCTGGCCGCGCTGCTGTTCAGCGTCGGCGTCTACGGCGTGCTCGCCCGGCGCAACGTCGTCCTGGTGCTGATGTCCGTCGAGCTGATGCTCAACGCCGTCAACCTGAACCTCGTCGCCTTCGACGCCTGGCTGCGCGACTCGCTGCACGCCGGGCAGGCGCTCACGCTCTTCACCGTCACCGTCGCCGCCGCCGAGATCGGCCTCGGCCTCGCCATCGTCCTGCTGGTCTTCCGGACCAGGGGCACGGCGGACGTCGACCGGCTCACCGCGCTCGGCGACCCGAACGAGGACGCCCCCGAGAACGTCCCGGAGGCCGCCGTGCAGAACGACAGGGCCGTCGCATGAACCTCGCCCTCCCTGCCCTGGTCCCGGCGCTGCCCGCGCTCGGTGCGGCCGCGATCCTGGCCACCGGCCGCCGCGCCCCCGGCTTCGCCCGGCCGCTGGCCATCCTGCCGGTGGCCGCCTCGGCCGTGCTCGCCCTGGTCGTCGCCCTCCAGCTGGGCACCGGCCAGAGCCTGGACGCCGCCACCCGGCTCACCCCGACCGGTGGCCCCGACATCTCGCTCGCCATCCACCTGGACGGCTTCAGCTCACTGATCTCCCTGCTGGTCGGCCTGGTCGCCACCTGCGTGCAGGTCTACTCCACGGCCTATCTGAAGGACGACCCGCGCTACCCCTCGTACGCGGCGCTGGTCTCGCTCTTCACCGCCGCGATGTTCCTGGTCGTGTACTCCGGCGACCTGATCGTGCTGCTGGTGGGCTGGGAGATCATGGGCATCTGCTCGTACTTCCTGATCGGCCACCACTGGGAGAGCGCCGACGCCCGCTCGGCCTCGCTCAAGGCCTTCCTGGTCACCAAGCTCGGCGACATCCCCTTCCTGTTCGGGATCTTCCTGCTCGCCGGGGACGCCGGGACGTTCCGGATCAGCGGCGTGCTGGAGGCGGCGGCCGGCGGGAAGCTCGGCCACCCGACCCTGATCGCGCTGCTGCTGCTCGCCGGGGTCGCCGGCAAGAGCGCGCAGTTCCCGCTGCACACCTGGCTCCCCGACGCGATGGCCGGTCCGACGCCGGTCTCCGCGCTGATCCACGCCGCCACCATGGTCGCCGCCGGCATCTACCTGGTCGCCCGGCTGCTGCCGGTCTTCCTGCTCTCCGGAGCCGCGCTGGTGGTGCTCTCGGTGATGGCGGCCGTCACCATGGTCGGGTCCGCCCTGTGCGCGCTCGCCCAGGACGACCTCAAACGGGTGCTCGCCTACTCGACCGTCGGCCAGCTCGGCTACATGGCCGGAGCGCTGGCCAGCGGGGACCGTGACGCGGCCGTCTTCCACCTGGTCAGCCACGGTGCCTTCAAGGCGCTGCTGTTCCTCACCGCCGGCGTGGTGATCCACAGCGCGCACACCAACTCGATCTCCGCCATGTCCCGGATGCCGGGCCTGCGCAGGCGCGTCCCCGACGCCTACTGGACGATGGGCATCGCCCTGGTCGCCCTGGTCGGGCTGCCGCCGTTCGCCGGGTTCTTCAGCAAGGAGGCGGTGCTCACCGCCGCCGAGCACGCCGCGACCGGCGAGGCCCTCACCAACGGACTGGGCCCCGCCTCGGCGGTGCCCGCCGCCGCCGGGTGGATCGTGCTGGTCTCCGGCGCGCTCACCGCGCTGATCACCGCCGCGTACGCGACCAGGCTGTGGCTGGTCGCCTTCCACTCGCCGTCGGCCGCGGCCGCAGCCTCCGTCGCCCCGGCTGTCGAGCGTGCGGACGGCCGTGCGGACGGCCACGCCGCGGGCGCGCCGTACTCGCCCGAGATCGACGAGGCCGACCCGACCCAGGCCGAACCGCCCGCCATGCGCTGGCCGCTCTGGGTGCTCGCCGTCCCGACCATGGGGTTCGGCGTCCTCGGACTGCGCTCCGACTGGCTGCCCAGCCTGCTGGACGGCGGCTCGCTGCGGCCCTCCACCGGCACCGCCGTGATCGGCACCGGCCTCGCCCTGGCGGGGATCCTGATCGCGTACGCCGCCTGGAGCTCGGCCAACGCCCGCGCCGCCCGCACGGCGCCCACCGGGCAGACGCCGGCCCCGGCGGACGCTTCCGCCACCGATCCCGGGCGGACTCTGCTCGGCCCGCTCTTCGGCCCCGCCCGGCAGGGCTTCCACGTGGACCGGCTCTACAGCGTGCTCTTCGTCCGTCCGACGGCCGCAGCCGCGCAGCTCGTCCGCTTCCTGGACCGCGAGGTCGTCGAGACCTACGTGCGCGGCGCGGGTGGCGGCGCCAACCTGCTCGGCTGGCTCGTCCGGCGCGCGCAGAACGGCAACGCGCAGGCCTACCTGAGCGCCCTGCTCGCCGGTGTCGTCCTGCTCGTCGTCCTGGTGGCGGTCGGCTCATGACCCGTACGCCCCCCTCCTCCCCGTCCACCGCAGCACGCCCTTGGAGCCCCCGATGAACGCAGTCCTCATCGCCCTCCTGCTGCTGCCCCTGCTCGGTGCCGTCGCCACCCTCGCGCCGCTGGGCGCCGACCCGCAGGCCGCCGACCGGCGCGCGCTGCGGCTCGGGGTGGCGGTCACCGGTGCCGTCCTGCTGCTCACCGTCGTGCTCGCGGTCGGGTTCGACCACGGCGCGCCGAGCCGGATGCAGGCCGTCACCGACCTGCGCTGGATCCCCGCCATCGGCGTCCGCCTCCACCTCGGGGTGGACGGCATCTCGCTGCCGCTGATCGTGCTCACCGCCCTGCTCACCTTCCTGTGCGCGGTGTACTCGACCAAGCGCCTGCCGGACGGGGAGGGCACCCCGAGTGCCCGCTCCTTCACCGGGCTGCTGCTGCTCCTCGAAGTCGGCATGCTGGCCACCTTCGCGGTGCTCGACCTGGTGCTGTTCTTCGTGGCCTTCGAGATCGTGCTGATCCCGATGTACTTCCTGATCGCCCGGTGGGGCAGTGGACAGCGGGTGCCCGCCGCCAACCGGTTCATCCTGTACACACTGCTCGGCTCTGCCGTGATGCTGCTCGGCTTCCTGCTGATCGGCACCGAGGCCGGCACCTTCGACATGACCGAGCTCGCCGCCGCCCACGGCAGCGGGCTCAGCCACACCACCCAGGTGATCGCCGCGCTCGCCATCGTGGCCGGCCTGGCGGTGAAGGCCCCCGCCTGGCCGCTGCACAGCTGGCTCCCGGACGCGCACACCTCGGCCCCCACCGTCGGCTCGGTGCTGCTCGCCGGCGTGCTGCTGAAGATGGGTACGTACGGCCTGGTCCGGGTCCTCCTCCCGATCGTGCCGGACGGCACCGCCACCTTCGCCCCCTACCTGGGCGCGCTGGCGGCCGTCGGCATCGTCTACGGCTCGCTGGCCTGCCTGGCGCTGGCCCGCCCGGGCGCCAAGGGCGACCTCAAGCGCCTGATCGCGTACTCCTCCGTGGGCCACATGGGCTTCGTGCTGCTGGGCATCGCCTCCCTCACCCCGGTGGGCGTCAACGGCGCGCTCTTCGCCAACATCGCCCACGGCCTGATCACCGGCCTGCTCTTCTTCCTGGTCGGCGCCGTCAAGGACCGCTACGGCACCGCGGACCTGGACACGCTGGCGGGCTCCACCGGCGCGGCCCTCTACGGCCGGGCACCACGCATCGGCGCGCTGCTCGCCTTCGCCGCCGTCGCCAGCCTCGGCCTCCCCGGGCTGGCGGGCTTCTGGGGCGAGCTGCTCGCGATGTTCGGGGCCTTCGACCCGGCCGCCGGGCTGTCGCGCCCCGCCTTCGTGACGTACATGGTGATCGCCGGACTCGGCACCCTCCTCACCGCCGGATACCTGCTGCTCGTGGTCAAGCGGGTCTGCATGGGCGACCCGTCCGCCCCGCCCGCCGGCCGGCCGACGGGGGCCGGGCAGCCCGCCGTGGTCGCCGAGATCCCCGACATCCGCCCGTACGAGGCCGTCAGCTGGAGCCCGCTCGCCGCGCTCACCCTGGTGGCAGGGCTCTGGCCCGCCCTCCTGCTCGGCCTGTCCGACCCCGCCGTCAAGCACCTCCTCGGAGGTGGCTGACCGATGCCCGGCACCCTGCTCGGCTCTCACCTCCTCCTGGGGCAGCCCGCCATGACCTCGCCCGTGCCCGTCGTGACCTCGATGGCGACCAGCACCCCGCTGGCCACCGCCGCCCCGGGCAGCTTCGTCCAGTCGATCGACTGGGTGGCCATCGCGCCCCCGCTGATCGCCGCCCTGGCCGCGCTGGGTGTGCTGCTCGCGGACCTCTTCCTCCCGGCGGACCGGAAGAGAGTGCTCGGCTGGCTCTCCGTCGGCGGACTCGCCCTCGCGCTCGTCGCACTCCTCCCACTGGCCCACGGTGACGCTCGGTCGACCTTCTGCCTGCGGAACGTAGCAGCCGCCACTGACAACGCGGCGCTGAACAGCGGGTCGTGCTCGTACGTCGCCGACCACTTCGCGCTGGCCTTCCAACTGCTGGCGCTCGGCGGCGGGCTGATCGCGGCGCTGCTCTCCGTCCACACCGTGGACGAGGAGAAACTGCCCGGCGGCGAGTACTGGTTCCTGCTGCTCAGCAGTGCCACCGGGGCCGCCCTGCTGCCCGCCTCCCGGGACCTGGCGACGTTGATCATCGCCCTGGAGGTGGCCTCGCTGCCGGCCTTCGCGCTGGTCGCCCTGCGCCGGGACGGCCGGGGTGCCGAGGCCGCGCTGAAGTTCTTCCTCTCCTCGGTCACCGCGACGGCCGTGATGCTGCTCGGCGTCAGCTTCGTCTACGCCGCCACCGGCAGCCTGCACCTGTCCGCCATCGCCGACGGCCTGACCCACGCCCCGGCGCAGCTCAGGACGCTGGCCGAGGCGGGCGCCGCGCTCACCCTGGTCGGCTTCGCCTTCAAGGTCGCTGCCGTCCCGTTCCACTTCTGGCTGCCCGACACCTACACCGGTGCGCCGGTCCCGATCGCCGGCTACCTGTCGGTGGTCGGCAAGGCGGCCGGTCTCTCCGGCCTGGCCCTGGTCACCACGATCGCCTTCCGTCCGTACGGCCACACCTGGGGCCCGGCGCTGGCCGTGCTCGCCGCGCTGACCATGACGGTGGGCAACGTGGCCGCGCTGCGCCAGCGCGGCGGCACCCCGCACAGCGCCGTCCGGCTGCTGGCCTGGTCCTCGGTCGGCCAGGCCGGTTACCTGCTGGTCCCGCTGGCCGCCGCCGGGTACTCCGACGCGGCCGAGCCGATCGGCGCCACCGTCGTGTACGCGCTGGTCTACGGGGTGGTGAACCTCGGTGCCTTCGCCGTGGTCGCCGCGGTCGGCCGCAGCGCCGGCAGCCGCCTGGACGACTACGCGGGCCTGTTCGCCCGCCGCCGCTGGACGGCGCTCGCGCTCGCCTTCTTCCTGCTCTGTCTGGCCGGGCTGCCCCCGGGCATCGTCGGTCTGTTCGGCAAGGTGGTGGTCTTCCGGGCGGCCGTGGACGCCGGTCTCGGCTGGCTGGCCGTGGTGATGGCGGTGAACGTCGTGATCGCCCTGTACTACTACCTGGTCTGGGCCGCCAAGCTGTTCGCCCCGGCGGAGCAGCCGGTCACCGACCGGCGGCTGCCGGCCCCGCTGGCGGCCACCCTGGGCCTGACCGCCGCCGTCGCGGCCGTGCTCTCGGTGGCCCCGCAGCTGGTGCTCCAGGTGGCCCAGGGCAGCCTGTTCTGAGGCGGCGCCCGGCCCGGGCGGGTGCCCGGCGGGTGCACAGGGGAACGAACTCGGCGCGTCCCGCCGTTGATCTCACCAGAGGGATGTGAACCGAAGGCTTCCCACCGCACCACTTGGAGGGCCTGCCGTGCACCGCCAGCACAACGGGTTGAGAACGGCCGCGCTGCTCGGCGGTCTGTCCGCACTGATCCTGCTGATCGGCAGCTTCTTCGGGCGTACCGGTTTCGTGCTCGCTCTGCTGGTCGCCCTCGGCACCAACGCGTACGCGTACTGGAACAGCGACAAGCTGGCCCTGCGCGCGATGCGGGCCCGCCCGGTCAGCGAGATCGAGGCGCCGCAGCTGTACCGGATCGTCCGTGAGCTCTCCACCTCGGCCCGCCAGCCGATGCCCCGCCTGTACATCTCGCCGACCCCGGCGCCGAACGCCTTCGCCACCGGCCGCAACCCGCGCAACGCCGCGGTCTGCTGCACCGACGGGATCCTGCAGCTGCTGGACGAGCGGGAGCTGCGCGGGGTGCTCGGCCACGAGCTCAGCCACGTCTACAACCGGGACATCCTGATCTCCTCGGTGGCCGGGGCGCTGGCCTCCGTGATCATGTTCCTGGTGAACTTCGCCTGGCTGATCCCGTTCGGCCGCAGCGAGGACGACGACGGGCCCGGCCTGTTCGGGATGCTCGCCATCATGATCCTGGGCCCGCTCGCCGCCACCCTGATCCAGCTCGCCGTCAGCCGCTCCCGCGAGTACCAGGCCGACGCGGACGGCGCCCGGATCACCGGCGACCCGCTCGCCCTGGCCGGCGCCCTGCGCAAGCTGGAACTGGGTACCCAGCGGCTGCCGCTGCCGCCCGAGCCGCAGCTCCAGACGGCCAGCCACATGATGATCGCCAGCCCGTTCCGCCCGGGCGAGGCCGGGGCCCGCCTGTTCTCCACCCACCCGCCGATGGCCGAGCGGATCGCCCGCCTGGAGCGGATGGGTGGCTACCACCGCTGAGCGCGGGTCAGACGTTGGAGGAGTGGTAGAGGCAGAGCGCCCAGAGGATGAAGGCGTCGATCGCGATCACCACCAGTGACCAGATCGGGTAGTACGGCAGGAAGATGAAGTTCAGCGCTAGGCCGACGGAGACCACCAGGATGGCGAGCACCCGTCCCCAGGCGGTTCCCTTGACCACGCCGAAGCCGACGGCCGCGATGACCAGGCCCCACACGATGTGGATCCAGCCCCAGGCGGTCAGGCTGAACTCGAAGGTGTAGTGCTGGGTGGTGACGTAGACACTGTCCTTGGCCACCGCGACGATGCCCTGGAGGATCCCCAGTAATCCGTTGACCAGCATCATCACCCCGGCGAACAGCACCACGCCGGTGACGATGCCCGCCTGGTCCAGCCGGTGCGGGGCCCCGGCCTGGGCGGGGGCGGGCTCCGACGGTTCGTGGATCGGACCTGAAGCCTGGGACATGGCTGCCTCCCTGCTGCTGTGGACGATTCAACAGAAATGATTCGTCCCTCATGTCCAGCGTGGGAGGCTGCCGCGACCTCGCAACTCGTCGGGCCGAAGCGGCCTGCGGCACTACCGCCGGCGGAAGATCCGCTTGAGCGCGAAAACGATGGCGACGATCAGGCCGATCGCGAAGAGGACGATCAGCAGGATCACCACGATCACCGCGACGCCGAGCTTCTTGAAGAAGCCGCCCTTCTTCTTGGTGCTCGTGCTGCCCTTGGCCTTGGCGAGCTGCCGAGTGCCCTGCTCCGCCTGGACCGGTGCCTGGACCTGGGCCTGGGCGACGGCCGCAGGGGCGGCGGCGGGTGCGGCGGCGGCCGGCGCGACGGCGGCTGCACGGGCCGTCACGGGGGCGGCCTGGGCTGCGGTCTGCTGTCCCATCAGCAGCGCGGCCAGCAGCAGAGCGGGCACGGCCCCTGCGATGCGGCGTATGTTCACGGTCGGGTCCTCCGGGTCTTTCGAGCGGTTCGGCGGGCCGGCTCCTCGACCGGCCCGGCCCGAGGCTACTGGAGCCGGAGGCGGAGGAAGGGCAGCAGTCCCCGCTCCAGCAGCGCCGTCCGCCAGGCCTCGCGGGCCTGCCTGAGCTCCTCGGAGCGGCTGCCGCCCGGCAGCGCGTCCGACTGGGCGGCGCGGCGCCGGGCGGCAGTGGCCAGCAGGCCCGAGACCCCGGCGACGACGCAGACCCCGGCGACCACGACCGCCGCCCAGCCCGCGGTGAGCAGCGAGTCGGCCAGGTGGCGCTGGGACTTGGCGAGTCCCAGCGCGTACCCGAGGAGCAGCAGGATCCCTGCGGCGGTGACGGTGAGGAGGGGGACCAGGACGGCCAGCACGCCCATCAGGCCGCCCGCCCGGTCCTGGTCGATGCCGCGGGGGTCGCCGGACCCGGTGGACCCGGTGGCATCGGAGCTGCCGCGGACCCGCAGGTACTCCAGGTACTCGTCGGCGGCGGCTGCCGCGATCTCGCCGGTTGCCGTGCGGGCGAGGAGCCGGAGCTGCTCGGTGCACAGGTGCGGGTTCCGCTGCAGCGCGTCCCGGATCTCCGGCCGGGCGAGGGCCTGCCGGAGGGTCAGTTCGAAGTCGGCCCGGTCCTGCTGGGGCAGCTGGGGCGGGTGGTTCAGCTGTGGCGGGTGGTGAAGTCGGTCCATGCGTTCCCCCGGGGTCGTGACTGGGAAGGGAGCGACCGTCGGCCTGTCCGGGCCCGCCGGTTCGCTCAGACGTTGACGCCGTAGTCGAGGGCGATGCCGCGCAGGCCGGAGGCGTAGCCCTGGCCGATGGCGCGGAACTTCCACTCGGCGCCGAGGCGGTACAGCTCGCCGAAGACCATGGCGGTCTCGGTGGAGGCGTCCTCGGTCAGGTCGTAGCGGGCGATCTCGGTGCCGGTGGCCTGGTCGACCACGCGGATGAAGGCGTTGCGGACCTGGCCGAAGTTCTGCAGCCGGGTGTCGGCGTCGTAGATGGAGACCGGGAAGACCACCTTGGCGGCCCCGGCCGGGATGGCCGTCAGGTCGACCTTGATCTGCTCGTCGTCACCGTCCCCGCCACCGGTGAGGTTGTCGCCGCTGTGCTCGACCGAACCCTCGGGGCTGCGCAGGTTGTTGAAGAAGACGAAGTGCTGGTCGCTCAGCACCCGGCCGGCCTCGTTGCAGAGCAGTGCGCTGGCGTCGAGGTCGAAGTCGGCGCCGGTGGTGGAGCGGACGTCCCAGCCGAGGCCGACGATGACGGCGGTGAGGCCGGGGGCCTCCTTGGTCAGCGAGACGTTGCCGCCCTTGGAGAGCGTGACTCCCATGATGCCCCTCCTGGAGTTCCTGGCCTCGGTCCGGCAGGGACGGACGTCGGCTGTGCTGCCGGCCGTGGTGCGGCCGGCCCGGTCAATGAATCTACATCACTGTAGATAAAGCGAGAATGCAACGAGGGGGGAATAGTTTTGCCGGAGCTTGACGGGGTGTCGGTCCGGCCGCGCGCCTGACCGTCGATCGGCTGCCGGTCCACCGTCGGCCGGTCGCCGATCAGCTGTCGATCAGCCGCCGGTCAACTGTCCACCGGTCGCCGGTCAGCCGTACGAGACGTTGCTGCACGGGTCGTCGTCGGCGGAGCGGGCCGCGCCGCTGACGCTGGTCGGCAGCGGCCCCGACGGCACGGCCGCCGCGCTCGGCCCGCCCGCGGCGGCGAAGTCCCGGCCCAGGATCAGGCTGATGCCCGAGTGGCCGACGGCCGTCAGCCGGGCGCCGGGGAAGAGCTGGGCCACCGTCTCCGCCTTGGCCTTCTCACCGGTGCCGTACTCGACGACGGTGGTGGCGTGGTCCTGGCCCGCCGCGTTCGCCTTGCCGGTGATCGTGAACTCGGCCTTCTCCAGCAGGTCGGCGGCCCTGGTGGTCAGCCCCGGCGTGGTGGTGCCGTTGTAGACGGCGACGCCGATGCCGGTCCCCTTCGCGGTGGGCTGGGCGGACGGGCTCGGCGCGGCGTCCGTGGGCGGGGCGCCGGGGGCGCTCGGGGTGCCGCTGCTCGCGTCCTGGCCGTCCAGGGTGCGGTCGGCCTTCAGTGCGGCCCAGAGCTGGTCGATGTCGGGGTGCACCAGCGCGACCCGGGCGCCGGCGTACTGCCAGGGCGCCGTGAGGAACTTGATGTCGTGCAGGTCGATGTCCTTCAGCGACATCCCGAAGGAGAGCAGCTTGCTCGCCGAACCGAGCCCCGGGTCGACGGTCAGCGACTTGGTGGCCGCGTCGGCGAGCGGGAGCAGGTTGGTCGGGTTCATGCCGTTGCCCTTGACGCTCTTGATCAGCGAGGAGAGGAACGCCTGCTGACGCTTGGTGCGCCCGATGTCGGAGCCGTCGCCGATCCCGTGCCGCAGCCGTACGTAGTCCAGCGCCTGCTGGCCGGACACCTTCTGCGGGCCCTTCGGGAATAGCAGCTTGCCCTGGTGGCCGAGGTTGGGGTCGAGGTCGCCCTCGTGCACGGCGTTCGGGAGACAGACGTCGACTCCGCCGACCGCGCTGGTCATGGCCGCGAAGCCCTGGAAGTTGACGACTATGGTGTGGTCCACCCGCAGGCCGGTCAGCTTCTCGACGGTGTTCTGGGTGCAGGCCGGGTTGCCCTGGTCGCTGTCGCCGACCGAGAAGGCGCTGTTGAACATGGAGTTGGACTGCGGTGCGGTCCACTTCCCGTCCGCCTTGCACGGGGGGATGTCCACCAGCGAGTCGCGCGGGATCGAGACGCCCACCGCGTGCTTGTGGTCGGCGTAGACGTGCAGCAGGATCGTGGTGTCCGAGCGAGCCCCGCCCTCGGCGCCGCCGCCGAGGTCCTTGTTGGCGCCGTCGCGGGAGTCGGAGCCGATCAGCAGCAGGTTCACCGGGGTGTTGCCGTTGGCGTCCGGGCCGACCGCGGCCGGACGGTCGGCGCTGAGGCCGCCGCCGTCGAAGGTGTTGATGTTGGCGTTCAGCTTGTAGTAGATCCCGGCCGCCGCGAGGACCGCCAGCGACGCCGTCGCCGCACCCGCCCAGAGGACGATCTCCTTCTTGCTGCGCCGCCGCTTCGGGCCGCGCCCGGGCCGCGCCGCTTCGGGTATGGAGGGCTCGGCGGAGCGTTCCTCGGGTGCCGGACGGCTGCGTCGAGGTGTACGCGATTCCGGGGCGGTCATGCGCGCAACCTTTCACGGCGGGAGGAGGGAGGGGTCTCGCCGGTGCGGGGCGGACGCGGCGGTCTGGCCGCCGCGACGCGTGGATGAGAGGGGGCGGGCGAGCACGACGACGGGCCGCCCGGGTCATCTTCTACAGTGGTGTAGAAGACCAGCGAAGCATACAAAGTCAACACGGCGAAGTCACCCCTGCCGGTTCCACCCGGAACCGGACCGGGGCAGCCCTCCGCACCGGCCGTCGGTCCGGGTCCGCTCAGTAGGATGAACACCGCGCCCCGGCCCGGCGGGGTGGCAGCAGCTGAGGGAGAGGTCGCGTCGCCATGGACGAGGAGCTGAACGCACCGGCGAGGGACCCCCGGGTGCGCCGCCGGGGGCAGGGTGAGCTGGAGGCCCAGGTGCTCGCCGTCCTGCAGGGCTCGCCGGAGCCGGTGACCGCGGGCTGGGTCCAGGAGCGCCTCGACGGAGGTCTCGCCTACACCACGGTGATGACCATCCTCTCCCGCCTGCACGCCAAGAACGCCGTCTCCCGCACCCGGGCCGGCCGTTCCTACCTCTGGCTCGCCTCCTCCGGCCCGGCCGGGCTCGCCGCACTGCGGATGCGCAGGGTCCTCGATAGTGAGGACGACCGTGACGCGGTGCTGGCCAGCTTCGTCAGCGCCCTCCTCCCGCACGACGAGGACCTGCTGAGGGCTCTGCTCGACAGCGCGTCGGACGACGGCGAGAGCTGAGCGGGGCGAGCCGCCCGCCCTCGCGCCCAGGCGCCCGCCGCCGGAGTCCCCTGCCGGTGTCGGACGTTGACGGTCCGCCGGCGCCTCCGGGGTGGCTCGCCGACGGTCGACCGGAACACGGGCGGCGCGGTGACCGGTGTCCTGTCACGGGCCGTCGGCGAGGTTCGGCTGCTCCGCCGCGTCCGCCCCGCGCCCCGGCTGCCCGGTCGACTGCCGGAGGAGCCCAGGAGCCCAGGAGCCCAGGGGTCGGTGGTCGCCGAGCTCCGGGCGGACGGTGCCTGCGGGCGTCCCACGCGCGCGTCGCGTGCCCGCTCGTCCGGTTCGGCGGGGCGCCGCGTGGGAAACTGGTGGGTGTGAAGCTGATCGAATTCGTACTCAACGTCCTCTGGCTGATCTTCTGCGGAATCTGGATGGCCATCGGCTACGCCCTCGCCGGGATCATCTGTTGCGTGCTGATCATCACCATTCCGTTCGGTATCGCAAGCTTCCGCATCGCCGGGTACGTCCTGTGGCCGTTCGGGCGGACGACGGTGGAGCGGTCCGATGCCGGGGCGGGGTCGTTCGTCGGCAACGTGATCTGGTTCATCTTCGCGGGCTGGTGGCTGGCTCTGGCGCACATCGCGACCAGCATCCCGCTGTTCCTGTCGATCATCGGGATCCCGTTCGGTTGGGCGAACCTGAAGATGATCCCGATCTCGCTGATGCCGCTGGGCCGCGAGGTCGTCACGACGGACGAGCGGTTCGGCGGGCGCTGAGGCGGCGCGGCACGCCGGGCGGTGCCCCCGCCCGGCCCCGGGGCGCCGGGGTCGAGAATTTTTCGATCCGAACGCCGTTTTTCCTCGCCGGAGGGATTTGCGTGCTACTCTGGCAAAAGTTGCAGTTTTGGTTCCCGTGAAATTATGTGCGCCTGTGGCTTCATTCCGCGGCGCATTTTCTTATTTTCGAGTCCGGATTTCTCCGGGCGGGTGATCAGGGCGACGACGCTTCGTTCCGCACAGTGCGGGGCGCTTGACTCACCCAAGGAGAATTCCATGGCCACGGGCACCGTGAAGTGGTTCAATGCCGAAAAGGGTTTCGGTTTCATCGCGCAGGACGGCGGCGGCGCCGACGTCTTCGCCCACTACTCCAACATCGCCGCGCAGGGTTTCCGCGAGCTCGTCGAGGGCCAGCAGGTCCAGTTCGACGTCACGCAGGGCCAGAAGGGCCTGCAGGCCGAGAACATCGTCATCATCTGACCTGACGTCGATGTGCGCGGCCGCCTGTGCCGCACCCCGTGGGGCCCGCAGCCGAGCTGCGGGCCCCACGGGCTTTTCCCCGCCGTACGGCTCTCCCGCGCCGGGCGTCCTCCGTGCGCCGACGGTCCCGCTGGGGCCGGCCGGCGGCGGGCCGCGGCCCGAGCGGGGCCCGCAGAGGCCGCCCGGGGGCCTCGGCGCGGTTCGGTACGGTGAGGACGCCCCCCGTTCTGCCGAAGGAGAAGACCCCGCCGTGCCCACCTGGCGCCGTACCCTGACCGCCGCCGGAATCACCGAGGCGCCGGTGCGCTCGGCCTACACCGCCGCCGCCCGGCGGGTGCTGCGGCGGGAGCAGGCCCCGTACCTGGCGCTGCGGTTGCTGGCGGACCCCGCACTGGTGCCGTACCTGGCGGCCGGGCTGGCGTTCATGAACCTGGTGGACGACGTGGCCGAGCGCGGCTCGGTCGAGCAGCGGGCGGCAGGTCTGGGGGAGTTGAGTGCCCGGACGTCCGAGGCGCTGTCGTCCGGGCGCAGCACGGATCCGGTGCTGTCGGCCTACGCGCACGCGGTGGCCGCCCGGCGCCTGCCGGCCTCGTGGGTGTCGGCGTTCCTGGACGGGGCGGCCGGTGTCGAGGCGGCCTTCACCGGCTTCGACACGGACCGCGACTACCAGGCCTACCTGGACGACTACGCCTGCCCCGGTCTGCTGGTCTTCGCCGGACTGCAGTACGAGGGCGGGCCGGATGCGCGGGCCGCGGCCGGCTGGCGGCGGTTCGTGGACGCGGCGCAGCGGGTGGACTTCCTGGCCGACCTGGCCGGGGACCTGCGGGACGGTCGGCTGTGCATCCCGCGCGACCGGTTGGACCGGCACGGGGTCACGCGCGCTCAGCTGGAGCGGGGAGCCGACGGCCCGGAGGTACGGGCGCTGCTCGCCGAGCTGTGCGGGCAGGCGGGCGCCGCGCTCGACGGGGCCAGGGACGTGGTCGAGCTCAGCGTGCCGGGTCTGCGGCCGGTGGCGCGGGCGATGGTGGAGCTGATGGAGTGCCAGTTGCGGTCGGTCGAGCGCGCGGGGGCGCGGGCGCTCCGGCGGGACGTCGGGTACGGCGTGGTGGCGCCGCTGCGGGTGCTGACGCGGGCGCGGCGGTCTTCCCGGTAGGCGGGGACTTCACGGGGACGGGAGCGGGAGCGGGTACCGGGCCGGGCAGGATGCCGCGAGCGGCGCAGCAGGCGACGCGGACGCCGCAATCCATAATCAGAAGTGCTGGTAGGCAGAAGATCCAGCTGTTGGACGTATGGTTGCTCGGGGTGGAGAGTGGTGGTGCGGCGGGCCGGAAGGCAGGCGCCGCAAGGGAACCGACGGGGAAGGACGTCTCATGACCGACACCGCTGTGCAGGTGGCCGCCGCCTACTTCGAGGCCTGGCGGACGAAGGACTTCGCCGCTCTGCGGGAACTGCTCGCCGACGACGTGACCTTCGAGGGCCCGCTCGGCCGGGCGGCCGGCGCGGACGAGTGTCTGAAGGGCCTGGAGGGGATGGGGCGGCTGGCGCAGGACCTCGTGGTCCAGCGGATGGCTGGTGCCGGCACGGACGTACTGACCTGGTTCGACCTGCACACCAACGTGACGGACCCGTTCCCGGTGACCAACTGGAGCCGGGTGGAGAACGGCCGGATCACCCGGGTCCGGGCCACCTTCGACCCGCGTGCGCTGCTGGCCGCACTGGAGCCGCGCGACTGACCTGTCGGCCCGGGGCGGCCCGCAGCCGCCCACCCGCTCGGTCGGGTACGTCACCACGCCCGAACTCGCCCGCACCGTGGCCGTCCGGGCCCTGGTCCGGGAGCTCCGTTCGGCCGACCTCCCCGCCGGACCGGCCGCCACGGTCTGACCTCCCGGGCCTCGCACCGGCTGAACTCCGGTGCCCCGCAACGTTCGGGCCGCGCGTCAGTCCGTGGGCGGCAGCGCCTCGCGCAGCGCACGGAACTCCGCCGCCAGGCCGTCCAGCGTGTAATGGGCGTTCAGGCCACTGGGGTTGGGCAGTACCCACACCTCGGTGTCACCGATCCGCTCCTCCTGGTGCCCGATCCGGGCCCGCGGCCGGCTGAAGCCCGTCCGGTACGCGCCGATCCCCAGCACGGCCAGCGCGTGGGGGTGGAGCCGCTCGACCCGCTCCACCAGTGCCGCACTGCCCTGCCGGTACTCCTCGGCGGTCAGCTCGTCCGCCTTGGCCGTGGTGCGGGCCACGACGTTGGTGATGCCGAGGCCCAGGGCCGGCAACTCCTGCTGCTCGTCCGGCCGGAGCCGGCGCGGCGTGAAACCCGAGCGGTGCAGCGCGGGCCAGAAGCGGTTGCCGGGCCGGGCGAAGTGGTGGCCGGTGGCGCCCGACCAGAGGCCGGGGTTGATCCCGCAGAAAAGCACCCGCAGCCCGGGGGCGACGACGTCCGGGATGGTGGTGTTCCGGGCGGCGGCGAGCTGCTCGGGGGTGGGGCGGATCGGGTCGGTCATCGGGCCAGTCTGCCGGGTGGGGTTCCGTCGCCGCATTCCCGGTACTCGACAGAAGATCTAATAAATAGTCAGTTCGATTATTCTTGTGGCCCGGTATGCCGTAAGTAGCGCAGAATGACTGAGTGTCATACGAACTCAGAGCGCTGCTCGCCTCGGTCGAACTGGCCAATGTCGTGGCCGCGGAGGTCCGGCTCGCGCGGGCCGTGCGGCTGGAACAGGAACTGGCACTGATCCCGCTGACGGCCGAACTGCTCGGCGTCCTCGACCAGCCCGAAGACGCTGTCGTGGCGGGTTTCGACTTCTTCCCCGGCGGTTTCGGCCGACGCCTCGGCGCCTGGTCCAAGGCCGGTCCGATCGCCTACGTCGAGGCCGACTACTTCGGCGGCCGGGGCAGCCAGCGGGGTGCCGTCTGGGTGGACGGAAAGATCGAACTCGGCCCGCTCGGCGTCGTGGCCGGCGAGCCCTTCCCCGCCGAGGGCAGCCCGATATCGCAGGTGCTGCGCCGGCTCGGTGCCCACCACCCTTGCGGGGAGGACGAGTTCGAGGCGGTCGGCCTCGGCCGGCACCGCCACCTGGAGGGCTGGCTGGGGCGCTGATCCGGGCCGGCCCGGTGGCCCGGTCGCGGTGCGGCGGGGCGTATCGCCATCGGGCGTACGTTCCGTGTGCGAGCGGTGGCCGGGTGCCAGGGGGTGCCCCGACGTGTGGTGCCGGCGACATGCCTGAACTCCGTGGATGAGGAGAACGCACCGCATGCGCGCCACCCGGGCGGCCGCCGTTCCGGCCGCACCCCTTGCGCTGGCCACAGTCGCCACAGCGTCCGCCATCGTCGCCCGGGCGGCCGATGCCGCGCGTGCGACCACCCCCTGTTCCGCCCCGCCCCGGATGGGCCTGCCGCCGGACGGCCCGCCGCTCCCGACGCCGGGGTCCCGGACGTCCAGGGTGCCCCGGCGGGGTGCTCGACCCCGTCAACGGGCTCGCCTGCCGGGCTCCGCTGCCGGCTCCCGCACCGGCCGGCGGCTGGCCGGCCCCGGCACGCGCCTCGGCCCCGGACCGCGCACGGTCCGGGGCCGAGGCGTGCGCCCGTGCGGCGCCGGGTCAGCGGTAGTTCACGAACTGGATCGCGAAGTCGAGGTCCTTGCCCTTGAGCAGCGCCTGGACCTCCTGCAGGTCGTCCCGGCTCTTCGAGGTGACACGCAGCTCGTCGCCCTGGACCTGGGCCTTGACGCCCTTGGGGCCCTCATCGCGGATGATCTTCGCGACCTTCTTGGCATCGTCCTGGGAGATGCCCTCCTTCACGTCCGCGAAGATCTTGTACTCCTTGCCGGAGAGCTGCGGGTCGGCCGCGTCCAGCGCCTTGAGCGAGAGCCCGCGCTTGATGAACTTGCTCTGGAGTACGTCCAGGATCGCCTTGACCCGCTCCTCGCCGTTGGCCTTCATCTCGATCTTCTCGCCCGACCGGCTGATCTCGGCGCCGACGTTCTTGAAGTCGAAGCGGGTGGCGATCTCGCGGGAGGTCTGGTTGATCGCGTTGTCGACCTCCTGCCACTCGACCTTCGAGACGATGTCGAAACTGGAGTCGGCCATGGTGTGTTGGTCTCCTTGATGCTCTGGCTTCACTAGTCCGCGCCCGCCCGTGCGGGGCAGGTGCCGCCCCAGCCTATCCAGCACCGCCCCCGCCCGCCCCCGACAGCCACGCGGTCGCCGTGATCGCCCCCGGGTCCGGCGGGCACCCGCGCGGGCACCCTGCGGACACCTGGCGAGTGCCTATCGAGTGGCGGACCACCCCCATCCATCAGGTATGGTTTACCACGTCGAACGGGGCAGCCCCCGGGAGACGCAATCCCTGGCTGGTTGCCCGAGCGGCCAAAGGGAGCAGACTGTAAATCTGTCGCGCAAGCTACGCAGGTTCGAACCCTGCACCAGCCACCGGATAACGGAACGGCCCCTGATCAGCGGAAACGCCAATCGGGGGCCGTTTTCGTCGTGCCCGACCGCCAGCCCGGCCGATGGCTGTCGGGAGTGGCTGTCGGGGGGCCGCCGACGGCCGGGGCCGCCCTGGTGCGGGCCCCGGCCGGACGGCGTGTCAGGCCTGGGTGGCGGCGAAGCGGGTGCTGACGTCGGTCCAGTTGACGACGTCCCAGAGGCGGGTGACGTAGTCCGGGCGGACGTTCCTGTACTGCAGGTAGTAGGCGTGCTCCCAGGCGTCGAAGGCGAGCAGCGGGGTGGTGCCCTGGCCGACGTTGCCGTGGTGGTCGTAGACCTGCTCGACGATCAGGCGCTTGCCGAGCGGCTCCCAGGAGAGGATGCCCCAGCCGGAGCCCTGGACGCCGACGGTGGCGGTGGTGAGCTGCTTCTTGAAGGCGTCGAAGCTGCCGAAGTGCTCGGTGACGGCGTCGGCGAGGGCGCCCTCGGGCCGGTCGCCGCCCTCGGGGGAGAGGTTCTCCCAGAAGAGCGAGTGCAGGACGTGGCCCGAGAGGTGGAAGGCCAGCGTCTTCTGCAGGCCGACCAGCCCGCCGAACTGCTCCTTGTCGCGCGCCTCGGCGAGCTGCTCGATGGTGTCGTTGGCGCCCTTGACGTACGCGGCGTGGTGCTTGGAGTGGTGCAGTTCGAGAATCTCCGCCGACATCGCGCGCTCCAGCGCGGAGTAGTCGTACGGAAGGTCGGGGAGCGTGTACTGACCCATGGTTGCGAAGGCTCCTAGTCACTGTGGTTCAGCCGTGCTGCACAGGTGTTCGCCGTGCCCGGCCAACACTATTGCGTATAGCTTGCAATTACATCTGAATGGCATCAGAGTGTTGCGCGGGGGTGGGCGGCCAGTCAGCCTCCCCGCCGAAGACCGTCCCCGGCGCACCGCCGGGAGTCCTCCGCCAGAGCTGATCGTCTTCCCAACCGGCGCCCGCCGGGACACCTGGCCGCCCCCCCCTCGCCCATCCCGCGGCACCCGATCCGCCGCCCCTTTCCGCCCTGCCCCGCCCCGCCACGCCTCGGCCTGCCGGGATGTGACGGGCCGTCGGCGACGGCGGCCCCGTCCACGCGCCGTCAGGGGCGCGTACGGATCTCCGGCCGCCCCGTCAGGGCTCCGTCAAGGAGAGCCGCACGGCCCGCCACCGCTGCTTCGCTGGGAGAGGTCGAGCCGGACAAGGCCGGGTCGGGCCGAGCGGAGGGACGGAGATGGAGCACAGCCGGGAGGACGGGGCGCAGCGCCGCCTGGTGGTCGGCGTCAGCGGATCGCTGGGCAGCCTGGCCGCGCTGCACCGGGCCGTCGCCGAAGCCCGCCGCACCGGTGCCGAGGTGCTCGCCGTGCTCGTCTGGGAGCCCCCGGGCGGGGAGCACGGCTACCGGCGCTCGCCCTGCCCGCCGATGCTCGCCGCCTTCCGGGACGCCGCCGTCGAGCGGCTGCGCACCGCACTGGAGGAGGCCTTCGGTGGCGCGCCGGCCGATCTCGGGGTGCGCTTCCAGTCCCAGGCGGTCCGCAGTGAACCCGGTTACGCCCTGGTGCAGTTGGCCGACCGGCCGGGCGACGTCCTGGTGGTCGGCGCCGGCCGCGGCAGCCGGCTGCGCCCCTCGGTCGCGCGGTACTGCCTGCGGCACGCCGCCTGCCCGGTGCTCGCCGTGCCGAGGCCCGCGCTCCAGCGCGAACTGGAGCACCGTCGGCCGTGGTCCGTCCGCAACCTCCGGACGCTCTGGCACCCGCGAACGCCGGAGACGGTCGAGGAGGACCTCGAACTCGCCTTCCGGCACTGAGGGGGCGGGCCGTGCAGCTGTACCGGGCCAGGCCCGGTAGCCACTGGTACCGTCCGGTCACCTCGCGCCTCGCACCGGACATGTCGGCAGCCCTCGGGCTGGTCGGCGGGGCCGCGCTGGCCGGGGCGCTCGCCGGGGTCGGCGAGCTGCGGCCGGGCTGGTTCGCGCTGGGCGCGTATGCGGCTCTCTGCGGCGTACTGGGTGCGGTCTCACGCCCTGCGGCGGCACCGCTGATCGCCGGTGCGGGCTGGCTCTTCTTCGACGGCTTCGTCGTGCACCGCTACGCCCAGCTGGGCTGGGCCGGTCTCGGGACCGAACTGGCCCGCTTCGCGTTCCTCGCCGCCGCAGCCCTGGTCGGCTCGCTCCCGGCCGCCCTGCCGCGCCGCAGGGTACGCGTCGAACACCTCGTCTGAAGCCGGTCCGACGCCCGGCCCGAAGCGGGTCCGACGCCCGGCCCGGAGCGGGGTGCCCGGCCCGGGGCCGCCGAAGGCCGGCCGGTCGGGCGCCAGGGGCCGTGCGGGGGCAACCGCCGTGCGGAACCGCCGTCAACACGGCGTCAGTTCGCCCGGTCGCTGCGTCAAGAACCCGTCAGGAGCGGCGGCGGGCGCGTCCGGCCCGGTGACGATCAGAGCACATCGAACAGTGGAGGTCAGGCCGATGCCCGGCACCGACATGCAGCGTCCGGCGAGTCCCCTCGCCGCGGACGAGGAGCCACCTGATACCGGCGCCCCGTACGAGGAGGAGCGCTCCCGCGACAAGCTGACCGCCCTCGGCGGCCTGGCCGCCCTGTCGCTGGACGCGATGGCCTCCGTGGCCTACGGGCCGGAGTCGATCGTGCTGGTGCTCGCGGCGGCAGGGGCGTACGGCCTCGGGTTCACGCTCCCGGTCACCGTCGCCATCGCCGTGCTGCTGGGCGTGCTGGTGGCCTCCTACCGCCAGGTGATCGCCGCCTTCCCGGACGGCGGCGGCTCGTACGCGGTCGCCAAGGCGCACCTCGGCCGCCGGGCCGCGCTGACCGCCGCCGCTTCGCTGGTCATCGACTACATCCTGAACGTCGCGGTCTCCGTCACCGCCGGCGTCGCCGCGCTGACCTCCGCCGTCCCCGAGCTGTACGACGATCGGATCTGGCTCTGCCTGGGCGTGCTGGCCCTGGTCACCGCGGTGAACCTGAGAGGCGTCGCCGAGTCCGCCCGCTGGTTCATGGCCCCGACGGCCGTCTTCGTGCTCGCCATCCTGGCGATCATCGTGGCCGGGCTGTTCCGGTCCACCCCCGCCAGCACCGCGGCCGCCGCCGGACACGCCTCCACCCTGGCCGACAATGCCACCACGGTCGGCGCGCTGCTGCTGCTCAAGGCGTTCGCGGCCGGCTGTTCGGCGCTGACCGGTGTCGAGGCGGTGGCCAACGCGGTCCCGTCGTTCCGTGCCCCCCGGGTCAGGCGCGCCCAGCACACCGAGGTCGCGCTCGGCGCGCTGCTCGGCGTGATGCTGATCGGCCTGGCCGTGCTGATCGGCCGCTTCCACCTCCAGCCGGTCGAGGGCGTCACCGTGCTCGCCCAGCTGGCGGACGCCTCGCTCGGCCACGGCTTCGGCTTCTACCTGGTGCAGTTCTCCACCGTGATCCTGCTGGGCCTGGCCGCCAACACCTCCTTCGGCGGCCTGCCCGTGCTGATGCGTCTGCTGGCCCGCGACAACAACCTGCCGCACGTCTTCGCCCTGCGCGCCGACCACCAGGTGCACCGGCACGGCGTGCTCTTCCTCTCGCTGGTCTCGGCCGTGCTGCTGGTCGGCTCCGGCGGGGACGTCAACAGCCTGGTGCCGCTCTTCTCGATCGGCGTCTTCGTCGGCTTCACCATCTGCCAGGTGGGCATGGTCAGGCACTGGAACGGCGAGCGCGGGCCCGGCTGGCGCGGCAAGGCGCTGCTGAACGGCTTCGGCGCGCTGCTCACCGGTACCGCCACCCTGGTGGTCACCGGCACCAAGTTCACCGAGGGCGCCTGGGGCATCTGCCTCGCGCTGCCGCTGCTGGTCGCGCTCTTCGAGCTGGTCCACCGCACCTACGAGCGGATCGGCGAGCGGCTGGAACTGGGCCGGGTGCCCGGTGCGGTGACCAGGCAGCGCTCGCTGGTCCTCGTCCCGGTCACCGCGATCTCCCGGCTGACCAGGGACGCCCTCTCGGCCGCCGTCTCGCTCGGTGACGAGGTCATGGCCGTGACCGTGGTCCACACCAGTCCGGACGCCGAGGACCGGCAGGCCGCGGAGGCGCTGCGCCGCGACTGGGAGCTGTGGCAGCCCGGTGTCCCGCTGGTCGAGGTGACGGACGCGCACCGCAGGCTCGGCGCCCCGCTGGCCGCGTACGTCAACGAGCTCGGTGTCGAACGGTCCTACGAGCGGATCACCGTACTGATCCCCGAGGTCGAGCCGGCCAAGTTCTGGCAGCGCGCGCTGCAGAACCAGCGCGGCGCGGTGATCGACCGGGCGCTGCGCCGCCGGACCGACGCGGCGGTCTGCCGGCTGCGGCTGCGCATGTAGCGGGCGGCCGAAGGCTGGGAGCGGACTGGGAAGAGGCTGAAAACGGCCTGGAAGGTAACTGTTAGCCCATATGCCCGATTACAGCTCGACATCTTGACGCACCCTTAACGCCGGGCCCGCGCGCCGCCGCGAGCCCGGCGAAAGCGACTGCCCCTACTGCTCCGACCTGCGGAAACGTTACTCCGAATGGGCGGGCGAAGGGCGCGCCGCGCGCCTCGGAGGCCCATTGCCCCGTCACGCGAGAGCCCTACGCTCGCTGATGTGTTCAACGTGCCCCAGGCGCTCAAGCGCCTTGTGATCGGTAAGGCCATGCGCAGCGAGGAGCTGGGCGAGACGCTGCTCCCCAAGCGACTGGCCCTGCCGATCTTCGCTTCCGACCCGCTCTCCTCGGTGGCCTACGCCACCCAGGAGATCCTGCTGGTGCTCACCGTCGGTGGCACGGCCTTCCTGTACCTGACTCCGTGGGTCGCGGCGGGCGTCGTCCTGCTGATGGCGGTCGTGGTGATGTCGTACCGGCAGGTCGTGCACGCGTACCCGAGCGGCGGCGGCTCGTACGAGGTGGTCTCCAAGAACCTCGGCGACAACGCCGGTCTGGTGGTCGCGGCCTCGCTGCTGGTCGACTACGTGATGACGGTCGCGGTCTCGGTGGCGTCCGGCGTCGACAACATCATCTCGGCGATGCCGAGCCTGGCCGACTACCGGGTCGAGCTGGCGGTCGCCTTCGTGGTGCTGCTGGCCGCGATGAACCTGCGCGGCGTACGCGAGTCCGGCAAGGCGTTCGCGGCGCCGACGTACCTGTTCATCGGCGGCATCCTGCTGATGGTGGTCACCGGCTTCGTCAAGGTGCTCTTCGGACACGCTCCGGTCGCCTCCAGCGCCGGGATGGGCATCATCCCGGTGGACGGCAAGGACACCCTGGCCGGGCTCGGTCTGCTGATGCTGGGCCTGCGGGCCTTCGCCTCCGGCTGCACCGCGCTCACCGGCGTCGAGGCGATCTCCAACGGCGTCCCGGCGTTCCGCGCCCCCAAGTCGAAGAACGCCGCGACCACGATGTCCGTCATGGGCATCACCGCCGTGGTGATGTTCGTCGGCATCACGGCGCTGTCGCTGATCACCAAGGTCCACTACGTCGACGACGCCTGCCAGCTCACCGGCGTCCCCGGCGACTGCAAGACTTTCGCCCAGCCGACCGTGATCGCCCAGCTGGCCTCCTCGATCTTCGGCGGGGACCACAGCATCCTCTTCTACCTGATCCAGGCGGTCACCGCGCTGGTCCTGATCCTGGCCGCCAACACCGCCTTCAACGGCTTCCCGCTGCTGGCCTCGATCCTCGCCCAGCACCGCTACCTGCCCCGGCAGATGCACACCCGCGGCGACCGGCTGGCCTTCTCCAACGGCATCATCGCCCTCGCGGTGGTGGCCGGCGGGCTGCTGGTGCTCTACAAGGCGGACGTCACCAGCCTGATCCACCTGTACATCCTGGGCGTGTTCACCTCCTTCACGCTCTCCCAGATCGGCATGGTCAAGCACTGGAACCGGGCGCTGGCCACCGAGGCCGACAGCACGGTCCGGGCGGCCGCCCAGCGCTCCCGGGTGATCAACGGCTTCGGCGCGGTCGTCACCGCACTGGTGCTGGTGATCGTGCTGATCACCAAGTTCACCCAGGGCGCCTGGCTGGCCGTGGTCGCGGCCGTCGTGCTGTGGGTGATGATGCGCGGCATCCGCCGGCACTACGACACGGTCGCCGAGGAACTCGCCGTGGACGATCCGCAGGCCGAGTCGGTCCGGCCCTCCCGGGTGCACGGCATCGTGCTGGTCTCCAAGCTGCACAAGCCCACGCTGCGCGCCCTCGGGTACGCCCAGGCGTTCCGCCCCGACTCGCTGGAGGCCGTCACGGTCTCGGTCGAGAAGGACGCGACCAGGGAACTGGAGTCGCACTGGGACGAGTACGACCTCCAGGTCCCGCTGAAGGTCCTGGACTCCCCCTACCGCGAGATCACCAAGCCGGTCGTCGCGTACGTCCGCACCATCCGCCGCAACAGCCCGCGTGACGCCATCGCCGTCTTCATCCCCGAGTACGTGGTCGGCCACTGGTGGGAGCACCTGCTGCACAACCAGTCGGCGCTGTGGCTGAAGAGCCGGCTGCTCTTCACCCCCGGCGTGATGGTGATCAGCGTCCCCTGGCAGCTCAGCTCGGCCGGCCGGGCGGACCACCCGTCCCGCCGGGCCCCCGGCTCGGTCCGTCGCGGCGAGCCGACGCTCAGGTCGGAGCACGAGAAGATCCCGGCACCCGAGAACGCCTGATCTGCCGCACCGCCGTCGAGGCCCCGGACAGCACCCCGCTGTCCGGGGCCTCGCCCGTCAACGGGGCGTCAGGAGCGGCCTGTGGCCCGCCAAGAGCGTGTCAGGGCGGCGGACGGCGGGTCCGCCCGCGGGTAGCGTCGTGGTCGAAGGCCGGTGCTGCTCCGTGGGGGGTGCGGCAGCCGGCCGCACGGCGGGCGTGGGGCCCGCCGGCCGCGTTGCCCGAGCGGCGGACCGGGCGCCGCCGTACGGGGAAGACGAGTACGCGTACGGCGGCCCGCGGCCCACGAGGGTGCCGCCGTGCGGTCCGCACACCCGTGCGCGCCCGTGCCCCCGTGGCCGGTCCGGGGCTCAGCCGGGCCCGCACTGGCGCGGCAGGGCGAGGGCGACGGTGTCCGCGAACTCGCGCACGGCACTGGTCCGGCTGACGATCCGTCCGCTGTGCACCACCAGTCGGCTGTGTCCGCCCGCCAGCGCCCCCGCGAGGCTGTCGCCGCGCACCGCGAGCAGCTCGGCGGGGAAGCCCGCGTCCACCCGGACCGGCGGCAGCCCGAGGGTGAGCCTCACCTGGTTGCTGACCGCCTCGTACGCGGCCTCCGGGTTGAGCACGCCGCCCGCCGCGAGCAGGTACGCGGACTCCAGCGGGTCGGCCCGGCCGACCGGGTTGCTGAGGTCGCGCAGGGCGCCGCTGCCGGCCGCGAACGGGATCCGGGCCGTGGCCAGCTCCCTCAGCAGCGCCGGCCGCAGGCCGGGGGCCGGGCCTTCGACCCCGGTGCAGCAGCCGTTCTGCGGCAGGTAGACCAGCCGGATGCCGCTGCTGGCCAGCACGGTGGAGCCGCCGGGCGCCAGGGCGCCGCACGGGCCGAGCACCACCCGGGGCCGCAGCGGGGCGAGCGCGCCCGCGAGCCGTGCCAGCTGGGCAGGGTCGGCGGCGGCGGTGTGCAGGTCCACCGGGCAGTCGGCCTCGCGGGCGGCCTCCAGCAGCACCTGGACGTACCCGACCGGGTCGGGATCGAGGTCGGGGCAGCCTCCTGCGGCGGTCGCGCCGAGCTTGAGGGCCTCGCGCAGCTGGGCCCGGCCGTCCGCCCCGGCGAGGCCGGTGAGCAGCCGGGGCATGGCGACCGCCTGGAGCTCGGCGAGCCCGCGCAGGGCCTGCCGGGCGGTGAGCACGGCCTCCAGCCGGCGCAGGCCGTGGACGTCGCCGATCCGGACGTGGGTGCGCTGGGCGGTGGCACCGTAGCCGAGCGAGGTGAGGGCCGCTTCGGTGACCCGGCGGACCAGGTCGGCGGGGGTCTCGGAAGGCGGCGTGGCCAGGGCGGCGGAGAAGGCGGCGTCGTAGTGGGCGTGCGGTTCGGCGGGGGCGGGGAGCAGCAGGTAGCCGCCCAGGTCGATCCGGGCGCCGGTGGTGGCGGTCGGAGTGCCGGGGAGGGCGGGCAGCGGGCCGAGGCTGCCGCTGGTGCCGACGGCCTGGATCCGGTCGCCGCTGATCCGCACGTCCACCACCCGGCCGTCGGCCAGCCTGGCGCCGGTGAGCAGCAGGACCGGCCCGTGGCTGAGCGGTCCCTCGTGCCCGGCGCCGGGGAACGAAGGCGGCTGGCCGGCCCGGCCCGGCCCGGGGCCGTCCGTGGGTGTGCTGTCAGCGCTCATCGGCCGGCTCCTCGCTGTCCGGCGGCCCAGGGGGCGCCCCGCGAGCCGCAAGATCACTGGTGGTCGAGCCTATGGGGAGTGGCGCCGGGGCGCTCGGAGGCTGGCAAAAGTCGTATCGGCTCGGGCCGTGGGTTCTCAGGCAGGCCCGAACGCGAGTCTCGGATCGAAGCGCCCGTGCGCCCCGCCGACCTGGGATCCTCCCCGTCGGATACGGATTTCACCTCTGGCCGGGAAACGTGTAATGTCTTCCTCGTTCGCCCCTATAGCTCAGTCGGTAGAGCGTCTCCATGGTAAGGAGAAGGTCTGCGGTTCGATTCCGCATGGGGGCTCTGGTGAGAAGGATCGCACTCCGGTGCCGGTTCGGATCATCAAAGCGGTGTAGCTCAGTTGGTAGAGCAAGCGGCTCATAATCGCTGTGTCACCGGTTCAAGTCCGGTCACCGCTACCCGCGTAGTCGATCGGGAGATCGAACTCCCGATCGGCTACTCTTGTTGTGTTCTTATTCGTTGTCCCAGGAAGGCACTCCCGTGGCTGCCACCGACGTCCGCCCGAAGATCACGCTGGCCTGCGTGGAGTGCAAGGAGCGGAACTACATCACCAAGAAGAACCGGCGCAACGACCCGGACCGTCTTGAGATGAAGAAGCACTGCCCCCGCTGCAACTCGCACACCGCGCACCGCGAGACCCGCTGACCCCGCAAGGTGTCGCCGGGCCTGTGTGACATAGGCTCTCGGCTCCAGGCCGCATCCCGCAAGGGGCGCGGCCTGGAGCTTTTTCGTATGGCTTTTCGTATGGCTGTGAACAGGCCTGACCAGTAGTCGGAGGAGTTGCCCATGCCGCTCGACCCCTCGTTCATCGGGCGGACGTACCCGCCCACCCCGCCGTACGAGGTCGGCCGGGAGAAGATCCGGGAGTTCGCCGTCGCGATCGGCGACGCCAACCCCGTGTACACCGACCCGGAGGCCGCCAAGGCGCTCGGGTACCCGGACGTGATCGCTCCGCCGACCTTCCCGTTCGTGATCACCTATCAGGCCTCGGCCCAGGTGGTCGAGGACCCGGAGCTCGGTCTGGACTTCTCCCGGGTGGTGCACGGCGACCAGAAGTTCGCGTACACCCGCCCGGTGCGGGCCGGTGACCGGCTGGCGGTCACCGTGACGATCGACTCCATCAAGTCGATGGCGGGCAACGACGTCCTCTCGGTCCGTGGCGAGGTGCACGACCAGAGCGGCGAGCACGTGGTCACGGCACTCATGATGCTGGTGGCGCGCGGCGCGGACGAGGCAGGGGAGTAGCAGTCATGGCGATCAGCTTCGACGAGGTGGCGGTCGGCACCGAGCTGCCGGCCCGGTCCTTCCCGGTCACCCGGGCCACCCTGGTCCGCTACGCGGGTGCCTCGGGCGACTTCAACCCGATCCACTGGAACGAGAAGTTCGCGCTGGAGGTCGGCCTGCCCGACGTCATCGCGCACGGCATGTTCACCATGGCCGAGGCCGTCCGCGTCATCACCGACTGGGTCGGCGACCCGGGCGCGGTGGTCGAGTACGGCGTGCGGTTCACCAAGCCGGTGCCGGTGCCCAACGACGGCGTCGGCGCGGTGATCGAGGTCACCGGCAAGGTCGCGGCGCTGCTGGACGACCGGCGGGTCCGGGTCGACCTGGTGGCGACCAGCGGCGGCCAGAAGGTCCTCGGGATGTCCCGGGCCGTGGTCCAGCTCTCCTGACGGGCGGGAGGGCCGGGGCCCGGGAGGCGGCAGCACGCCCCCGGGCCCCGGCCTTCCGCGTCTTCGCGGTCCCGCGCTTCGGGTCCCTGCGGGCGGTGTTCTGCGGCGGGTGTTCCGCAGGCTGCGCCGGCCGGCGGTTCTGCCCGGCCGCAACACCGTTGGCACAGGCGGCGACCGGAGCACCGGCCGTGACGGACGCGGGCCGCACCACCCGGACGCGGGCCGCCGGTCCGGAGCCGGGCCGGGGCGGAGCGACGTCCCGCCGAGCAGCCCGAGGGCACCCCGTAGTCTGGAGCGCGTGCTTGTAGAACACGACGCCCCGCTCGCCCCGCTGACCACGCTCCGGCTCGGTGGACCGGCCCGCCGTCTGGTCACCGCCACCACCGACGCCGAGGTCGTCAGCACCGTCCGGGAGGCCGACGAGGCCGGGCAGCCGCTGCTGGTCATCGGCGGCGGCTCCAACCTGGTGATCGGGGACGCCGGGTTCGACGGCACCGTCCTGCGGATCGCCACCACCGGCTTCGAGCTGGACGGCACCACCCTGGAGCTCGCCGCCGGCGAGGTCTGGGCGGACGCCGTGGCCCGTACGGTCGACAAGGGACTGGCGGGCATCGAGTTCCTGGCCGGCATCCCCGGCTCGGCCGGCGCCACCCCGGTGCAGAACGTCGGTGCGTACGGCCAGGAGGTGGCCGGCAGCATCACCGAGGTCGTCGCGTACGACCGCGAGGCCGGCGAGACCGTCACGCTGGACCGCGACGAGTGCCGGTTCTCCTACCGCCACAGCCGGTTCAAGGCGCAGCCGGACCGGTACGTGGTGCTGCGGGTGCGCTTCGCCCTGGAGGACGCCGCCGGACAGTCCTCGCCGGTGAAGTACGCCGAGGTGGCGCGGACGCTCGGGGTCGAGGCCGAGCGGCGCGTCGACCTGCGGACGGCGTACGAGACGGTGCTGCGGCTGCGCGCGGGCAAGGGCATGGTGCTGGACCCGGCCGACCACGACACCTGGTCGGCGGGCTCCTTCTTCACCAACCCGATCCTGACCGCCGACCAGTTCGCCGCGTTCCTGGCCCGGCTCGACGGGCGCACCGCGCCCGCTTACCCGGCGCCGGACGGCTGCACCAAGACCTCCGCCGCCTGGCTGATCGACCAGGCCGGCTTCGGCAAGGGCTGGGGCACCGGCAGGGCCACCCTCTCCACCAAGCACACGCTCGCGCTGACCAACCGGGGCGGCGCGACCACCGAGGACCTGCTGGCGCTGGCCCGCGCGATCCGGGCGGGCGTGCTGGACGCCTTCGGCGTGGAGCTGGTGAACGAGCCGGTGATGGTGGGTGTCGCTCTCTAGCGGTCTCCGACGGCGGCGTCCGCAGATCGCGGGGGCGGCGGTGGTCCGTCCGGCGGGAGTGCGCCGGGCGGGAGCGCACCCCGGGACCGGCCGGACGGCAGGGGCCGGACCGGCCGGTGCGACGGGCCGACGACGTCCGGGCCCTCGCCACCCGTCTCGGCGCGCCCGGTGCCACGCGGCCGGTTCCGGCGGTGGCGGACTGATCATCAGAATGCCTCTGCCGCAGCGGAGTTGAACCACGGGGGCGAGGGCGGACCCGCCGGGAGCCGTGAGTCGCCGTCGCCCCGCCCCGCATCGCCGCAGATCCGCCCCGGCGGGCTCAGCCGGCGAGCCAGGCGTCGATGTCGGCGAGCAGGAGCTTCTGGACGTCCTCCGGGGCCCGCGAGCCGCGGACGGACTGGCGGGCCAGTTCGGCGAGTTCGGGGTCGGTGAAGCCGTGGGCGGTGCGGGCCAGGTCGTACTGCGCGGCCAGCCGGGAGCCGAAGAGGAGCGGGTCGTCGGCGCCGAGGGCGAGCGGCACGCCGGCCTCGAAGAGCTGTCGCAGCGGGACCTCGGTGGCGCGCTCGTAGACGCCGAGGGCGACGTTGGAGGAGGGGCAGACCTCGCAGGTGATCTGGCGGTCGGCCAGCCGCTGCATCAGCCGGGGGTCCTCCGCCGCCCGGACGCCGTGGCCGATCCGGCCCGCGCCCAGGTCGTCCAGGCAGTCCCGGACGGACTCCGGTCCGGCCAGCTCGCCACCGTGCGGGGCGGCCAGCAGGCCGGCCTTCCGGGCGATGGCGAAGGCGCGGTCGAAGTCCCTTGCCAGGCCGCGCCGTTCGTCGTTGGAGAGCCCGAAACCGACCACGCCCTGGTCGGTGTAGCGGACCGCGAGCCGGGCCAGCGTGCGGGCGTCCATCGGCGACTTCATCCGGTTCGCGGCGACCAGCACCCGGATCCCCACCCCGGTCCGCTCGGAGGCGTCCCGCACGGCGTCCAGGATCAGTTCGAGCGCCGGGATCAGGCCGCCGAGCCGGGGCGCGTACGAGGTCGGGTCGACCTGGATCTCCAGCCAGCGGGAGCCGTCGCGCCGCTCGTCCTCGGCGGTCTCCAGGACCAGGCGCCGGATGTCCTCCTCGTCGCGGAGCACCGAGCGGGCGGTGTCGTACAGCCGCTGGAAGCGGAACCAGCCGCGCTCGTCGGTGGCCCGCAGCTTCGGCGGCTCGCCCGAGCTGAGTGCCTCGGGCAGCCTGACGCGGTGCTTGGCGGCCAGTTCCAGCAGGGTGGCGGGCCGCATCGAGCCGGTGAAGTGCAGGTGCAGATGGGCCTTGGGAAGGGCCCGTACGTCGCGCAGGGGATCCATTCACGAATCCTGCCGCATCCCGGGGTGATCAGGGAACCGCCCCCGTCACATCCCTCGAAGGGGTGACGGGGGCGGTGCGGGGCGCGGAGCGTCAGTCGCGGGCCTCGCCCAGCAGCTTCTGCATCCGGCTGACCCCCTCGGCCAGGTCGGCGTCGCCGAGTGCGTAGGAGAGGCGCAGGTAGCCCGGGGTGCCGAAGGCCTCGCCGGGGACGACCGCGACCTCGGCCTCGTCCAGGATCAGCGCGGCCAGCTCCGCGGAGGTCTGCGGGCGCTTGCCCCGGATCTCCTTGCCCAGCAGGCCCTTGACGGACGGGTAGGCGTAGAACGCGCCCTGCGGCTCGGGGCAGTAGACGCCCTCGATCTCGTTGAGCATCCGCACCATGGTCTGGCGGCGGCGGTCGAAGGCGGTGCGCATCTCGGCGACGGCGTCCAGGTTGCCGGAGACGGCGGCCAGGGCGGCGCGCTGGGCCACGTTGGAGACGTTCGAGGTGGCGTGCGACTGCAGGTTGGCGGCGGCGGACACGATGTCCTTGGGGCCGATCAGCCAGCCCACCCGCCAGCCGGTCATGGCGTAGGTCTTGGCCACGCCGTTGACCACGATGCACTTGTCGCGCAGCGCGGGCAGCAGCGCGGGCAGCGAGGTGAACGTGGCGTCGCCGTACACCAGGTGCTCGTAGATCTCGTCGGTGAGCACCCACAGGCCGTGCTCCAGCGCCCACTCGCCGATCGCCCGGGCCTCGGCCTCGGTGTACACCGCGCCGGTCGGGTTGGACGGCGAGACGAACAGCACGACCTTGGTGTTCTCGGTGCGGGCCGCCTCCAGCTGCTCCACCGAGACCTTGTAGCCGGTGGACTCGTCCGCGACGACCTCGACCGGCACGCCGCCGGCCAGCTGGATCGACTCGGGGTAGGTGGTCCAGTACGGCGCCGGGACGATGACCTCGTCGCCCGGGTCGAGGATCGCGGCGAAGGCGTTGTAGATCGCCTGCTTGCCGCCGTTGGTGACCAGGACCTGGGAGGCGTCCACCTCGTAGCCCGAGTCGCGCAGCGTCTTGGCGGCGATCGCGGCCTTCAGCTCGGGCAGGCCGCCCGCCGGGGTGTAGCGGTGGTTCTTCGGGTCCTGGCAGGCGGCGACCGCGGCCTCGACGATGTAGTCGGGGGTCGGGAAGTCGGGCTCGCCCGCGCCGAAGCCGATCACGGGTCGGCCGGCGGCCTTGAGGGCCTTGGCCTTGGCGTCCACCGCGAGGGTCGCGGACTCGGCGATGGCGCCGATCCGGGCGGAGACGCGGCGGTCTGCGGGGCGGACGGGGGCGGGGGTGGAAGCGCTCATACCTGCATCGTTGCAGAGTCGGGGACGGCCGGGCACGACGGTTTCAGCATGTGTGCCGGTCCGTCCACGATGTGTGCGGTCACGGGGGTTCTCCGGCGGGACTTCGGCCGAAGGGGTTCGACCAATCGCCGAAGAACCCGTACACTCACTGCTCGATGGCTCCCGAACTGCGGATCCTCCGGGGCGTACACCACGCAACGGTCCGGATGCGGTAGGTTGGTGGTCATCTCCGGAGCCGCGAGGCACCGTAGGGCAATAGCTCAATTGGTAGAGCACCGGTCTCCAAAACCGGCGGTTGGGGGTTCGAGTCCCTCTTGCCCTGCTGCTTGATCCGACTTAAGCCCGTTCGCTCCACAGAGCGAGCGGGCTTGATGCGGAGAGGGCCCAAACAGCACTGCTTTCGCCGGATCGCCCGTGTTGCACAGGCACGCAAGCGACGCTCGGCAGGACCCGGATTCAGGTGAGGACGAGTGACGGAGACCACGGGCTCCACCGCAACGCCTGAGAGCGGCAACCCCGAGGGTGCCGACGGCGCTGGCGAGACCACGTCCGCCGACGGCAGGACGCTGTCGCGGCGCGAGCGCAAGCGGGCCAACAAGGGCGCCGGCGGCGAGCAGAAGTCCGGCAAGCGGGCCAAGAAGGGCCTGTTCGCCAGGATCGGGCTGTTCTACCGCCAGATCATCGCCGAGCTGCGCAAGGTCGTCTGGCCGAGCCGGACCGACCTGATCCAGTACACCAGCGTCGTGGTGACCTTCGTCGTCGTGATCATGGGCCTGGTGTACGGCCTGGACACCGGCTTCGGCAAGCTCTCGTTCTGGGTCTTCGGCTGATCCGTCGCCCCCCGACACCACCCCCGACCCGGGTCGCCCGCCACTGTGCAGGGTGCCCGGGTCGAGCTGTCGGCGCCGACCGGACGAGCCCGCTACCGTTGACTCGGTACTGTTGAGGTATCCGAGACTTCATCCGCGCGGGCCCGCGAGGGCGCCGGGTGGCCCCGGAGCCGTTCCATCTCCACATCCCAGGAAAGAAGCAGCCACCGTGTCTGAGTCCCCCCTGTACGACGCCGCCGAGCTGGACGCGGCCGATGCCGCCGACGCCGAGGCTGCCGAGCAGATCCTCGACGCGGCGGACGCCGATGCGGACGAGGTCGAGGCTGCGGACGAGACCGAGGCGGGCGTGGCGGCCGAGAGCGCCGCGATGCACGAGGTGACCGAGGACGAGACCGCGGCGGACGAGGCGTTCGCCGAGGCCGTGGCTGAGGCCGGGACCGCCGAGGCCGACGCTGCCGAGGGCGAGGCCGCCGAGGTCGAGACCGCCGAGGCCGTCGAGGTCGAGACCGTCGAGGTCGACCCGGTCGCCGAGTTCCGCGAGAAGCTGCGCTACGCGCCGGGTGAGTGGTACGTCATCCACACCTACGCGGGCTACGAGAACCGGGTCAAGCAGAACCTGGAGCAGCGCGCGGTCTCCCTGAACGTCGAGGAGTACATCTTCCAGGCCGAGGTGCCGCAGGAAGAGGTCGTCCAGATCAAGAACGGCGACCGCAAGACCATCCGCCAGAACAAGCTCCCCGGCTACGTCCTGGTGCGCATGGACCTCACCCCGGAGTCCTGGGGCGTCGTCCGCAACACCCCGGGTGTCACCGGCTTCGTCGGCAACGCGTACGACCCGTACCCGCTGACCCTGGACGAGGTCGTCAAGATGCTCGCCCCCGACGTGGAGCGCCAGGCGGCCAAGGAGGCGGGCAAGCCCTCGCCGGTCAAGCCGAGCGAGATCCAGGTCCTCGACTTCGAGGTCGGCGACTCGGTCACCGTCACCGACGGCCCGTTCGCGACCCTGCAGGCGACCATCAACGAGATCAACCCCGACTCGAAGAAGGTCAAGGGCCTGGTCGAGATCTTCGGCCGCGAGACCCCGGTCGAGCTGTCGTTCGACCAGATCCAGAAGAACTAGAGCGTCAGACCTTCGGGTTCGGGGCGGGGCTTCGGCTCCGCCCCGAATCCGTTTTGGCCCAGCGGCGCATCCGCGTTAGCCTGGTCCGATGTGTGTACTCCCGGCCGGGTGTCGCCCTGGCCGAGCACACATCAGCAATCACCTCTCGGAAGGACCCGGAGAGACATGCCTCCCAAGAAGAAGAAGGTCACGGGGCTTATCAAGCTCCAGATCAAGGCCGGCGCGGCCAACCCGGCTCCGCCGGTCGGCCCGGCGCTGGGTCAGCACGGCGTCAACATCATGGAGTTCTGCAAGGCCTACAACGCTGCGACCGAGTCGCAGCGCGGCATGATCGTGCCGGTGGAGATCACGGTCTACGACGACCGCTCCTTCACCTTCATCACGAAGACGCCGCCGGCCGCTCGCCTCATCCTGAAGGCCGCGGGCATCGAGAAGGGCTCCAGCGAGCCGCACAAGACCAAGGTCGCGAAGCTCACCAGCGCCCAGGTCCGCGAGATCGCCACCACCAAGCTCCCCGACCTCAACGCCAACGACATGGACGCGGCGGAGAAGATCATCGCCGGCACCGCCCGGTCGATGGGCATCACCATCGAGGGCTGAAAGCCCAAGTCCTCACGTGGTAGGGCCAGCGCGGCCCGTACACACCACGACTCCTCCATTCACCTTCAGGAGAAGCAGTGAAGCGCAGCAAGGCTCTCAAGGCCGCGGACGCCCAGGTCGACCGCAGCCGCATCTACGCCCCGCTCGAGGCCATCCGCCTCGCCAAGGCGACCTCCACCACCAAGTTCGACGGCACCGTTGAGGTTGCCATGCGCCTGGGCGTCGACCCGCGCAAGGCCGACCAGATGGTCCGCAGCACCGTGATCCTCCCGCACGGCACCGGTAAGACCGCTCGGGTCCTGGTCTTCGCGACCGGCGAGCGTGCCGAGGCCGCGCGTGCTGCCGGCGCCGACATCGTCGGTGCCGACGAGCTCATCGACGAGGTCGCCAAGGGCAAGCTGGACTTCGACGCCGTCGTCGCCACCCCGGACCTCATGGGCAAGGTCGGCCGCCTCGGCCGCGTGCTCGGTCCCCGTGGCCTGATGCCGAACCCGAAGACCGGCACCGTCACCCCCGATGTCGCCAAGGCTGTCAACGACATCAAGGGCGGCAAGATCGAGTTCCGCGTCGACAAGCACTCGAACCTGCACTTCATCATCGGTAAGGCCTCCTTCACCGACGAGCAGCTGGTCGAGAACTACGCCGCCGCGCTGGACGAGGTCCTCCGGGCCAAGCCCGCCGCCGCCAAGGGCCGCTACATCAAGAAGACCGCGGTCTCCACCACCATGGGCCCCGGCATCCAGGTGGACCCGAACCGCACCCGCAACCTCCTGGTCGAGGAGGACCCGGCGTCGGTCTGACGCTGAGGTAGCTTGCGAGCGAGGCGACAGGACGGCCCGACGGCGCAGCCGCCGCCCGAGCCCACGGGCTCCGGGCGGCCGCGTTCCGGGCACCACTGAAGTCCGTCCGACGGGCCCGTACCCCTCCGGGGGTGCGGGCCCGTCGGCGTACCCCTTGTCCCGCTCTCGGGGGTATCGGTTAGAGTCCGACCCAATCCGATGAGCACGAGATATGAGGGGGGACCACTGTGCGCACCCTGCGCCTTGCCTCAGCCGTTGCCGCCACCGCGCTCCTGGTGGGCGGACTGACCGCCTGCAGCAGCTCCGGGAGCAGTGACGGCAAGGACGCCGCCGCTCCCGCCGGCGCGACGTCCCCGGGCACCGGGGGCCCGGGCACCGCGGCCCAGGGCGGTGGCGGCCCCTCGGCGAGCGCGGACGCCGGCGCCGCCGCGGGGGCGGTGAAGCCGGATCAGAACCAGGACCCGAAGGCCGCCCTGCTGGCCTCGGCCGCCGTGATGGAGAAGGCCAAGGGCGCCAAGCTGACCCGGACCACCGGGGACGGCGGCTCGGGCTCCTACGTCTGGCAGCCGGGTTCGGCCGCCCTCGACCTCTCGCTGAAGGAGAAGGGCACGGAGAGCAGGATGCTGGTCGTCGGCAGCGCGCTCTACACCGGCCTGGACGCCGAGACCGCCGCGCTGATGGACGGCAAGAAGTGGCTGAAGCTGGACCCGAAGTCGGCCGGGGGCGACGGCAAGGCCGGGGGTGCCGAGGACTACGGCTCGATCGCCGGCATGCTCGTGGCCCTCGACCCGGGTGCCCAGCTGGCGGCCAATGCCGGGGCGGGCAGGCTGAGCAGGGTCGGCGAGGAGAAGATCGACGGGGTGGACACCGTCCACTACCGCAGCGAGGCCCCGATCGACCAGGTGGCCAAGCTGCTGCCGATCGGCAAGGACCGGTTCGACCTGGTGTCCGGCCTGCTGAAGAAGGACGGCGACACCTCCACCGTCGACTTCTGGATCAACGGCAAGGGCGAGCTGGTCCAGCAGACCAACACCAACACGGGGGCCGGGCTGGGGGGCCCGCAGACCTTCAAGTACACCGAGATCGGCAGCACCCCGGCGGTCAAGGCGCCCGCCGACAGCGAGGTCATGGACTTCGCCGACATGCTGAAGAGTCCGGGCAACTGACCCGGTCCGACCGCGGGGTGCGGTCGAACGAGCGGAGGAGTACGGGGATGGCACTGGTACGGCGGGCGGTGATCACAGGGCTGGCCGCCGCCCTGCTGGCCGGGTGCGGCACCGGTACGGGCGGCGCGGGGAGCTCCCCGCCGCCCGCCCCGGCCGCCAGCCCGTCCGCCACGGCCACGCCGACCGATCGCTCGCCGCACGGCGTGCTGCTCTCCGCCAAGCTGCAGATGGACACCGCGCGCCGGGCCAGGTTCAGCTACCAGCTGGGTGCCCAGAGTGCGACCGGGATGCTCTTCTGGGCACCGAAGACCGTCCTGGTGCTCAACCGGCTCGGGGTCGCCGAACAGCTGATAGTGCTGGATACCACCGCGTACCTGGGCGGTGACCAGGCCGCCGCGGCCCGGCTGGGCGGCCGGCACTGGGAGAAGTTCACCACCGCCCCGGGCGCGGACGGCCGGCGGGAGATCCCGTACTCCGCCCTGGTGGACCGGCTCAGCCCGATGGTGGCGCTGACCGCGGCGGCGTCCGCCCCCGACCCGGTACTGGTGGGGGAGCAGAAGGACACCGAGGGAACGCTCAAGCACTACCGGGTGACCCTCTCCGCCGAGGCGTACGCCGCCGCGCAGACGCAGCTGAGCCCGGCCCGGCGGACGGCGCTCGGGGCGGCGCTGGGGCCCGGCCCGGTGGTGCTCGACCTGCTGCTGAACGACAAGGACCAGCTGACCGAGGTGCACCGGTCCGGCCCGGGCCCGTCGGGCGGGGCGAACGACACCGTCCGGTACAGCGAGTTCGGCGGCCCGCTCTCGGTGCAGGCCCCCGCCGACGAGGACACCGTGGACGTGGGCACGAAGGGCCTGCCGCCGCTGAATCCATAGCGGGTCATGGCGGGATCGGGCGGATTTGGTGGTTTTCCCGCTGGTCCAGTACGGTGGTGTCTGCCAAAGACCGCTGGCTGTTGCTCTACTTCCGCAAGGAGGCCGGGCAGCCGAAGGATCTGCGACTCGTCGCAGACGGCCCGCGCAGGAGTTTATGGAGCTTGGACTTCCGGTCCGTACGGTTCGCCGTGCGACCGTCGAGGTCTCTACTGGGCCCCGTGCGACTGCGCACTGGGGCTCTCACTGTTTCTGCAGGGCTTCCTTCTCGCCAGCCGGTCCGAGGCGTTGGATGGTCGACTTCGCGGTCGGCCCGACTTCGACATCACGGAAGGAGGCGTAAGCCTATGGCAAGGCCCGACAAGGCTGCTGCCGTCGCCGAGGTCACGGACATGTTCCGTGCTTCGAACGCGGCCGTGCTGACCGAGTACCGCGGTCTGACGGTGAAGCAGATGAAGAATCTGCGTCGCTCGCTGGGTGACAACGCCCAGTACGCCGTGGTGAAGAACACGCTGACCAAGATCGCGGCCAATGAGGCCGGGATCTCCGAGCTGGACGACCTGTTCGCGGGTCCGACGGCTGTCGCCTTCGTCACCGGTGACCCGGTGGAGTCGGCGAAGGCTCTGCGTGACTTCGCCAAGGAGAACCCCGCTCTGATCATCAAGGGCGGTGTCCTTGACGGCAAGGCGCTGTCCGCCGATGACATCAAGAAGCTCGCGGACCTCGAGTCCCGCGAGGTGCTGCTCGCCAAGCTGGCGGGTGCCCTGAAGGCCAAGCAGTCCCAGGCTGCCGCGCTCTTCCAGGCCCTGCCGTCGAAGCTCGTCCGCACCGTGGACGCGCTGCGCGACAAGGTCGAGCAGGGCGGTGCCGGTACGCCGGCTCCCGCCGCCGAGGACGAGGCCGCCGAGTAATTCGGCAGGCTCACGCCTCGCTGCGGGCCCGTGCCCGCCCAACCCGTACATACGGCACCACCTGCCGATTTAGTGGAAGGACGCCATCATGGCGAAGCTGACCCAGGACGAGCTGCTCGCGCAGTTCGAGGAGCTCACCCTCATCGAGCTCGCCGCCTTCGTGAAGGCCTTCGAGGAGAAGTTCGACGTCACCGCTGCCGCCCCGGTCGCCGTGGCCGGCATTGCCGCCCCGGGCGCCCAGGCCGAGGCCGTCGAGGAGCAGGACGAGTTCGACGTCATCCTCGAGTCCGCTGGTGACAAGAAGATCCAGGTCATCAAGGAGGTGCGCGCCCTGACCTCCCTCGGCCTGAAGGAGGCCAAGGACCTCGTTGACGGCACCCCGGCCACCCTCCTGGAGAAGGTTGCCAAGGACGCTGCCGAGAAGGCCAAGGCCCAGCTCGAGGGCGCTGGCGCCAAGGTCACCGTCAAGTGACTCCTCGCCCCCTCTGAGGGGGCGTACGGGCCGGGCCGGCCACCCTTCGGGGTGGCCGGCCCGGCCTGTTTCGTACCCGCGTCCGTCCTGACGGGGTCGGGCCCGGTCGGCTGTGCACTCGGCCACTGTCGGCGGGGACCGGTATGGTGATCGCTGTCGTCACGGACGGCCCCACCACGGGTTCTGTAACGCCCGGGGGGTGCCGGACGATGAGCAGACCGAGGTCCACGCTCTGGCGCGGGCCTTGACGAACGGCACCGGGCGCGCGATTCTCAAGGCGCGCGCCCAGCGTGGAGTGCACGCTCCAAGTCGGAGCGGCCCTGGATGCATATTCAGTGGCCCCGACGGGAAGTGACTGCATGTGAGGTGCGGTGGCCCGGCGTAGTCCGGGCCAAGGTTGTGCGAGGCAGGCGCCGCCCTGCGGCACGGCTCCCCCGTGGGGCCGAGCCGGTTGGGTGGCTACCGGAGGGAGCGTCCGATTCGGTCTCCGAATCAGGGCTTGTCAGCAGTGTGCCTTTTGGCTACACTGTCCCTTTGCGCTGCCTGTTAGCTGCTCCGTGACTCGTCGCCCGGAGTCTGCGTTGCCCTGAAGGGGTCTGGCACCGCCTCCGCAAAGCGGCTCTGACCTGGGATTTCCTTCCCGGCTGAGACCCACGGCGACGGAGGTGGCTCCAAGCCTTTGCAGGCCCGGCTGGTACGCGCGTAGTGAGCTCCGAGCCCTCGGAAGGACCCCCCTCTTGGCCGCCTCGCGCAACGCCTCGAACAATTCCGCCGCATCCACCGCCCCGCTTCGCGTTTCGTTCGCGAAGATCAAGGAGCCCCTTGAGGTCCCGAACCTCCTGGCCCTGCAGACCGAGAGCTTTGACTGGCTGCTCGGCAACGCGGCCTGGAAGTCTCGGGTCGAGGCGGCCCTGGAGAGTGGTCAGGACGTCCCCACCAAGTCCGGTCTGGAGGAGATCTTCGAAGAGATCTCGCCGATCGAGGACTTCAGCGGGTCGATGTCGCTGACCTTCCGCGACCACCGTTTCGAGCCGCCGAAGAACTCCATTGACGAGTGCAAGGACCGCGACTTCACGTACGCGGCTCCGCTCTTCGTCACGGCCGAGTTCACCAACAACGAGACCGGTGAGATCAAGTCTCAGACGGTCTTCATGGGCGACTTCCCGCTCATGACCCACAAGGGCACGTTCGTGATCAACGGCACCGAGCGCGTCGTCGTGTCGCAGCTGGTCCGTTCCCCCGGCGTGTACTTCGACTCCACCCTGGACAAGGTGTCCGACAAGGACATCTACTCCTGCAAGGTCATCCCCTCGCGTGGTGCCTGGCTGGAGATGGAGATCGACAAGCGCGACATGGTCGGTGTCCGCATCGACCGCAAGCGCAAGCAGTCGGTCACCGTGCTGCTCAAGGCCCTCGGCTGGACCAACGAGATGATTCTCGAGGAGTTCGGCGAGTACGAGTCGATGCGCGCCACCCTGGAGAAGGACCACACCCAGGGCCAGGACGACGCACTCCTCGACATCTACCGCAAGCTGCGCCCGGGCGAGCCGCCCACGCGTGAGGCCGCGCAGACGCTGCTCGAGAACCTCTACTTCAACCCGAAGCGCTACGACCTCGCCAAGGTCGGCCGCTACAAGGTCAACCGGAAGCTGGGCAACGCCGAGTCCCTGGACTCCGGCGTGCTCACCGAGCCCGACATCATCGGTGCGATCAAGTACCTGGTGAAGCTGCACGCGGGTGAGACCGAGTGGAGCGACGGCGAGGGCCGCGACATCGTGGTCGAGGTCGACGACATCGACCACTTCGGCAACCGTCGCCTGCGCAACGTCGGCGAGCTGATCCAGAACCAGGTCCGTACGGGTCTCGCCCGTATGGAGCGCGTCGTGCGCGAGCGCATGACCACCCAGGACGTCGAGGCGATCACGCCGCAGACCCTGATCAACATCCGGCCGGTCGTCGCCTCCATCAAGGAGTTCTTCGGCACCAGCCAGCTGTCGCAGTTCATGGACCAGACGAACCCGCTGTCGGGCCTGACCCACAAGCGTCGTCTGTCCGCCCTCGGCCCCGGTGGTCTCTCCCGTGAGCGCGCCGGCTTCGAGGTCCGTGACGTGCACCCCTCGCACTACGGCCGCATGTGTCCGATCGAGACCCCGGAAGGCCCGAACATCGGTCTGATCGGGTCGCTGGCCTCGTACGGCCGGGTCAACGCCTTCGGCTTCATCGAGACCCCGTACCGCAAGGTCATCGACGGTGTGGTCACCGAGCAGGTCGACTACCTCACCGCCGACGAGGAGGACCGCTACGTCATCGCGCAGGCCAACGCCCCGCTGACCGCGGAGCTGACCTTCGCCGAGCCGCGTGTCCTGGTCCGCCGCCGTGGCGGCGAGATCGACTACATCCCCGGCACCGAGATCGACTACATGGACGTCTCGCCGCGCCAGATGGTGTCGGTCGCGACCGCCATGATCCCGTTCCTCGAGCACGACGACGCCAACCGCGCACTCATGGGCTCGAACATGATGCGCCAGGCGGTGCCGCTGCTGAAGAGCGAGGCTCCGCTGGTCGGTACCGGCATGGAGTACCGCTGTGCGGTCGACGCCGCCGACGTGATCACGGCCGAGAAGCCGGGCGTGGTCCAGGAGGTCTCCGCCGACTACGTCACGGTGGCCAACGACGACGGCACCTACACCACGTACCGCGCCGCCAAGTTCACCCGCTCCAACCAGGGCACCTCCTTCAACCAGAAGGTGCTCGTGGACGAGGGCTCCCGTGTGGAGGCCGGCCAGGTCCTGGCCGACGGCCCCTGCACGGACGAGGGCGAGATGGCGCTCGGCAAGAACCTCCTCGTGGCGTTCATGTCGTGGGAGGGCCACAACTACGAGGACGCGATCATCCTGTCGCAGCGCCTCGTGCAGGACGACGTCCTCTCCTCGATCCACATCGAGGAGCACGAGGTCGACGCCCGTGACACCAAGCTGGGCCCCGAGGAGATCACCCGGGACATCCCGAACGTCTCCGAGGAGGTCCTCGCCGACCTCGACGAGCGCGGCATCATCCGGATCGGTGCGGACGTCGTCACCGGCGACATCCTGGTCGGCAAGGTCACCCCGAAGGGTGAGACCGAGCTGACCCCCGAGGAGCGCCTGCTCCGCGCGATCTTCGGTGAGAAGGCCCGTGAGGTCCGCGACACCTCGCTGAAGGTGCCGCACGGTGAGTCCGGCAAGGTCATCGGCGTCCGCGTCTTCGACCGCGAAGAGGGCGACGAGCTGCCCCCGGGCGTGAACCAGCTGGTCCGCGTCTACGTGGCCCAGAAGCGCAAGATCACCAACGGTGACAAGCTCGCCGGCCGCCACGGCAACAAGGGTGTCATCTCCAAGATCCTCCCCGTCGAGGACATGCCGTTCCTCGAGGACGGCACCCCGGTCGACATCATCCTCAACCCGCTGGGTGTCCCGTCCCGAATGAACCCGGGACAGGTCCTGGAGATCCACCTCGGGTGGCTCGCCAAGCAGGGCTGGGACGTCTCCGGCCTCGCCGACGAGTGGGCCAAGCGCCTGCAGGCGATCGGCGCCGACCAGGTCACCGGTGGCACCAACCTCGCCACCCCGGTCTTCGACGGCGCCCGCGAGGACGAGATCACCGGCCTGCTGGACAACACCACCCTCACCCGTGACGGTGAGCGCCTGGTGAACTCCACCGGTAAGGCCCGGCTGTTCGACGGCCGCTCCGGCGAGCCGTTCCCGATGCCGATCTCGGTCGGCTACATGTACATCCTCAAGCTGCACCACCTGGTCGACGACAAGCTGCACGCCCGTTCGACCGGCCCGTACTCGATGATCACCCAGCAGCCGCTCGGTGGTAAGGCGCAGTTCGGTGGTCAGCGCTTCGGTGAGATGGAGGTGTGGGCCCTGGAGGCGTACGGCGCTGCGTACGCACTGCAGGAGCTGCTCACCATCAAGTCCGACGACGTCCTCGGCCGAGTCAAGGTCTACGAGGCCATCGTCAAGGGCGAGAACATCCCCGAGCCCGGCATTCCCGAGTCCTTCAAGGTCCTCATCAAGGAAATGCAGTCGCTCTGCCTCAACGTGGAGGTGCTGTCCTCGGACGGCCAGTCCATCGAGATGCGGGACTCCGACGAAGACGTGTTCCGCGCTGCCGAGGAGCTCGGCATCGACCTGTCCCGGCGCGAGCCGAGCAGCGTCGAAGAGGTCTGACGGAGGTTGGGCCGGCCTGGAGGAACCCAGGCCGGCCCGCCCCCAGGCCCCCTCAGACCACAGATAAACCTCGACTTACGAAAGAGGGCTTGACGACCAGTGCTTGACGTCAACTTCTTCGACGAGCTCCGTATTGGCCTGGCCACGGCCGACGACATCCGCCAGTGGTCGCACGGCGAGGTCAAGAAGCCGGAGACCATCAACTACCGCACCCTGAAGCCGGAAAAGGACGGGCTCTTCTGCGAGAAGATCTTCGGCCCCACCCGGGACTGGGAGTGCTACTGCGGTAAGTACAAGCGCGTCCGCTTCAAGGGCATCATCTGCGAGCGCTGCGGCGTCGAGGTCACCCGCGCCAAGGTGCGCCGTGAGCGGATGGGCCACATCGAGCTGGCCGCCCCGGTCACCCACATCTGGTACTTCAAGGGTGTCCCGTCCCGTCTCGGCTACCTGCTGGACCTGGCGCCGAAGGACCTCGAGAAGGTCATCTACTTCGCCGCCTACATGATCACCTGGGTGGACGACGAGCGTCGCCAGCGCGACCTCCCGTCCCTGGAGGCGCACGTCTCGGTCGAGCGCCAGCAGATCGAGAACCGTCGCGACTCCGACCTGGAGAACCGCGCGAAGAAGGCCGAGTCCGACCTCGCCGAGCTGGAGGCCGAGGGCGCCAAGGCCGACGTCCGCCGCAAGGTGCGTGAGGGCGCCGAGCGCGAGATGAAGCAGCTGCGTGACCGTGCGCAGCGCGAGATCGACCGCCTCGACGAGGTCTGGGCCCGCTTCAAGAACCTCAAGGTCCAGGACCTGGAGGGCGACGAGCTGCTCTACCGCGAGCTGCGCGACCGCTTCGGCACCTACTTCTCCGGCTCGATGGGTGCCGCGGCCCTCAAGGACCGCCTGGAGACCTTCGACCTGGCGGAGGAGGCCGAGCGCCTCCGCGAGATCATCCGCACCGGCAAGGGCCAGAAGAAGACCCGTGCGCTCAAGCGCCTCAAGGTCGTCTCCGCCTTCCTGCAGACCAGCAACAAGCCCAACGGCATGGTGCTGGACTGCGTCCCGGTCATCCCGCCGGACCTGCGTCCGATGGTGCAGCTGGACGGTGGCCGCTTCGCGACCTCCGACCTGAACGACCTGTACCGCCGCGTGATCAACCGCAACAACCGCCTGAAGCGCCTGCTCGACCTCGGTGCCCCCGAGATCATCGTGAACAACGAGAAGCGCATGCTCCAGGAGGCCGTCGACGCGCTCTTCGACAACGGCCGTCGTGGTCGCCCGGTCACGGGCCCCGGCAACCGTCCGCTGAAGTCGCTGTCCGACATGCTCAAGGGCAAGCAGGGTCGTTTCCGTCAGAACCTGCTCGGCAAGCGAGTCGACTACTCGGCCCGTTCGGTCATCGTCGTCGGCCCGCAGCTGAAGCTGCACCAGTGCGGTCTGCCCAAGGCCATGGCGCTGGAGCTCTTCAAGCCGTTCGTGATGAAGCGCCTGGTGGACCTGAACCACGCGCAGAACATCAAGTCGGCCAAGCGCATGGTCGAGCGTGCCCGCCCGGTCGTGTGGGACGTCCTCGAAGAGGTCATCGCCGAGCACCCGGTTCTGCTGAACCGTGCGCCCACCCTGCACCGCCTCGGCATCCAGGCCTTCGAGCCGCAGCTGGTCGAGGGCAAGGCCATCCAGATCCACCCGCTCGTCTGCACCGCGTTCAACGCGGACTTCGACGGTGACCAGATGGCCGTCCACCTGCCGCTGTCGGCAGAGGCGCAGGCCGAGGCCCGCATCCTGATGCTGTCCTCGAACAACATCCTGAAGCCGGCCGACGGTCGCCCCGTCACCATGCCGACCCAGGACATGGTGCTGGGCCTGTTCTTCCTCACCTCGGACCGCGAGAACGTGAAGGGCGCCGGCCGCTCCTTCTCGTCGACCGCCGAGGCGATCATGGCCTTCGACGCCCGCGACCTGGACGTCCAGGCCCCGATCGACCTGCGTCTGCCGGTCGGTACCGTGCCGCCGCGCGGCTGGAGCGCCCCGGTCGACGAGGAGGGCCAGTCCACCTGGTTTGAGGGCGAGTCGTTCCGGCTCACCACGACCCTGGGCCGTGCGCTCTTCAACGAGCTGCTGCCCGAGGACTACCCCTTCGTCGACTACGAGGTCGGCAAGAAGCAGCTGTCGGCCATCGTCAACGACCTGGCCGAGCGCTACCCCAAGGTCGTCGTCGCCGCGACGCTGGACAACCTGAAGGCGGCCGGCTTCCACTGGTCGACCCGTTCCGGTGTCACCGTCTCGATCTCGGACGTCGTCGTCCCGCCGAGCAAGCCCCAGATCCTCGAGGGCTACGAGGCGCAGGCGGAGAAGGTCCAGCGGCAGTACGAGCGCGGTCTGATCACCAACGAGGAGCGCAAGAGCGAGCTCATCGGCATCTGGACCCGGGCGACCAACGAGGTCGCCGAGGCCATGAACGCGAACTTCCCGAAGACGAACCCCATCTTCATGATGGTCGACTCGGGTGCTCGTGGAAACATGATGCAGATGCGTCAGATCGCCGGTATGCGTGGTCTGGTGTCCAACGCGAAGAACGAGACCATCCCGCGACCCATCAAGGCGTCGTTCCGTGAGGGTCTCTCCGTGCTGGAGTACTTCATCTCCACCCACGGTGCCCGTAAGGGTCTCGCGGACACCGCTCTGCGTACCGCCGACTCCGGCTACCTCACCCGTCGTCTGGTCGACGTCTCCCAGGACGTCATCATCCGCGAGGAGGACTGCGGCACCGAGCGCGGCCTGAAGCTGTCGATCGGTTCCGTCGTGGACGGCGTGCTGCGCAAGGCCGACGACGTCGAGACCAGCGTCTACGCCCGGATGCTCGCCGAGGACATCACGGTGGACGGCAAGCTCCTCGCCACCGCCAACACCGACCTCGGTGACGTCCTGATCGACGAGCTGATCCGCCACGGCGTCGGCGACGTCAAGGTCCGCTCGATCCTGACCTGTGAGTCGGCCGTGGGTACCTGTGCCCACTGCTACGGCCGCTCGCTGGCCACCGGCAAGCTGGTCGACATCGGTGAGGCGGTCGGCATCATCGCCGCCCAGTCCATCGGTGAGCCCGGTACCCAGCTGACCATGCGTACCTTCCACACCGGTGGTGTGGCCGGTGACGACATCACCCAGGGTCTGCCGCGTGTCGTCGAGCTCTTCGAGGCCCGTACCCCCAAGGGTGTGGCCCCGATCTCGGAGGCGCAGGGTCGCGCCCGCATCGAGGACACCGAGAAGACCCGCAAGATCGTCATCACCCCGGACGACGGCACCGACGAGATCGCCTACCCGGTCTCCAAGCGTGTCAAGCTCCTGGTGAGCGAGGGCGAGGCGGTCGAGGTCGGCCAGAAGCTGACCGTCGGTGCCACCAACCCGCACGACGTCCTGCGCATCATGGGCCAGCGTGCCGTCCAGGTCCACCTGGTGGCCGAGGTCCAGAAGGTCTACAACTCGCAGGGTGTGTCGATCCACGACAAGCACATCGAGATCATCATCCGGCAGATGCTCCGCCGCGTGACGATCATCGAGTCGGGCGACGCCGAGCTGCTTCCGGGCGAGCTCGTCGAGCGCGGCCGCTTCGAGCAGGAGAACCGTCGCGTGGTCTCCGAGGGCGGTCACCCCGCCTCCGGCCGTCCGCAGCTGATGGGTATCACCAAGGCCTCGCTGGCCACCGAGTCCTGGCTGTCGGCCGCCTCCTTCCAGGAGACGACCCGGGTCCTCACCGACGCGGCGATCCACGCCAAGTCGGACCCGCTGCTGGGCCTCAAGGAGAACGTCATCCTCGGTAAGCTCATCCCGGCCGGTACGGGTCTGCCCCGCTACCGCAACATCCGGGTGGAGCCGACCGAGGAGGCCAAGGCCGCCATGTACTCGGCCGTCGGCTACGACGACTACGACATGTCGCCCTTCGGCGCCGGCTCCGGCCAGGCGGTCCCGCTGGACGACTACGACTACGGCCCGTACACCGGCTGACAGTCGTTCGCACGACGCCGCAGGGCGGCCACCCCACCCGGGGTGGCCGCCCTGCGGCGTTTCGCCCGGCCTGAGGGGATGTCAGTGGCGCCGTCTAGGTTGGGCCCATCAGTCCTCCTGGCTGGCCGAGAGGGGTCGTCCGATGTCCACTGCTGCCGTTCCTGCCGAGCAGGTCACCTACCTGGAGCTGTCCGAGGAGGGCGGTGGCGCGCACAAGTTCTACGAGGTGCGGCTGGCCGGAGCCGAGGTGACCGTGACGTACGGGCGGATCGGGGAGGGCGGGCAGGCGAGGACCACCTCGTACCCGACGGCGGAGAAGGCCGTCGCGGCGGTCTCCAGGAAGGTGGGGGAGAAGGTCAGGAAGGGGTACGCGCCGGCGGTCCGGGGGGTGCGGCAGCGCCGGGCGGTGACGCGTCGGGCGATGGCCAGCAGCGGGTCGACGGCGCGTCAGGCGCCGCTGGTGTGGCGGTTCCGGTCGGGGGCGGCGGCGTTCGGGGTGTTCGTGGGGGAGGAGCACGCCTGGGTGGGGAACGAGGCGGGGGACGTCTACACGCTGACGCACGACGGGGTGGTCACCGGCCGGTACGGCCTGCCGGACGGGGTGAAGTGCATCGTCGCCGACGACTGGTGGATCTACGCGGGCTGCGACAACGGCAAGGTGTACGACCTGGGCGGGAAGGTGCCCCGGGTGGCGTACGAGATCGCCGAGGACGTGGACATCTACTGGCTGGACATCCACGACGGGGTGCTGGGGGTGGCCGACGAGCGCGGCGGGCTCACCACCGTCGACCACGAGGACGAGTTCCAGTGGCGGCGCAAGGCCGAGGGCCGCGAGGGCTGGATGGTGCGCTGCGACCGGGAGGGCGTCTACCACGGGCACACCCGCGGGGTGTCCCGGTACGCGGCGCGCGGCGGCGAGCCGGTGTGGCACACCCGGACGGAGGGCGAGGTGCTCTTCGGCTGGCAGGAGCGGGAGGAGGTCTTCGCGGGGACGTCGCGCGGCTGGGTGCACCGGCTGCGCAAGGCGGACGGCGGGGAGGTCGCCCGCTACCGCTGCGATGCGGCGGTGTTCTCCTGCGCCGCGTCCCCCGACGGCCGTTACGTCTTCGCCGGGGACAACCACTCCTCGGTCTACTGCTTCGCGGCGGACGGGACTCGGCTGTGGAAGCTGGGCACGGGCTGCGGCTCGGCCTACAGCATGCAGTACCGCGACGGACGGCTGTACCTGGTGACCACGGACGGTTCGCTGGCCTGCCTGGACGCGAGCGAGCAGGCGGTCCGCGCGGCACAGGACGGGACACTGCCGCGGACGGCCGAGGTGGACGCGGCCGGCTGGGAGGCGGTGGCCCCGGGGGCCCGGCTGGAGACGGTGACGGCGGCCCGGGCCGGTGCGGGCGTCGAGGTCGAGTGCGTGCAGGACGGCGGCCGGACGCGGGTGAGGGTGGTGTCGGCCGGCTACGACCCGTCCTGGCGGGTGCAGTTCCCGAAGGACGTCCGGGTGCCGGGCGCGCGGTACCTGGTGGCCGAGGTGCTGGAGTCGGGCTCGGGCGGTTTCTACCGGGCGCGGGGTGAGATCAAGCGCCTGCTGTGATCCGGCCCCCGGGAGACGCAAGGGGAGGGACCACCGGACGCGGAGGAGGGGGCCGCGGGCGGTGAACGGGAGGGTGGCCTCCCGGGGGCGACGTGGGGTGGGGGCGGCGGTCGGCGCTGGTCGGCGCCGGGTTCCGGTGGGTGTCGGCGGGGGAGCGCCCGGTTTTTCGGTGGCGCAGGGTGGAGGACGGCCCGTACGGTCCGGGCATGACTGGCGAGCGGCCGCTGATCGCGGTGTTGACGGGGGCGGGGATCTCCACCGATTCGGGGATTCCGGACTACCGGGGGCCCAAGGGGCTGTGGCAACGGGACCCGAAGGCGCAGGAGTTGGTGACGGTCGGGCCGTACCTGGCTGATCCCGAGGTGCGGCGCCGCTCCTGGTTGATGCGACGGGACGTCGGCGCGGTGGCGGCGGAGCCGAACGCGGGGCATCTGGCGCTGGTGGAACTGGAGCGCAGCGGGCTGCCGTTGCGGGTGCTGACGCAGAACGTGGACGGGCTGCACCAGCGTTCGGGGCTGCCGGAGCGGAAGGTGCTGGAGCTGCACGGGACGGCGCAGCAGGTGCAGTGCGTCCGCTGCCGGGAGCGCAGCCCGATGGCTCGGGCGCTGGACCGGGTGGCGGCGGGCGAGCCGGATCCGGCGTGTGCGGCGTGCGGGGGTGTGCTCAAGCCGTGCACGGTGATGTTCGGTGAGGCACTGGACCCGGTGGTGCTGGACCGGGCCGAGGCGATCGCCAAGGCGTGCGAGTTGTTCGTGGCGGTCGGGACGCTGTTGCAGGTGTACCCGGCGGCCGCCCTGCCGCAGGTGGCGTTGGACGCCGGTGCCCGGCTGGTGATCGTGAACGGTGAGCCCACGCCGTACGACCCGGTGGCGCACGAGGTGATCCGGGAGCCGATCTCGGTCGCGCTGCCCGCACTGGTGCGGCGGATCGTCGCGGGGCAGCCGGTGGGAGAGCCTGCGGCTGGGTGAGCGGGGCCGGGTGAGCGCGGCTCGTGCGGGGGAGGGAGGTACTCCCCCGCACGGGGGAGGGAGACGGACCGCTCGGTCGGGGGATCCGGGATGAGGGGGTGGTCGGGCAGTCTTTCGGTGTCGGGTCGCAGAGGCCGGTCCGGCCGGCCGAACAGGAGAACTGCCATGAACCGGATGACCTTCCGCGTACTGACCTACGCCGCCATCACCGCTGCCGTCGTGGGCGGGATGTCCTCCTGCTTCGCGTTCCAGGACGACCGGACCAGGACCGTGGGCTACGGCGTCCCGGAGGCCGTGCGGACCTTGGTGATCGAGGGCGGCACCGGAGACATCCGGGTGGTCGGCGGCGGCACCGGGGTCCAGGTGACGGAGCGCCAGACGTACCGCTCCACCCCGCCCGCCACCACGCACAGCACCGTCGGCGACACGCTCACCCTCGGCTACACCTGCCCGGACGGCGACTGCGGCGTCGGGTACGAGGTGGAGGTCCCGGCGGGCACCGAGGTACGGGTGAAGGACGGCACCGGTGACGTCCACCTGTCCGGGCTCAGCGGCCGGGTCGAGGCGAAGAGCGGTACGGGCAGCATCGAGGCCAAGCGGATGAGCGGTACCGAGGTCAGCCTGAGCACCAGCACCGGCGACGTCTCGGCCGTCTTCACCGCCCGGCCCGAGACGCTCGCGGCGACCTCGAGCACCGGCAGCATCACCGTGAAGGTGCCCGACCAGGACCAGGACCCGTACGCCGTCGCCGCGAAGACGGACACCGGGAAAACCACCGTGACGGTCGGTCAGCGGGCGGGCGCCAAGCACCGCATCACGGCGCAGACCGACACCGGTGATGTGACGGTCACCGGTGTCTGAGCACCCCGCCGGGGCCGGCGGTCGGCTCCCGGCGCCCCTCGGCCGCGCGCCCGGCCCGGCGTTACGGCAGGATCATCCCCCGGAGCACGGCGGGGGAGGAACGGACGTGGAGCGGATATCGCGTGCGCAGGCACGGATCATCGCGCTGGGGCAGCGGTGGGAGGGGCGGTTCGGCGGCGTCGATCCGCGGGTGACGGACATCGGGCTGACGGTGTTCTCGGCCCTGATCTCGGCCTGGGCGGTGTTCTTCGACAACCAGGGCTGGTCCTGGTGGGTCTACCTGCTGGCGGTCTCCACCGCCTTCCCGCTGCCCTGGCGGCGGAGGTTCCCGTGCAGCGTGTTCCTGCTCGGCGGGCTGCCGGCGCTGGCGCTGTCCTACGCCGCGCACTCGGCGCAGCCGCAGGTCTCGATCGCCGGGGTGGTCACGATGTACACCCTGGCCGACCGCGGCCGGGACTGGCAGCGCTGGCCGCTGCTGGTGATCACCGTGGTCGCCAACATCCTCGGCACCCACTCGCCGAACGGCATGCTGTTCAGCCTGATCATGACGGTCGGCAGCTTCACCTTCGGCGCACTGGTGCGCGACTGGCGCAGGCTCGCCCGGACGGAGGCCGAACGGGCCCACCAGCTGGGCCTCCGGGCCGCGAGCGAGGCGGCCCGCGCGGTGGCCGAGGAGCGCAGCCGGATCGCCCGGGAGATGCACGACATCCTGGCGCACGCGGTCTCGCTGATGGTCATTCAGGCGGAGGCCGGTCCGCTGGTGGTGCACAAGGACCCGGACCGGGCGATCCGGGCCTTCGACACCATCGCCGACTCCGGCCGCGACGCGATGGTGCAGCTGCGCCGGGTCCTCGGGGTGCTCAAGGAGGAGGGCGCGAGCCCCGAACTGGCCCCGCAACCCAGGCTGGCCGAACTGCCGGCCGTGGTCGGACGGGTGCGGCAGGCGGGCATCCGGGTGGAGCTGGAGCTGGCCGAGCCCGCGCGCACGATGCCGGCGGACGTCGAGGCGGCGGCCTACCGGATCGTCCAGGAGGCACTGACCAATGTCGTCAAGCACTCCGGGGCGGACAGCGCGGCGGTCCGGATCGTCCGGGTCGGGCGGACGCTGGAGATCGAGGTCCGTGACAACGGCGCCGGGGCGAAGGACGCCGGGCGCACCGGCGGCGCCGAGGGCGGGCGGAGCACGGCGCCCGGCTGGTCGGGCGGGCGCGGGCTGGTCGGTATCCGCGAGCGTGCGGCGGCCTGCGGCGGCAGGGCGAGCGCCGGTCCGGGGCCACAGGGCCGGGGCTTCCTGGTCACCGCGCAGCTGCCGCTGGACGCGGCCGTACTGTGAGCGGCGGCCGGCGTACGGTACGACCGGCCGGGAGAGGGGAGCCGTGGTGAGCAGGGACGCGATACGAGTGGTGGTCGCCGACGACCAGGAGCTGGTGCGGGCCGGGTTCGGGATGATCCTGGACGCCCAGCCGGACATCGAGGTGGTCGCCGAGGCGGCGGACGGCGCGCAGGCCGTCGAGGCGGTCCGGGAGCACCGCCCGGACGTGCTGCTGCTGGACGTCCGGATGCCCGTCATGGACGGCCTGGAGGCGGCCCGCCGGGTCTGCGGCGAGTTCCCCGACACCAAGGTGATCATGCTGACCACCTTCGACATCGACGACTACGTCTACGACGCCCTCTACGCCGGGGCCAGCGGCTTCCTGCTCAAGGACGTCCGCCGGGACGACCTCGCGCACGGTGTCCGGATGGTGGCCTCCGGCGAGGCGCTGCTGGCGCCCTCGGTGACGCGTCGGCTGATCGGCGAGTTCGCCGCCCGCAGGCCCTCGGGGCCGGCCGCGGTGCTGCGCGCGCCCGCGAAGCTGCTCGACCGGCTGACCATCCGTGAGCAGGAGACCCTGCGGCTGCTCGCCCGGGGCCTGTCCAACGCCGAGATCGCGGCCGAGCTGGTGGTCAGCGAGCACACCGTGAAGACGCACGTCAGCAATGTGCTGAGCAAGCTTCAACTGCGCGACCGGGTGCACGCGGTGGTCTTCGCGTACGAGGCGGGAGCGGTGGTCGCGGGAGAGGCGTAGCCGGGCGGAAATCCGGTTGTCCGGTCGAGCGGCGGGGTCTAGCCTGACGACCGCTGATCTCGCGATCACGCGGGTGCCCCGGACGGGGTGCCCGGTCCGGTACGGCCACCGACCGTGGTCCGCGCAGAAGGGAGGCCCGTGGTGTTCACCCCGAACCCGGCGCTTCCGATCGCCCCGTCCACCGCCGTCCGGCTCGCCCGGCTGCGGTAGGCCCACGCCGATCAGGTCGCGCCTCCGGCTTTCCCCGCCTCGGAGGCAACCGTGATTTTCCGTTCCACCGTCGAGTCCGACCTCGGCCGCTCCCTTCCGCTCCTCGTCGCCGACCCGGCCTGTGCCACGATGACGGCGGACGACTACACCCGGAAACTCGCCGGCCGCGAGTACCGCCCCGAATGGACCTGGATCGCCGAGGAGGGCCCCGACGGCCCGCCGCTCGCGCTCGCCGTCTGGTGGGGCGCCCCGGAGCACTCCGAGCCCGGCGCCCTGGACGGCTTCTTCGTCCACGAGTCGGTGGGGTCCGCCGTGGACCGCATCGGCCTGGCCGCCGACCTGCTCACCGCCGCGCACGCCGGGTACGCCGGGGCGGGGGTGGCCGAGGCGCCGGAGTACCACGTCTTCCTGCCCGGCGACTGGCGCGACCGGCCCGCCGTGGCGGCCGCCCTGACCTGGCGCCGGGAGGCCGCCCGGCTGGCCGGGCTCTCCACCGCCCTGGAGCGGCTGCGCTACGAGTGGACGCCGCAGGACGGCCTGCCGGAGCCCTCGGGGCGCCTGCGGTTCCGTGCCGAGCCCGACGACGAGGTCTTCGTCGGCATCCTCCGCCGGGTGCTGGAGGGCACCCTCGACTCGGGCTCCCGGAAGGGGGCCGAGCAGATCGGCGCCGAGCGGCAGGCCCGCGCGGACGTCGCGTTCTACCGGGACCGGATGTCCGGCGAGCGGTCCTGGTGGCGCCTCGCCGAGACCCCGGACGGCGAGGTGGTCGGCTTCGGCCTCCCCTCGCACAACCCCGCCTTCCCCGTGGTCGGCTACCTCGGGGTGCTGCCGGAGCAGCGGGGCCGCGGGTACGTGGACGAGATCCTCGCCGAGATCACCCGGATCCTCGCGGTCGAGGCCGGCGCCGAACGGATCCGCGCCGACACCGACCTGGCGAACGTGCCGATGGCGGCGGCCTTCGAGCGCGGCGGCTACCGCAACTTCGCCCGCCGCCTGGTCCTTTCGGCGGGCTGAACCAGCGGCTGCGGCGGCCGGCCGGCGGCCCCCGAGGCGCGGTCCGCCGAACCGGGCTCCGCGCCACGGGGGTTGCCGGTGCGGTGCGTGCTCCGGTGCGGCCGTGCTCGCCGCCGCCGGTGCTGCTCGGCCGCGCCGCCCGGCGAGCCCGTCGCTTGTCCGTACGGCCCGTACGGACAGGCAACGGGCAGGCGGTGCCCGCCCGTTCCGGGCTGCCGCCGGTCCGACTACCATGGCCACCCGACCAGCAGGAGTGATCATGGATGCTCAGTTCGACCCCTGGTCCGCCGAGTTCGTGGCGCACCCCTACGAGGCGTACGCGGCGCTGCGCGAGCAGGCACCGGTCAGTTACTACGAGCCGAGCGGCCAGTGGCTGGTCTCCCGGTACGAGGACGTCAGCGCCCTGCTCCGGGACCGCCGCCTCGGCCGCACCTACACCCACCGCCACACCCACGAGGAGTTCGGCCGTCCGGCGCCCGACCCCGCGCACGAGCCGTTCCACACGCTGAACGAGCACGGGCTGCTCGACCTGGAGGCCCCCGACCACACCCGGATCCGGCGGCTGGTCTCCAAGGCGTTCACCCCGCGGATGGTGGAGTCGCTGCGGCCCACCGTGACCCGGCTCGCGGACGAACTGGTCGGCGGACTGCTGGCGGACGGCGGCGGCGACCTGATCGCCCGGGTCGCCGAACCGCTGCCGGTCGCGGTGATCGCCGAGATGCTGGGTGTGCCCGAGGGCGACCGGGGCCTGCTGCGTCCCTGGTCCGCCGACATCACCGGGATGTTCGAGCTCAACCCGTCGGCGGAGGCGGCGGCGCGGGCCGTGCGGGCGAGCGTCGAGTTCTCGACGTACCTGCGCGGGCTGATCGCCGAGCGGCGGGCCGCACCGGGCGACGACCTGATCAGCGCACTGGTCCAGGTCGCCGACGGTTCGGACGCGCTGAGCGAGCAGGAGATGGTCTCGACCTGTGTCCTGCTGCTCAACGCCGGGCACGAGGCCACCGTCAACACCACCGGGAACGGCTGGTGGGCGCTCTTCCGCAACCCCGGCGAACTCGCCCGGCTGCGCGGTGCGGTGGACGAACTGCTGCCCACCGCCGTCGAGGAGCTGATGCGCTACGACACCCCGCTGCAGATGTTCGAACGCTGGGTGCTGGAGGACGTCGAGATCGCCGGGGTGCGCGTCCCGCGCGGCGCCGAGGTCGCCCTGCTGTTCGGCTCCGCCAACCGCGACCCGGCCCGCTTCACCGACCCCGACCGCCTCGACCTGGGCCGCAGCGACAATCCGCACATCACCTTCGGTGCCGGAATTCACTTCTGTCTCGGTGCCTCGCTCGCCAGACTGGAGCTCACCGAGTCCTACGGCGCGCTGCTGCGCCGGGCCCCCGGACTGCGGCTGGTCCGCGAGCCGCAGTGGCGGCCCGGGTACGTCATCCGGGGCCTGCGGGAACTGATCGTCGAGGTCTGAGGGGGCAGTCGACGGGCAGGGCGACCGGAGCGCTGCCGGGCCTGGCGATCGGCGACGGGCTCGGCCACCGGACCGAGTTCGAGGAGACCGAGCACATCGCGGCCTGGTGCCCGAGCTGGCGTGAACTCCCGCTGTCCGAGCCCGCGTTGGTCACCGACGACACCCGGATGACGCAGGCCCCGGCCCGGGGCCTGCGGACCGCACCGGCCGCCGGCCCGCTCGAACCGTCGGGGCTGGAGCCACCGGTCCGGGCGGAGTTCGTCGCCCGGTACCGCCCGGAGGAGAACGACCGCGCCCCGGGCCGGACCTGCCTCACGGCCTGCCGGCGCCTCGGCGAGCCCCCGCTGCGCCGGCAGCAGGCCGGCGAGGTCGGCTCCAAGCGCCGCGGTGCCGACAACATGCGGGTCGCCCCGGTCGGGTCGGTCCCGGAGCCCCGCGCCGCACGGGCTCCCGCTCCGGGGCGCACCGGCGCTCAGGAGCGGATGGCGCCCGCCCGGCCGTGCAGGGAGGCCCGGTCGGCGGCGGCCCGGCCGGCCGCCCAGCCCTCGCCGTCGCTGACCCGCACCCGCTGGGCGGTCAGCTTCGGGAACATCCGGCCGACCGCGCCGTCCACCGCCTCCTCGCGGGCGGCGAGCGCGGGCAGCAGCCGCTCGTCGGGGACCAGCTGCTCGGAGCTGCCGTCCTCGCGCAGGTGCCGCCCTGCGGCGGCGTCACTGGTGGCCTGCTCGGTGGCGGCCGCCAGCCGCTCCCGGATCCGGGCGGCGTACGCCACCAGGAACGACTGCCGGAAGGACTTCGTCCGGGAGGCGCCGTCCAGGTGCTGACGGCTGCCCGCGCGGTTCATCGCGGACGTCGCCTGGACCAGCAGCGAGGTGTAGAGCAGCTCGACCGCGTCCAGGTCCGGGTCGAAGCCGACGATGGTGCAGAAGCCGAACTCCTTCGCCCACACCACCCGGCAGCGGTTCGCCGCCGCGACGGCGTCCAGCAGCATCGTCTTCGGGCCCTCGTACGGGTTGTCCACTCCGATCCGCAGCGCCGCCGGGGCGTCCGCGGCCGGCCGGGCGGCCGCCAGCAGCGCCTCGTCGATGCTGTGCTGGGCCATCAGCTGCTGGGCCTTCGCGGTCAGCGCCTCGGCCTCCTCCGGGTACTCCGTGGACTCCGCCTTCGCCAGTAGCGCCCGGATCCGCGACAGCATCCTCGGCTCGCCCTGCACCGGGCCGCTCGGCCGCTGCGGTGCGGCCCCGGGAACGGGTCCGACCGGCGCGATCGGCGGCAGGTGGCTCCAGGCCCGCAGCAGCTCCAGGGCGGTGGTGGCCAGGGCGAAGCGGTCCAGGCGGTGGCGGTGCGCGAAGCCCGGCAGGTAGCCCTCGTCGCCCTCCCACCACACCTCGGCGGACAGCTCACGCAGCTGCTCCTGCCAGCGGCGGTCCAGGGTGGCGGCGGGGTGCCGGCGCCCCTCGGCGGCGATCAGGTCGACCGCCAGCGCCTGGTGCACCGGACCGAGCCGGCGCCGGACCACCCGGGCCAGATCCGCCGGGCGCCAGCCGCCGGCCCAGGCGCGCGCGACCGTACGCTCCGCGAAGGCCAGCACCGCCCGGCTCACCTCGGGCCACCGGTCGGCCGAGGCCGCCAGCAGCGAGGCCCCGGTGTCCAGCGCCAGGTCGAGCCCCTCTGCGGGCGCCCCGATCACCTGGTGCGCCGCCTGCTCCACCAGTCCGTCCATACCGGGACCCCGTTCGCCCTTGTGCCTGCCCACGGTGTCCCGCCTCCGCCTAGTCCGAACCTCCGGTCCATGATGCCGGACCTCCCCGGTCGGCCGACGACACCGGCCCGGCCGCCCGGCTGGCTCCTCGGTCGCCGCAGCCCGGTCGCGACGCCCTCGTCGGCACCCGGGGGACCCCTGCCGTCGCCCGGCCCCGTGGGCCGGCCTCAGCGTTCGACGGCCGTGCCGAGGATCTCCGGGAGGCGGCGGAGGAGGCGGGGAGTGGCGATGCGCAGGCCGATGGCGGCGAGGGCGGCGCCGTAGGCGGGGCCGATCGCCAGCACGGTCCAGCTCGGGCCGTGCGAGACCAGCAGCCAGGCGAGCAGGCCGCTGAGCGGCAGGTTCAGCAGGAGGACGCCGACCATCGAGCCGAACCCGTTGAGCAGGACCAGCCCGCCCTGCCCCGGTGCGGCGTTGCGCATCGGGTTGCTGTCCGCGGGCATGGCGTACGGCGCGAGGACGCTCAGGACCGCGCCGAGGCCGATGCCCGTGCCCAGGAGGGCGAAGGTGACGCCGAGGGCGGGGGCGAGGTTTGCCCAGTCGTTGTTGGCGGCGGCCAGCCCGACCCCGACGACGAGCGAGACCGGGACCGCGTACGAGAGCACGGCGCAGGCGCGCCCGAGCAGTTCGGCCCGGGCGTCGGCGCGGGTGCTCAGGGTGGCGGCGACCATCCAGAACGCGGAGCCGTCCATGCCGAAGAGGTTGACCATCTGCAGTCCGAGCATCACTCCGGCGATGGCCACCACGTAGACCGAGGCCCAGCCCTGCACCACGGACAGGACGCAGAACACCAGGGTCATGCCGATGCCAGTGAAGACGGCCGCCTTGGCCCGGGGTTCACGCCAGGCGTACCGCAGGTGACGCTGCATCACCGCACCGGTCCGGCCCCCGGGCAGCAGCCCGGCGCCGCGTGGGCGGCCGACGCTCCTGACGGTGATCTGGGTGGAGGCGTCAGCGGTCACCATCAGCTGCTGGAGGCTGCCGCGCCACCAGCGCAGCAGCAGGAACAGCAGGCCGCCGGTGAGCGCGAGCTGCAGCACGGCGGCGGCGTACGAGCCGTCCCCGGCCGAGCGGACGGCGTCGACCGAACTGATCGGCGGCACCCAGCGGAGCACCGCGGCGAAGGGCCGCAGCGGTGTGAGGTCGAGCGCGCCGTGCTCGCCGGGACGGCCGAAGACGCTCTGCGAGGCGATGTTCCCGAGCTGGACCAGCAGCGCGAAGAGCAGTCCGCCGAGCACGGCGAAGTCCTTGCCGCGACGGCTGGAGAGCAGCCGGGCGTTCCCGGCCGCGACCGCCCGGGACAGCGCGACGAAGGCCACCACCGTCAGCGGTACGCCCACCAGGGCCGCCGGGAGCGACGCCGCGCCGCCGGACGCGGCCACCGCGGCACCGGTCAGCAGCACCAGTGCCAGCAGTGGTCCCGGGCCGATCAGCGAGGCCAGCAGGGTGCCGCGGAGCAGCGGTTTTGGGCGCAGCGGCAGCATGGTGAGCCGGGTCGGGTCGGAGCTCTCGTCGGTGCTGAACAGGAAGAGCGGCAGGGCGGCCCAGCCGATGGCGAGTCCGGTGGTGAGCATCACGGCGGCGTCGCCGGCCCCCTGGCGGCCGTGCAGCAGGGACAGGGCGAATGCCATCACGAGGGCGAAGCCGAGCCCGAGCACCGTGCCGAGGACGAACACGGCCTTGCGCCGGGGGCTGCGCCTGAGCCCGTTGGCGAGCAGCCGGAGCCTGAGCGAGACGATGGCCCGGACGACCACCCTGTCCTCAGGGACGGCGGGGTTCATCGCTCGGTCCCGTCCACCGCAGCGCCGTCCACCGCAGCGCCGTCGGGCGCCGCCGCGCCGAGCCAGCCGAGGGCCCGGCCGTCGTCCTCTCGGACCCCGATCAGCTCCAGGAAGACCGTGTGCAGCGAGCGTTCACCGCGCACCGAGTCCAGCGGGCCCTGGGCTATCACCTTGCCGGCGTTCATCACGGCGACCCAGTCGCAGAGCTGCTCGACCAGCTCCATCACGTGGCTGGAGAACACGACGGTCGAGCCGGCCGCCGCGTACCGCCTGAGGACGCCCCGGATGGTCTGGGCGGAGACCGGGTCGACGCCCTCGAAGGGCTCGTCCAGGAACAGCACGTCCGGGTTGTGCAGCAGCGCGGCGGCGAGGCCGATCTTCTTGCGCATACCGGTGGAGTAGTCGGCGACCAGTTTGTCGGCGGAGGCGAGCAGGTCGAGCACGGTGAGGAGTTCCTCGGCCCGGCGGTCGACCTCGGCGCCGGGCAGTCCGCGCAGCCGACCGCTGTACTGGAGCAGTTCGCGCCCGCTCAGCCGCTCGAACATCCGCAGGCCCTCGGGCAGGATGCCGATCCGCGCCTTGACCGCGACCGGGTCGGTCCAGACGTCCGCGCCGTGGATCAGAACGGTGCCGTGGTCGGGGCGGAGCAGGCCGGTGACCATCGAGAGGGTGGTGGTCTTGCCGGCGCCGTTGGGGCCGACCAGTCCGATGAAGGACCCGGCCGGGAGTTCGAGATCGAGGCCGGACACCGCCGCCTGTCGGCCGAAGGTCTTCCACAGGTCGCGGATGCTCACGGCGGAGGTGGACGCCGGACCGGCCGGCGCGGACTGGGGGGTGGACGCCTGCATTGCGGGGGTCTCCTGCGGTGCACGGGTACGTGTGTGCCGCCAGCCTCTCACTTCCGGGGTAACAGGCCCAGGGTGCCTGGGAATCGGGCGTTTCTGGGCTGAATGAGTGATATTTCGCCCTCGTCCTCGGCATTGGGCGCGCGGATCGGCAACTAGTACGCGGCCTGGTTCGTCCTGCTCAGTGACGAAGCGGTGCGCACCCGGCGCGCCGGGTGTCGGGAGGTGGCCTGGTGGCCGTGGAGCCGTGGGAGATGAAGCAGCCGTCCGACTCGCCCTTCGCCGGTAGCCGGCCGCCCGTCGGCCATCCGCCGGAGCACCGCCAGTCCTGGCCGCAGCCCCCGGCAGCCCAGCCTGCGGCCGCCCAGCCCGCGGTCTCCGCGCAGGCCGGGATGCGCGCCGCGCACACCGACCGCGAGCGCACGGTGGACGTGCTGAAAGCGGCATTCGCGGAGGGGCGGCTGGACACCGAGGAGTACGCGCAGCGCTTCGACGCGGCGAACCGGGCGAAGACGTACGGGGAGCTGAGCCGGCTGGTCGCCGACCTGCCGGCCGGGCCGTTCGTCGCGCCGCAGGGAGCCCCGGCGCCCGCGGTGCCGTCGACCTTCCTGCCCCCGCCGGTCTTCCTGGCCCCGCCGAAGCCGCGCACCAACCCGCTGGCGGTCACCTCGATGGTCCTGGGCCTGCTCACCATCCCGACCATGGGGGCGACCGGAGTCCCCGCCGTGGTGACCGGCCACGTCGCCAGGGCGCAGCTGCGCAGCCGGGACGAGCCGGGGGACGGGATGGCCACCGTCGGGCTGGTGCTCGGCTGGCTGTCGATCGCGGCCTGGGCGCTGATGATCCTCGCGATCCTGATCGCGGCGTCCGGCCCGGCCCCCGGCTGACCGGTCGGCGGCCTCCCGGTTCGCCGCCGTGGGCCATCTGTGGTAAGACGGCAGAGCCTCGGCTACGCCGTCCGGGTGTCCAGCCCCGTTCAGGGCTGAGCTGCGGCGTTGCATTTGTTTTGACCGGCGCCGATGCGCTAGGTACGCTCTGACCTTGTGCCTGGGGTGTCCCCGGGTCCTTGTGCGTGCATGCACACCGGCCGCCGCGCCACACCGGAGCGTCGCAAAACGCTCTGTACGCGCGAGCGCCGTCGCTGCACATCAGCATCATGGGATTCCGCGATTCCTCCATCAAAGAGGCTCAACACACCCGACCGCGTGGGTCGGCCAGTTGGGGTCACCGCAGGTTAGTTTGACGCAGCCTTGGCACACAGAAAACGGAGAAACGGTGCCTACGATCCAGCAGCTGGTCCGAAAGGGCCGGCAGGACAAGGTCGAGAAGAACAAGACTCCCGCACTGAAGGGTTCCCCTCAGCGTCGCGGTGTCTGCACGCGTGTGTACACGACCACCCCGAAGAAGCCGAACTCGGCGCTTCGTAAGGTCGCCCGTGTGCGCCTCACCAGCGGGATCGAGGTCACCGCTTACATCCCGGGCGAGGGCCACAACCTGCAGGAGCACTCCATCGTGCTGGTTCGCGGTGGACGTGTGAAGGACCTTCCTGGTGTCCGCTACAAGATCATCCGCGGCTCGCTCGACACCCAGGGTGTCAAGAACCGCAAGCAGGCTCGCAGCCGCTACGGCGCCAAGAAGGAGAAGTAAGAATGCCTCGTAAGGGCCCCGCCCCGAAGCGCCCGGTCATCATCGACCCGGTTTACGGCTCCCCGCTGGTGACCTCGCTGGTCAACAAGATCCTGCTGCACGGCAAGCGCTCCACCGCCGAGCGGATCGTCTACGGCGCCCTCGAGGGCGTCCGTGAGAAGACCGGCGCCGACCCCGTGGTCGCCCTCAAGCGCGCGCTTGAGAACGTCAAGCCGACCCTTGAGGTCAAGTCCCGCCGCGTCGGTGGCGCCACCTACCAGGTGCCGGTCGAGGTCCGCCCGGGCCGCGCCAACACCCTGGCGCTGCGCTGGCTGGTCGGCTACTCGCGCGCTCGTCGCGAGAAGACCATGACCGAGCGTCTGCTGAACGAGATCCTGGACGCCAGCAACGGTCTGGGCGCCTCGGTCAAGCGTCGCGAGGACACCCACAAGATGGCCGAGTCCAACAAGGCCTTCGCGCACTACCGCTGGTAGTCCGTACCCCGTCACTAGACAGAGAGAGAACGAGCCACCATGGCTGCAACCTCCCTTGACCTCGCCAAGGTCCGCAACATCGGGATCATGGCGCACATCGACGCGGGCAAGACCACCACCACCGAGCGGATCCTGTTCTACACCGGTGTCTCGTACAAGATCGGTGAGGTCCACGATGGCGCTGCCACCATGGACTGGATGGAGCAGGAGCAGGAGCGCGGCATCACGATCACGTCGGCCGCGACGACCTGCCACTGGACGCTGGACAACAGCGACCACACCATCAACATCATCGACACCCCGGGCCACGTCGACTTCACCGTCGAGGTGGAGCGTTCGCTGCGCGTCCTCGACGGTGCCGTGACGGTGTTCGACGGTGTTGCCGGTGTCGAGCCCCAGTCCGAGACCGTGTGGCGGCAGGCTGACCGCTACGGCGTCCCGCGCATCTGCTTCATCAACAAGCTGGACCGCACGGGCGCGAACTTCTTCTTCTGCGTCCAGACCATCGTGGACCGCCTCGGCGCGACCCCGCTGGTCATGCAGCTCCCGATCGGCGCGGAGTCCGACTTCGTCGGCGTCGTCGACCTGGTGAAGATGAAGGCCCTGGTCTGGTCCGCCGAGGCCACCAAGGGCGAGATGTACGACACCGTCGACATCCCGGCCGAGCTGGCCGAGCAGGCCGCCGAGTACCGCGAGGCCCTGATCGACACCGTGTCGAACATCAGCGACGAGGTGATGGAGCTCGCCCTCGAGGGCGAGGACATCCCCGAGGAGCTGCTGGTCGCCGCGATCCGCCAGGGCACCCTGAACTCGGACTTCACCCCGATCTTCTGCGGCACCGCGTTCAAGAACAAGGGCGTTCAGCCCCTGCTCGACGCCGTCGTGAAGTACCTGCCGTCGCCGCTGGACATCGAGTCCATCAAGGGCCACAAGCCCGGCGACGAGTCGGTGGAGATCGCCCGCAAGGCCTCCGACGACGAGCCGCTGGCCGCCCTCGCGTTCAAGATCATGTCTGACCCGCACCTGGGCAAGCTGACCTTCGTCCGCGTGTACTCCGGCCGCCTGGAGTCCGGCACCTCGGTGCTGAACTCCGTCAAGGGCAAGAAGGAGCGCATCGGCAAGATCTACCGCATGCACGCGAACAAGCGTGAGGAGATCGAGTCGGTCGGCGCCGGCGACATCATCGCCGTCATGGGTCTGAAGCAGACCACCACCGGTGAGACGCTGTCGGACGAGAAGAACCCGGTCATCCTGGAGTCCATGGACTTCCCGGCCCCGGTCATTCGCGTCGCCATCGAGCCCAAGTCCAAGGGTGACCAGGAGAAGCTGGGTGTTGCCATCCAGCGTCTCGCCGAGGAGGACCCGTCCTTCCAGGTCAACACGGACGAGGAGACCGGCCAGACCATCATCGCGGGTATGGGCGAGCTGCACCTCGAGGTGCTGGTCGACCGTATGAAGCGTGAGTTCAAGGTCGAGGCCAACGTCGGCAAGCCGCAGGTCGCGTACCGCGAGACGATCCGCAAGGCCGTCGAGCGCATCGACTACACGCACAAGAAGCAGACCGGTGGCTCCGGCCAGTTCGCGAAGATCCAGATCGCGATCGAGCCGATCGAGTCCGGCGAGGGCTACGAGTTCGTCAACAAGGTCACCGGTGGCCGCGTGCCGAAGGAGTACATCCCTTCGGTCGACGCCGGTTGCCAGGAGGCCATGGAGTTCGGTGTGCTCGCCGGCTACCCGCTCCAGGGTGTCCGCGTGACCCTGCTCGACGGTGCCTCGCACGACGTCGACTCCTCCGAGCTGGCGTTCAAGATCGCCGGTTCGATGGCCTTCAAGGAAGGCGCCCGCAAGGCCGGTCCGGCCCTGCTGGAGCCGATGATGGCCGTCGAGGTCACCACGCCCGAGGACTACATGGGCGATGTGATCGGCGACATCAACTCTCGCCGTGGCCAGATCCGGTCCATGGACGAGCGTCACGGTGCCCGCGTCGTCACGGCGCTGGTCCCGCTCTCCGAGATGTTCGGCTACGTCGGTGACCTGCGCAGCAAGACCTCTGGTCGCGCAAGCTACTCGATGCAGTTCGACTCGTACGCCGAGGTTCCGCGGAACGTGGCGGACGACATCATCGCCAAGGCCAAGGGCGAGTAAGGACCGGCGCGAGCCGACTCCTTGCTTGCGGTCCGAGTACGTCCCGGCTTTCGGGACGAATCAGACCCCTTAGGCTATTAGGAGGCAAACCTGGGGGGATCCACCCAGATCCCCCCAGGGCCTCCGGCCCCAATCCGCGGGACGGCATGGAGTGCGACGAGCACTCCGTACCAAACCCGATCAAAGACCAACTGACGTCGTACGGCGTACAGAACTGTCCTCAGGAGGACTGCAGTGGCGAAGGCGAAGTTCGAGCGGACGAAGCCCCACGTCAACATCGGCACCATCGGTCACATCGACCACGGTAAGACCACGCTGACCGCGGCGATCACCAAGGTGCTGCACGACGCGTACCCGGAGATCAACCCCTTCACGCCGTTCGACCAGATCGACAAGGCGCCGGAGGAGCGTCAGCGCGGTATCACCATCTCGATCGCGCACGTCGAGTACCAGACCGAGGCGCGTCACTACGCCCACGTTGACTGCCCGGGTCACGCGGACTACATCAAGAACATGATCACCGGTGCGGCCCAGATGGACGGTGCGATCCTCGTCGTCGCCGCCACCGACGGCCCGATGCCGCAGACCAAGGAGCACGTCCTCCTGGCCCGCCAGGTCGGCGTCCCCTACATCGTTGTCGCCCTGAACAAGGCCGACATGGTGGACGACGAGGAGATCCTGGAGCTCGTCGAGCTCGAGGTCCGCGAGCTCCTCTCGGAGTACGAGTTCCCGGGCGACGACCTGCCGGTCGTCCGCGTCTCCGCGCTGAAGGCGCTGGAGGGCGACAAGGAGTGGGGCGAGAAGCTCCTCGGCCTCATGCACGCCGTCGACGAGGCCATCCCGACCCCGGCTCGCCTCACCGACCAGCCGTTCCTGATGCCGATCGAGGACGTCTTCACGATCACCGGTCGTGGCACCGTCGTCACCGGTCGTATCGAGCGTGGCATCCTCAAGGTCAACGAGACTGTCGACATCATCGGCATCAAGGAGACCAAGACCACCACCACGGTCACCGGCATCGAGATGTTCCGCAAGCTGCTCGACGAGGGCCAGGCCGGTGAGAACGTCGGTCTGCTGCTCCGTGGCATCAAGCGCGAGGATGTCGAGCGCGGCCAGGTCATCATCAAGCCGGGCACCGTCACCCCGCACACCGAGTTCGAGGCCCAGGCCTACATCCTGTCGAAGGACGAGGGTGGCCGCCACACCCCGTTCTTCAACAACTACCGCCCGCAGTTCTACTTCCGTACCACGGACGTGACCGGCGTTGTGACCCTCCCCGAGGGCACCGAGATGGTCATGCCGGGCGACAACACCGCCATGTCGGTCGTGCTGATCCAGCCGATCGCCATGGAGGAGGGCCTCAAGTTCGCCATCCGTGAGGGTGGCCGCACCGTCGGCGCCGGCCAGGTCACCAAGATCGTCAAGTAATTCCGACGCTCTGACCTGAGCCCTGCACCGCAGGCTCGACGAGAGGGCCTCCCCGTCCACCAGGACGGGGAGGCCCTCTCGCGTTTCCCGCTACCGGCTCGCGGTGTAGGCCTTGCAGGCCCGGTAGTCGGGAAGCAGTCCGCCGGCGAGTGCCTCGGCGAGGCCGGGTGCGGCCTCGTCCTTCGCGGAGAGCTGCGGAGCCTCGGCCGGCCATTCGATCGCCAGCTCGGGGTCGAGCGGATGGACGCCGTGCTCACCGGCCGGGTTGAAGGTCTCCGAGCACAGGTACGAGAGCGTGGCGTCGTCGGTCAGCGCGCAGAAGCCGTGACCGATCCCCTCCGGAACGTAGACCGCGCGGCGGTCCACGTCGTCCAGCCGGACCCCCTCCCAGCGGCCGAAGGTGGGGGAGCCCACCCGCAGGTCCACCAGGACGTCGAGGACCGCGCCGCGCACGCAGGTCACGTACTTCGCCTGGCCCGGCGGCACGTCGGCGAAGTGGATGCCGCGCACCACGCCCCGGGCCGAGACCGAGAGGTTGGCCTGGGCGAGGCGCAGCGGGTGGCCGACCACCTCGGCCAGCCGGTCGAAGCGGTACCACTCGGTGAACAGGCCGCGCGGGTCGCCGTGCAGCTGCGGGGTGACCTCGAAGACGTCCTCGATGGTCAACTCGCGGAATTTCACTGGGAGTTCTCCTCGTCCAACAGGTCCAGCAGGTACTGGCCGTACCCGCTCTTGAGCAGTGGTTCGGCCAGCGTGCGGAGCTGGGCGTCGTCGATCAGTCCGGCGCGCCAGACCGTCTCCTCCAGGCAGCCGATCTTCAGGCCCTGGCGCTCCTCGATCACCTGGACGAAGTCGGAGGCCTGCATCAGCGAGGCGAAGGTGCCGGTGTCCAGCCAGGCGGTGCCCCGGTCGAGCCGGGTGACGTGCAGCTCGCCGGCCTTCAGGTAGGCCTCGTTGACCGCGGTGATTTCCAGCTCGCCGCGCGGGCTGGGGTGCAGGCCGCGGGCGATCTCCACCACCCGGTTGTCGTAGAAGTACAGTCCGGGCACGGCGTAGCGCGACTTGGGGAACGCGGGTTTCTCCTCGATCGAGATCACCTGGCCCTCCTCGTCGAACTCGACCACTCCGTACGCCCGCGGATCGGCGACCTGGTAGGCGAAGACCAGGCCGCCGGTGAGTTCGGTGTGGTCGGCCAGCCGGGTGCCGAGCCCGCTGCCGTGGAAGATGTTGTCGCCCAGGATCAGCGCCACCGGCTCGTCGCCGATGAACTCGGCGCCCAGCACGAAGGCCTGGGCGATCCCCTCCGGACGTTCCTGGACGGCGAACTCCAGCCGCAGTCCGAACTGGGAGCCGTCGCCGAGCAGTCGGCGGAACTGGGCCTGGTCCTCCGGGGTGGTGACGATCAGTATCTCGCGGATCCCCGCCATCACCAGCGTGGAGAGCGGATAGTAGATCATCGGCTTGTCGAACACCGGCAGGAGCTGCTTCGAGACCGCGCGGGTGAGCGGCCACAGTCGTGAACCGGTGCCCCCCGCCAGGAGAATTCCTCGCATGTGAGGCAGGTTATGCGTCCTGGTGCGCGAAGTCGCTACATGATTTCGCCGATCTTCACCGGGAGGTACACTTCCCGCACTATGCGCATCCTCGTAACCGGCGGTGCCGGGTTCATCGGTTCGGAGTTCGTCCGGTCGCAGCTCGGCGCGGACGGCGGGGCCAGGATCACCGTCCTGGACAAGCTCACCTATTCGGGCGTGGAGGCCAACCTCGCCCCGGTGGCCGGGCATCCCGGGTACGTCTTCGTGCAGGGCGACATCTGCGACCCCGAGGTGGTCGACGGTGTGATGCCGGGTCACGACGTGGTGGTGCACTTCGCCGCCGAGTCCCACGTGGACCGGTCGATCGCGGGGGCGGGCCCGTTCGTGCAGACCAATGTGATGGGCACTCAAGTCCTGCTGGACGCCGCGCGGAAGCACGGTGTGGCGCGATTCGTCCACGTCTCCACCGACGAGGTCTACGGATCGATCGCCGAGGGGTCCTGGACGGAGGACTGGCCGCTGGCCCCCAACTCCCCGTACTCCGCGTCGAAGGCGGGGAGCGACCTGCTGGCGCTGGCCTACCACCGCACGCACGGCATGGACGTGGTGGTGACCCGCTGCTCCAACAACTACGGGCACTACCAGTTCCCGGAGAAGGTCATCCCGCTGTTCACCACCAACCTGATCGACGGGAAGAAGGTGCCGCTGTACGGCGACGGCGCCAACATCCGCGACTGGCTGCACGTTTCGGACCACTGCCGGGGCATCGACCTGGTCCTGCGCGGTGGCCGGGCCGGGCAGGTCTACAACATCGGCGGCGGCACCGAGGTCACCAACAAGGAGCTGACCGGCCTGCTGCTGGAGGCGGCGGGCTGCGGCTGGGAGATGGTCGAGCGGGTGCCCGACCGCAAGGGGCACGACCTGCGCTACTCGCTGGACATCGGCCGGATCCGCACCGAGCTCGGCTACGAGCCGCAGGTCTCCTTCGCCGACGGGCTGGCCGGAACCATCGACTGGTACCGGGAGAACCGGGCCTGGTGGGAGCCGCTCAAGGCGGGCCGCAAGCCCGCGGTGGTGCAGGGGTGACCCGCTGGCTGGTCACGGGTGCGGGCGGGATGCTCGGGCGGGACCTGCTGGAGGTGCTGGCCGGGGAGCAGGTCACCGCGCTCGACCGGGCCGCGCTCGACATCACCGACGCGGGGGCCGTCCGAGCCGCCGTCGCCGGGCACGACGTGGTGGTCAACTGCGCCGCCTGGACGGACGTGGACGGCGCCGAGAGTGCCGAGGAGGCCGCAACCGCCGTGAACGGCACGGCGGTTGCCGGGCTGGCCGGGGCCTGCGCGCACAGCGGCGCACGGCTGCTGCAGGTCTCGACCGACTACGTGCTGCCCGGCGACGCGGAGCACCCGTACCCCGAGGACGCCGCCACCGGGCCGCTCAACGCGTACGGGCGCGGCAAGCTCGAAGGGGAGCGCGCGGTGGCCCGGCTGCTGCCCGGGGCCGGGTACGTCGTCCGCACCGCCTGGCTGTACGGCGAGCACGGGCGCAACTTCGTCACCACCATGCTCTCGCTGGCCGGCCGTCAGGAGAGCGTCCAGGTCGTCGACGACCAGTTCGGCCAGCCCACCTGGTCGTACGAACTGGCCCTGCGGCTAGCCGAGTTGGGGCGCTCCGCGACCGCCCCGCCCGGGGTCTACCACGGCACCGCGGCCGGACGGGCCAGCTGGTACGAGCTGGCGCGGGCCGCGTACGAGCTGGCCGGCCTGGACCCGGCGCGGGTGCGGCCGACGGACTCGACGGCCTTCCGCCGTCCGGCGGCCCGGCCGGGCTACAGCGTGCTGGGCCACGCCCGGTGGGCCGAGGCCGGGCTGCCGCCGATGCCGCAGTGGCGGGAGTCGCTGGCCAAGGCGCTCCAGCGGCCCGCCTTCCAGGCACTGAGGGCCGGGTAGAGCGCGAGGGGCTCCCGCGCGCCGCGCCGCGCGGTTCCCCGCGCGCCTCCCCGCGTGCCTCCCCGCGCCCGTCCTGCGGCCTTCCGCACCAGGGATCGTCCGCACCCGGACGGGTTCACCCGTTCGCCGCGTTACCTCGAATCCGTGACCGGCGTTCCCCTTCCGGGGACCGCTCTGGCCACGGAAGGCAGCAACGGCTGTGCAACTCTCGACCCTCACCTCGATCACCGGCATCGTGGTGCTGGCCTACATCCTGGAACTGCTCCGCAGGCAGCAGCTGCGCGAGAAGTACGCGGCCATCTGGCTCTGCATCGGCCTGGTGGTGGCCCCGCTCGGGTTCTGCCCCTCGCTGCTGGACTCCACCGCGCGCAGCGTCGGGGTGGCCTCCGGGGTGAGCCTGGTGCTGTTCGCCGGGTTCGTCCTGGTGCTGCTGGTCAGCCTCCACCTCAGCTGGGAGGCCAGCCGGCTGGAGGCCAAGACCCGCACCCTGGCCGAGGACGTCGCGCTGATCCGGTCCAGGCTCGCCGAGCTCCCGGACGGCGCCGAGGGCGGAGGGGCCCGGTGACCCCGGACGGCCGACGTGTCCTGATCATCCTCCCGGCCTGGAACGAGGCCGACGGGCTCTGCGCCGTCCTCGGCGAGATCAAACGGCAACTGCCGTACGTGGAAACCCTGGTGGTGGATGACGGGTCGTCGGACCGGACCGCCGAGGTCGCCGCGGCCGCGGGGTCGGCGGTGGCCCGGCTGCCGTTCAACCTCGGGGTCGGCGGTGCGATGCGGCTCGGCTACCGCTACGCCCGCGAGCACGGCTACGACGTGGCCGTCCAGGTGGACGCGGACGGTCAGCACGACCCGGCCTACGTCCCCGCCCTGCTGGCCCACCTCGGCGAGGCCGACCTGGTGATCGGCGCCCGCTTCGACGGCGAGGGCGAGTACCGGGCGCGCGGCCCCAGGCGCTGGGCGATGGGGCTGCTCTCGGTGATCCTCTCCCGGCTCACCCGCACCCGCCTCACCGACACCACCTCCGGATTCCGCGCCTGCAACCGCCCGTTGATCGAGTTCTTCGCGCGCTGGTACCCCGTCGAGTACCTCGGCGACACCGTGGAGAGCCTGGTCGGCGCTGCCCGCTGCGGCTTCACGGTCCGCCAGGTCCCGGTGGCGATGCGGGCCCGCACCACCGGGCGGCCGAGCGCCTCACCCGTCAAGGCGATGATCTATCTGGTCCGGGCCGGCCTGGTGCTGCTGCTCGCGGTGATCCGGCGGATGCCCGGCGAGCTGAAGGAGCTGGCGCCCGGCTCACCCTCCTACGCCGCCTACCTGGAAGAGCAGTTGGCGCGGCGTCAGCTGGCGGCGGAGGGGTGAGGGAGCGCGATGTCCCGCTTCGAGATCACCCTGCCCTACTACGGCGACGTCGCCCTGATGCAGGCCGCCGTCCGCAGCGTGCTCGCGCAGGACGGCACCGACTGGCGGCTCACCGTGGTGGACGACGGCCGCGAGCCCGGCGTCCCCGAGTGGTTCGGGCGGCTCGCCGACCCCCGGGTCCGGTACTACCGGAACGAGCGCAACCTCGGGGTCACCGGCAACTTCAACCGCTGCGTCGACCTCGCCGAGTACGAGTACCTGGTCCTGATGGGCAGCGACGACCTGATGCACCCCGACTACCTCTCCGTCGTCCGCCGGGCCGCCGACCGGGAGCCCGGGGCCGCGATGATCCAGCCGGGCGTCCAGGTGATCGGCAGCGACGGACTCCCGTACGACACCCTCGCCGACCGCGCCAAACGCAGGCTGTACGCCCCCGGAGGGCCCGGGCGCGCCCTGCTCGGCGGCGAGCGGCTGGCCGTCAGCCTGCTGCGCGGCAACTGGCTGTACTTCCCCTCCGTCTGCTGGCGCACCGAGGCCGTCCGGCGGTTCGGTTTCCGGGCCGACCTCGGGGTGATCCAGGACCTGGCCCTGGTGATCGACCTGCTGGTGGCGGGGGAGGGCCTGGCCACCACCCCCGAGGTCTGCTTCGGCTACCGGAGGCACGCGGCCAGCGAGTCCTCGGCCACGGCGTACACCGGACACCGCTTCGAGGAGGCCGAACGCTTCTTCCGGGAGACCGCCGACCGGCTCGCCGCCCTCGGCTGGCCGCGCGCCTCCCGGGTCGCCCGCCGCCACCTCTCCTCCCGCCTGCACGCCCTCACCCTGCTGCCCGCCGCCGCCCGCCACGCCGGCGCCCCGGGAGCGGCGGCGATGCTCAGGCACGCCCTCCGGTAGCACCGACCCATGAACCCGACAGCCAGGCTGCGCACCGCACTCCCGCCCGGCACCCAGGCCGTGGCCGCCGGGACGGTGGTGCTCGGAGCCGCCTCCTACCTGCACCTCGCCGTCGCCGGGCACAGCCTCTCCACCCGGGACATGGCGGGCGTCTCGGTGCTCTGGACCATCGTGATGTCGGTCGGCATCGGCCTGTTCTTCCCGATCGAGCAGGAGCTCACCCGGACCGTCGCCGCCCGCGCGGTCCGCGGCGAGGGCGCGGGAGGGGTGCTGCGCCGCGCCGCACTGCTCACCGGCGGCGTCCTGGCCGTGGTGCTCGGCCTGATGGCCGCCGCCGCCCGCCCGCTGGCCGGCCTGCTCTTCCACGGCGACCTGACCCTGCTCGCCGCCCTCGGCGCCGCCTTCGCCGCGATGGCCTGCTGCTACCTGACCAGGGGCGTGCTCGCCGGGCTCGGCCGCTTCGGCGCGTACGGGACCCAGCTCGGCCTCGACGGCGGCGCACGGATCCTGCTCGCCCTCGGCTGCGCCGTCGCCGGGCCGCACTCCGCACTCGCGTTCAGCCTGATCCTGACGGCGGCGCCGCTGCTCGCCCTGCTCGCCACCCTGCCGCTCACCGTGCGCGCCGCCCGTCCGGGCCCGCCGGTCGGCTGGGCCGAACTCCTGCGCGGGCTCGGCCTGTTGGTCTGCTCGACGCTGCTCGCGCAGTGGATGGTCAGCGCCGCCGTGGTCAGCGTCCAGCTGCTCGAACCGGGGGCCGTCGACCTGATCACCGCGCTGCTCAGCGCCCTGGTGCTGGCCCGGGTGCCGATCTTCGTCTTCGGGGCGCTCCAGGCATCGCTGCTCTCCGGCCTGGCCGGCTCCGCCGCGCAGGGGCGGTACGCCGCCTTCACCGCGCTGCTGCGCAGGGCCGCACTGGCGGTCGGGCTGCTCTCGCTCGCCCTGGGGCTGCCCGCGGTCGCGCTCGGCCCCTGGCTGATCCGTCTGCTGTTCGCCGCACCACCCGTGCTGACCAGGCCGGACTTCCTCTGGCTTGCCCTGGGCACGCTCTGCTACCTGCTGGCGATGGTGCTCGGCCAGGGGCTGATCGTGCTGCACCGGCACCGGGTCCAGCTCGCCTGCTGGGCACTGGGAGCGGCGGTCCTGGCCGCCGTGACGCTGCTGCCCGGCCCGCTCGGCACCCGGGTCTGCCTCGCCTACGCCGCCGGGACGGCCGGCACCGCCGCCGGCATGGCGGCCGGGCTGCTGCGCCGCCCCGGGGCGGCCGTCCGGACCAACGGGGCCACCCGGACGCTCGACACGGTTTGACAGTCTGTGCCACCTGGGTAGTGTTCTGGACCCCGATTGGCGTTCGGGCCCCTTCCTGTGGCAGTATGTCCAAGTTGCTCGGTTGAGTTGCCGATGCTGCGCGCCTCCCGCCGGGAGGACCGGAAGCGAGTCCCATGTACTCGTCGTTCCCGTGATGGCCGTTCATGTGTTCACGTGCTCTGTGTGAATGCAGTGGTGTGTAAGCGACACCGCGGCAGCTGCGGGGCGAAAGTACGGGAATCTTCCGGGAAGCGTGGGCGGGGCCTCGACCCGGCGCCTGGTGGGTGCAAGACCTCACCGATCGAGAGTCGAAATCCGAACAAGAGAGCATCTTGTCCGGTTTTTTGCAAGCGGAAGGGCGACACGCCCGACCGCGTGGGTCGGAGAGAGTAACCATCCAGGGGTGCCACCGGACCAGTCCACCCGGACGAATCCGGCCGTAGAGGCAACAGACGACACAAAGGACTACTGAGTAGCCATGGCGGGACAGAAGATCCGCATCCGGCTCAAGGCCTACGACCACGAGGTCATCGACTCCTCGGCGAAGAAGATCGTCGAGACGGTGATTCGTACTGGTGCGCAGGTCGCAGGCCCGGTGCCGCTGCCCACTGAGAAGAACGTGTACTGCGTCATCCGCTCGCCGCACAAGTACAAGGACTCGCGCGAGCACTTCGAGATGCGTACTCACAAGCGTCTGATCGACATCCTCGACCCCACGCCGAAGACGGTTGACTCGCTGATGCGTCTCGACCTGCCGGCCGGCGTCGACATCGAGATCAAGCTCTGAGAGGCGCACCGAAGATGGCTAAGCAGATTAAGGGCATCCTGGGCGAGAAGCTCGGCATGACCCAGGTCTGGGACGAGAACAACCGGGTTGTCCCGGTGACCGTCGTCAAGGCTGGGCCGAATGTCGTGACCCAGGTCCACACCGCCGACAGCGCCGCCGGCTACAGCGCCGTGCAGCTCGGCTTCGGCGAGATCGACCCCCGCAAGGTGAACAAGCCCCTCGCGGGTCACTTCGCCAAGGCCGGTGTCACCCCGCGCCGCCACCTGGTCGAGATCCGTACCGCGGACGCCTCCGAGTACACCCTCGGCCAGGAGATCACCGCTGAGCTGTTCGAGGCGGGTGTCAAGGTCGACGTGACCGGCACCTCCAAGGGCAAGGGCTTCGCCGGTGTCATGAAGCGTCACAACTTCAAGGGCCTCGGCGCCGGTCACGGCACCCAGCGCAAGCACCGTTCGCCCGGTTCCATCGGTGGCTGCGCCACCCCGGGCCGCGTGTTCAAGGGCCTGCGCATGGCTGGTCGGATGGGCCACGAGCGTGTGACCACCCAGAACCTGACCGTGCACGCGGTCGACGCGGAGAAGGGCCTGCTGCTCATCAAGGGCGCAATCCCGGGTCCGAACGGCGGCCTCGTCCTCGTCCGCACCGCGGCGAAGGGGCTGTGAGGAAATGAGCACCATTGACATCCTGTCGCCGGCTGGCGACAAGGCCGGCAGCATCGAGCTGCCCGCCGAGATCTTCGACGCCAAGGTCAGCATCCCGCTGATGCACCAGGTCGTCGTGGCGCAGCTCGCTGCGGCCCGTCAGGGCACTCACAAGGTCAAGAACCGTGGCGAGGTCCGTGGTGGCGGCAAGAAGCCGTACCGCCAGAAGGGCACCGGCCGCGCCCGTCAGGGCTCGACCCGCGCGCCGCAGTTCGCCGGTGGTGGCGTTGTGCACGGTCCCGTGCCGCGTGACTACTCGCAGCGGACCCCGAAGAAGATGATCGCTGCCGCTCTGCGTGGCGCGCTCACCGACCGGGCCCGCCACGAGCGGATCCACGTGATCACCGCCGTGACCGCGACCGAGGCGCCGTCGACCAAGGCCGCCAAGGGCCTGTTCGGCAAGATCACCGAGCGCAAGAACGTCCTTCTGGTCGTTGAGCGCGAGGACGAGCTGGGCCTCAAGTCCGCTCGCAACCTGCCGAACGTCCACATCCTGGACGCCGGCCAGCTGAACACCTACGACGTGCTCGTCTCCGACGATGTGGTCTTCACCCAGGCCGCCTTCGAGCGTTTCGTGGCCGGTCCGGCCGCGTCCGCCAAGGCCGTTGCCGCTGAGGGCGAGCTCGAAGGGAGCGCCGCCTGATGAGCGACGTTACGAGCAAGACGTTCACGGACCCCCGTGACGTCCTGGTGAAGCCGGTTATCTCGGAGAAGAGCTACTCGCTCCTCGACGAGAACAAGTACACGTTCATCGTGTCGCCGGGCGCCAACAAGACCCAGATCAAGCAGGCCGTCGAGGCGGTCTTCTCGGTCAAGGTCGAGGCCGTCAACACGATCAACCGTCAGGGCAAGCGCAAGCGCTCCAAGACGGGCTTTGGCAAGCGCAAGGACACCAAGCGCGCCATCGTGACGCTGGCCGAGGGCAACCGCATCGACATCTTCGGTGGTCCGGTCTCCGCCTGACGGAGATCGTGATCGTCGATAAGGACGAGGACGAGAGAAGCCAATGGGCATCCGCAAGTACAAGCCGACTACGCCGGGCCGTCGTGGCTCCAGCGTGGCCGACTTCGTCGAAATCACGCGGTCCACGCCGGAGAAGTCGCTGGTTCGCCCGCTGCACAGCAAGGGCGGCCGTAACAACACCGGTCGTATCACCGCTCGCCACCAGGGTGGCGGTCACAAGCGCGCCTACCGCGTGATCGACTTCCGTCGTCACGACAAGGACGGCGTGCCGGCGAAGGTCGCTCACATCGAGTACGACCCGAACCGCACCGCGCGCATCGCGCTCCTGCACTACGCGGACGGCGAGAAGCGCTACATCATCGCCCCGCGCGGTGTTGCTCAGGGCGACCAGATCGAGAACGGTCCGGCCGCCGACATCAAGCCCGGCAACAACCTGCCGCTGCGCAACATCCCGGTCGGTACCACCATCCACGCGGTGGAGCTGCGTCCCGGTGGCGGTGCCAAGATGGCCCGCTCCGCCGGTTCCGGCATCCAGCTGCTCGCCCGTGAGGGTCGCATGGCGCACCTGCGCATGCCCTCCGGTGAGATCCGCCTGGTCGACGCGCGCTGCCGCGCCACCGTCGGCGAGGTCGGCAACGCCGAGCAGTCGAACATCAACTGGGGCAAGGCCGGCCGTATGCGCTGGAAGGGCGTCCGCCCGACCGTGCGTGGTGTCGCCATGAACCCGATCGACCACCCGCACGGTGGTGGTGAGGGTAAGACCTCCGGTGGTCGCCACCCGGTCTCGCCGTGGGGTAAGCCCGAGGGCCGTACCCGTCGCCCGAACAAGGCGTCGGACAAGCTCATCGTGCGCCGCCGCAAGACCAACAAGAAGCGCTAGGAGCAGGTCAGATGCCGCGCAGTCTTAAGAAGGGCCCCTTCATCGACGGCCACCTCATCAAGAAGGTGGACGCTCAGAACGAGGCGGGTACCCAGAACGTCATCAAGACCTGGTCCCGTCGTTCCGTGATCTCGCCGAGCATGCTCGGTCACACGATCGCGGTTCACGATGGCCGCAAGCACGTCCCGGTGTTCGTCACCGAGTCGATGGTCGGCCACAAGCTCGGCGAGTTCGCTCCGACCCGTACCTTCCGTGGCCACGTCAAGGAAGACCGCAAGTCGAAGCGTCGCTAAGCGCCTGAGCTTCAAGCGCCAGAACGACTCAATGACTTACTCCATTAAGGGGACAACCATGGAAGCCAGGGCCCAGGCGCGGTACATCCGCGTCACGCCCATGAAGGCCCGCCGCGTGGTGGACCTCATTCGTGGCCTCAACGCCACGGAGGCCCAGGCCGTCCTGCGTTTCGCTCCGCAGGCAGCCACCGTGCCGGTCGGCAAGGTGCTCGACAGCGCCATTGCCAACGCCGCGCACAACTACAACCACTCCAACGTGGACGACCTCGTGATCAGCGAGGCGTACGTTGACGAGGGCCCGACCCTGAAGCGGTTCCGTCCGCGTGCCCAGGGCCGTGCCTACCGGATCCGCAAGCGGACCAGCCACATCACCGTGGTCGTCAGCAGCAAGGAAGGGACCCGGTAATGGGCCAGAAGGTTAACCCGCACGGGTTCCGCCTCGGCATCAGCACGGACTTCAAGTCCCGCTGGTACGCCGACAAGCTGTACAAGGACTACGTCAAGGAAGACGTTGCCATTCGTCGCATGATGACGAAGGGCATGGAGCGGGCCGGCATCTCGAAGGTCGAGATCGAGCGCACCCGCGACCGCGTCCGCGTTGACATCCACACCGCTCGCCCCGGCATCGTCATCGGCCGCCGTGGCACCGAGGCCGACCGCATCCGCGGCGACCTCGAGAAGCTGACCGGCAAGCAGGTCCAGCTGAACATCCTCGAGGTCAAGAACCCCGAGCTGGACGCCCAGCTCGTGGCTCAGGGCGTCGCGGAGCAGCTGTCCTCCCGCGTGTCGTTCCGCCGTGCCATGCGCAAGTCGATGCAGGGCACCATGAAGTCCGGCGCCAAGGGCATCAAGGTCCAGTGCTCCGGTCGTCTCGGCGGCGCCGAGATGAGCCGTTCGGAGTTCTACCGCGAGGGTCGCGTGCCGCTGCACACCCTGCGTGCGAACGTCGACTACGGCTTCTTCGAGGCCAAGACCACCTTCGGCCGCATCGGCGTGAAGGTCTGGATCTACAAGGGCGACGTCAAGAACATCGCCGAGGTCCGCGCTGAGAACGCCGCTGCCCGCTCGGGCAACCGCCCGGCCCGTCCCGAGGGTGGTCGTCCCGCCCGCGGTGGCGAGCGCCGTGGTGGCGAGCGCGGTGGCCGCGGCCGTCGTCCCGCCGCTGCCGAGGCCACTGCGGCCCCGGTGACCGAGGCGCCGGCTGCCGAGAACACCGGAACGGAGGCCTGACCCCATGCTGATCCCTCGTAGGGTCAAGCACCGCAAGCAGCACCACCCCAAGCGTCGTGGCGCTGCCAAGGGTGGCACCGAGCTCGCGTTCGGCGAGTACGGCATCCAGGCCGTGACCCCGGCCTACGTGACGAACCGTCAGATCGAGTCCGCTCGTATCGCGATCACCCGTCACATCCGCCGTGGTGGCAAGGTCTGGATCAACATCTACCCGGACCGCCCGCTCACCAAGAAGCCTGCCGAGACCCGCATGGGTTCCGGTAAGGGTTCGCCGGAGTGGTGGATCGCGAACGTGCACCCGGGTCGGGTCATGTTCGAGCTGTCGTACCCCAACGAGAAGGTGGCTCGTGAGGCGCTGACCCGCGCAGCTCACAAGCTCCCGATGAAGTGCCGGATTGTCCGGCGCGAGGCAGGTGAGAGCTGATGTCGGCCGGCACCAAGGCTGCTGAGCTGCGCGAGCTGGACAACGAGGCTCTCGTTGCCAAGCTGCGCGAGGCCAAGGAGGAGCTGTTCAACCTCCGCTTCCAGGCGGCGACCGGGCAGCTCGACAACCACGGACGGCTCAAGCTCGTCCGTAAGGACATCGCGCGGATCTACACCCTGATGCGCGAGCGCGAGCTGGGCATCGAGACGGTGGAGAGCGCCTGATGACTGAGAACACCAACGAGACGCGCGGTTTCCGCAAGACCCGTGAGGGTCTCGTCGTCAGCGACAAGATGGACAAGACCGTCGTCGTCGCCGTCGAGGACCGCGTCAAGCACGCTCTGTACGGCAAGGTCATCCGCCGTACGAACAAGCTGAAGGCGCACGACGAGCAGAACGCCTGCGGCGTGGGCGACCGGGTTCTCCTGATGGAGACCCGCCCGCTGTCCGCGACGAAGCGCTGGCGCGTCGTCGAGATCCTCGAGAAGGCCAAGTAACGAAGCCGATGTGGTACGGCCGTATGTGCAGCGGGTCCCTCACGGGACGCCGGTGTGAGCAGCGGCCGGCCCGTCGTCTCTCGTTGACGATCAGGAGAAAGCTGTGATCCAGCAGGAGTCGCGACTGCGCGTCGCCGACAACACGGGTGCCAAGGAGATCCTCTGCATCCGCGTTCTCGGTGGCTCCGGTCGCCGCTACGCCGGTATCGGGGACGTCATCGTCGCCACCGTCAAGGACGCGATCCCCGGTGGTTCGGTGAAGAAGGGTGACGTCGTCAAGTGCGTCGTCGTCCGCACCGTGAAGGAGCGCCGTCGTCCGGACGGTTCCTACATCCGTTTCGACGAGAACGCCGCTGTCGTTCTCAAGAACACCGATGGTGACCCCCGTGGTACCCGCATCTTCGGCCCGGTGGGCCGCGAGCTGCGTGACAAGAAGTTCATGAAGATCATCTCGCTGGCGCCGGAGGTGCTCTAACCCATGGCGAACAGCATGAAGATCAAGAAGGGTGACCTGGTTCAGGTCATCACCGGCAAGGACAAGGGCAAGCAGGGCAAGGTCATCCAGGCCATGCCGGCTGAGAACAAGGTCCTGGTCGAGGGTGTGAACCGGGTCAAGAAGCACACCAAGCCGGGCCCGGGCACCCAGGGTGGCATTGTCACCGTCGAGGCTCCCGTGCACGTCTCCAACGTCCAGCTGGTCGTGGAGAAGGACGGCAAGAAGGTCGTCACCCGCGTTGGTTACCGCTTCGACGACGAGGGCAACAAGATCCGCGTTGCCAAGCGAACCGGTGAGGACATCTGATGTCTGAGACGACTGTTGAGAAGGTGGCCCCCCGCCTCAAGGAGCGTTACAACTCCGAGATCAAGGGCCAGCTGCAGGAGCAGTTCTCGTACGAGAACGTCATGCTGATCCCCGGCCTGGTCAAGGTCGTGGTCAACATGGGTGTCGGCGAGGCCGCCCGTGACAGCAAGCTGATCGAGGGCGCGATCCGCGACCTGACCGCGATCACCGGTCAGAAGCCGGCCGTGACCAAGGCTCGCAAGTCCATCGCGCAGTTCAAGCTGCGCGAGGGCCAGCCGATCGGCACCCACGTCACCCTCCGTGGTGACCGCATGTGGGAGTTCCTGGACCGTCTGGTGTCGCTGGCTCTGCCGCGTATCCGCGACTTCCGTGGTCTCTCCCCCAAGCAGTTCGACGGCCGTGGCAACTACACCTTCGGTCTGACCGAGCAGGTTATGTTCCACGAGATCGACCAGGACAAGGTCGACCGTCAGCGCGGTATGGACATCACCGTCGTGACCACCGCTCAGACCGACGACGAGGGCCGGGCGCTCCTGCGCGCTCTGGGCTTCCCGTTCAAGGAGGCGTGAGCCAATGGCGAAGAAGTCCCTCATCGCAAAGGCCGAGCGTAAGCCGAAGTTCGCGGTCCGGGCGTACACCCGGTGCCAGCGCTGCGGCCGTCCGCACTCGGTGTACCGCAAGTTCGGCCTGTGCCGTGTGTGCCTCCGTGAGATGGCCCACCGCGGCGAGCTGCCGGGCGTGACCAAGAGCTCCTGGTAGTCACCTACTAGAGCTCTGGGCATCCAGCGACGCAGAGGTGCCCGGCCCCACTCCCTGCTCCTGCCTTCGGGCGGAGTTTGGGCTCCCGCCAGGGATCCCGTAAGGTGGTGGGGTCGGGCCCCCTGCCGCGGCATTCCCTATGAATGCTCGCGGCTCTCGTTTGAGGGCTCGCAACCCAGTCTTACTACGTCGTAGGTCCCCTGCGCTTGTGCCCCTTTCGCACTCTGACGAGTGCGCGGAGGGGGACCTGGTGCGGAGAAACCATGGCGAGAGAGGCCTGAGGCCACCATGACCATGACCGACCCCATCGCAGACATGCTCACGCGTCTGCGTAACGCTAACTCGGCGTACCACGACTCCGTGGCGATGCCGGCTAGCAAGATCAAGGCGCACGTCGCCGAGATCCTGCAGCAGGAGGGGTACATCTCCTCCTACAAGGTTGAGGACCCCACTGAGGGCGAGGTCGGCAAGAAGCTGACCATCGAGCTCAAGTTCGGCCCCAACCGTGAGCGCTCCATCGCCGGCATCAAGCGCATCAGCAAGCCGGGTCTGCGCGTTTACGCAAAGTCCACCAACCTGCCGAAGGTTCTCGGCGGCCTGGGCGTGGCGATCATCTCCACGTCCTCCGGCCTCCTGACCGACAAGCAGGCCGCCAAGAAGGGCGTAGGCGGAGAAGTTCTCGCCTACGTCTGGTAATTCGGGAAACGGAGGTACAGCAATGTCGCGCATTGGACGGCTGCCCATCTCGGTTCCCGCCGGCGTGGACGTCACCATCGATGGCCAGGCGGTCTCGGTGAAGGGCCCGAAGGGCTCCCTCACCCACGTTGTCGCCGCGCCGATCGAGATCGGCAAGGGCGAGGACGGCACCCTGCTCGTCACGCGTCCGAACGACGAGCGTCAGTCGAAGGCCCTGCACGGCCTGACCCGCACGCTGGTGGCGAACATGATCACCGGCGTGACCGCGGGCTACCGCAAGTCGCTCGAGATCAGCGGTGTTGGTTACCGAGTCGCAGCGAAGGGCTCCTCGATGGAGTTCCAGCTCGGCTACAGCCACCCGATCCTGGTCGAGGCGCCGGAGGGCATCTCCTTCGTCGTCGAGTCCGCCACCAAGTTCCACGTGGACGGCATCGACAAGCAGAAGGTCGGCGAGGTCGCCGCCAAGATCCGCAAGCTGCGTAAGCCTGACCCGTACAAGGCCAAGGGCGTCAAGTACGCGGGCGAGGTCATCCGCCGCAAGGTCGGAAAGAGTGGTAAGTAAGCGATGAGCGTCTCTGTCAAGATCGGCAAGGGCAACGCCTACAAGAGCGCCGCTCGCAAGCGCCGCGCGATCCGCGTTCGCAAGCGCGTCGTCGGCACCGAGGTGCGTCCGCGCCTCGTTGTGACGCGCTCGAACCGTCACATGGTCGCCCAGGTCATCGACGACGCCAAGGGTCACACCCTGGCGTCGGCGTCCACCCTCGACGTGTCCATCAAGGGCACCGAGGGCGACAAGACCGAGCTGGCCAAGAAGGTCGGGAGCCTGGTCGCCGAGCGCGCCAAGGCCGCCGGCATCGAGTCGGTCGTCTTCGACCGCGCGGGCAACCGGTACGCCGGCCGCATCGCCGCTCTGGCGGACGCGGCTCGTGAGGCCGGGCTCGACTTCTAAGCCGCTCGTCGGCTCTGTCGACGGACGTAAACGAGAGAGGTAATTCCAATGGCTGGACCCCAGCGCCGCGGTAGCGGCGCCGGCGGTGGCACCGGCGGCGAGCGGCGCGACCGTAAGCGTGACGACCGGGGCGCTGCCCAGGTCGTCGAGAAGACGGCTTACGTCGAGCGCGTCGTTGCGATCAACCGTGTCGCCAAGGTTGTCAAGGGTGGTCGTCGTTTCAGCTTCACCGCGCTGGTCGTGGTGGGCGACGGTGACGGCACCGTGGGTGTCGGTTACGGGAAGGCGAAGGAGGTTCCGGCCGCCATCGCCAAGGGTGTTGAGGAGGCCAAGAAGAACTTCTTCAAGGTCCCCCGTATCCAGGGCACCATCCCGCACCCGATCCAGGGCGAGAAGGCCGCCGGCGTCGTGCTGCTGAAGCCGGCGTCCCCCGGTACCGGTGTTATCGCCGGTGGCCCGGTGCGTGCCGTCCTGGAGTGCGCCGGCGTTCACGACATCCTGTCGAAGTCGCTCGGCTCGGACAACGCGATCAACATCGTGCACGCCACCGTGGCTGCTCTGAAGGGCCTCGTGCGCCCCGAGGAGATCGCCGCCCGCCGTGGCCTGCCGCTGGAGGACGTGGCTCCCGCCGCTCTGCTGCGGGCTCGTGCTGCCGGGGTGAGCGCCTGATGGCTCGCCTGAAGATCACGCAGACCAAGTCCTACATCGGTAGCAAGCAGAACCACCGTGACACCCTGCGTTCGCTTGGTCTCAAGCGCATGCACGACGTGGTCGTGAAGGAGGACCGTCCCGAGATCCGCGGGATGGCCCACACCGTCCGCCACCTCGTCACGGTCGAGGAGGTTGACTGACATGGCGGACTCTCCGCTGAAGGTCCACAACCTGAAGCCTGCCCCGGGTGCCAAGACCGCCAAGATCCGTGTTGGTCGTGGTGAGGGCTCCAAGGGTAAGACCGCAGGTCGTGGTACCAAGGGCACCAAGGCCCGTTACCAGGTTCCGCAGCGCTTCGAGGGTGGGCAGATGCCCCTCCACATGCGCCTGCCGAAGCTGAAGGGCTTCAAGAACCCGGCCCACAAGCAGTTCCAGGTCGTGAACCTGGAGAAGCTGGCCGAGCTCTTCCCGCAGGGTGGCGAGGTCACCGTCGCGGCTCTGGTCGAGAAGGGCGCCGTTCGCAAGAACGAGCTCGTCAAGGTCCTCGGCCAGGGCGACATCGCGGTTGCGCTGCAGGTGACGGTCGACGCCGTCTCCGCCTCGGCCGCCGAGAAGATCGTCGCCGCCGGCGGCTCCGTGACCGAGCTCATCTGAGACCGGTGACTCACGGGCCCGGTACTTCCCGAAAGGGAGGTACCGGGCCCGTTCTCTTTGTGTGTCAAATCCGGGCATCCCGTACCCCATAAGTAGGGGAGCGGCGGCACACGCTTTTTCCGAGTGGCCACACACTGTTAGAGTCCGTGAAGTTCCCTTGTACGCTGGCGCGAGGTTTGCCTGCGCTGCTCGTGCCGGGGATCGCAAACTCCCCCATCAGGACCGACCCTCCCGCCGACGATGCGCGGGAGGCGCAGGAGGCACCGTGCTCAGTGCGTTCGCGCGGGCGTTCCAGACGCCCGACCTGCGCAAAAAGCTGCTGTTCACGCTGGGCATCATGGTGCTGTTCCGGCTGGGCGCACACATCCCAGTGCCGGGCGTCAACTTCGTCGCCGTCAACCAGTGCGTGGCCCAGACCAAGAGCAGTGGACTCTTCGGCCTGGTCAACCTGTTCAGCGGCAACGCGCTGCTGCAGCTGACGATCTTCGCGCTCGGCATCATGCCGTACATCACGGCCAGCATCATCCTCCAGCTCCTCACCGTGGTGATCCCGCGGCTCGAGGCGCTGAAGAAGGAGGGCCAGGCCGGTACCGCGAAGATCACCCAGTACACCCGCTACCTGACCATCGCGCTCGCGGTGCTGCAGGGCACCGGCATCGTGGCGACGGCCTCCAGCGGCGCGCTCTTCTCGGGCTGCCCGCTCGCCACCCAGATCGTGCCGGACCAGTCGATCTTCCGGATCGCGGTCATGGTCATCACGATGACCGCCGGTACCACCGTGATCATGTGGCTGGGTGAGCTGATCACCGACCGCGGCATCGGCAACGGCATGTCCATCCTGATCTTCACCTCCATCGCGGCCGGCTTCCCGGGCTCGATGTGGGCGATCAAGCAGTCCGGCAAGCTGTTCGGCGGCTGGGGCGAGTTCTTCAGCGTCATCCTGGTCGGCGTCGTCGTGGTGGTGCTGGTCATCTTCGTCGAGCAGGCCCAGCGCCGGATCCCGGTCCAGTACGCGAAGCGCATGATCGGCCGCCGCGCCTTCGGCGGCACCTCGACGTACATCCCGCTGAAGGTGAACCAGGCCGGTGTCATCCCGGTCATCTTCGCCTCGTCGCTGCTCTACATCCCGGCACTGGTGGTCCAGCTGACCAACAGTCAGGCGGGCTGGGCGACCTGGATCCGCACCAACTTCGTCAAGGGTGACCACCCGATCTACATGGTCACGTACTTCGTGCTGATCGTGTTCTTCGCCTTCTTCTACGTCGCCATCTCCTTCAACCCCGAAGAAGTTGCCGACAACATGAAGAAGTATGGTGGGTTCATCCCGGGCATCCGGGCAGGCCGCCCGACGGCCGAGTACCTTAACTACGTGCTGACCCGTATCACGTGGCCAGGTGCGCTCTATCTGGGCCTGATCGCGTTGATCCCGATGATCGCCCTGGTCGCCTTCGGACAGCAGACCAACTTCCCGTTCGGCGGCACCAGCGTCCTCATCGTCGTCGGCGTCGGACTCGAAACTGTGAAGCAGATCGAGAGCCAGCTCCAGCAGCGTAATTACGAAGGGTTCCTCCGCTGATGCGTATCGTCCTCGTCGGACCTCCCGGGGCCGGGAAGGGTACTCAGGCGCACGTGCTCGCCAAGACCCTGTCCATCCCCCACATCTCCACCGGTGACCTGTTCCGCGCCAACATCAGCCAGGGCACCCCGCTGGGGCTCGAGGCCAAGGCGTACATGAACGAGGGCCGCCTGGTGCCGGATGAGGTCACCATCGGCATGGCCAAGGACCGGATGCTGCAGCCGGACGCCGCGCACGGCTTCCTGCTGGACGGCTTCCCCCGCAACCTGGGCCAGGCCAAGGCACTGGACGAGTTCCTGACCGAGCAGGGCATCACCCTGGACGGCGTGCTCGATCTGGAGGTCTCCGAGGACGAGGTCGTCAAGCGGATCGCCGGCCGCCGGCTGTGCCGCAACGACGGCGGTCACGTCTACCACGTGATCTACAACCCGCCGAAGGCCGAGGACGTCTGCGACGAGTGCGGCGGCGAGCTGTACCAGCGCTCGGACGACACCGAGGACAAGGTGCGGACCCGGCTGGAGGTCTACCACACGGAGACCGAGCCGATCATCGACTACTACGCGCAGCAGGGCGTCCTGGTGACCATCCCGGCGCTGGGCAAGGTGGACGAGGTGACCGCGCGCGCGGTCGCCGCCCTGGAGCAGAAGAAGAACGGCTGACCGAAGAGCAGTCGGTCCGTACGGCCGCGGAGCCCCTGGCGGGGTACCGCGGCCGTACGGCGTCGTACGGCGTCGTACGGTGGAATGAGCACGGCCGCCCGGCAAGGACCGGGCGCGCGACGAACAGTGGAAGGCGTGACCAGATGGTGGAGATCAAGACCCCCGAGCAGATCGCGAAGATGCGGGCGGCCGGGCTGGTCGTCGCCGAAGCGCTCAAGGCCTGCCGGGAGGCGGTCGCCCCCGGCATCACCACGGGCGAGCTCAACGACATCGCGGACAAGGTCATCACCTCGCACGGTGCCACCTCGAACTTCCGCGCCGACCACGGTGGCCTCTGGTTCCCGGGCGTGATCTGCGCCTCGGTCAACAACGAGGTGGTGCACGGCATCCCCGGCGACCGGGTGCTGCAGGAGGGCGACCTGATCTCGATCGACTGCGGCGCGATCGTGGACGGCTGGCACGGCGACGCGGCCATCTCCGTCCCGGTCGGTGAGGTCCGCCCCGAGGTGGCGATGCTCAGCCGGGTCACCGAGGGCTCGATGTGGGCCGGCATCGCGCAGATGAAGAAGGGCAACCGCCTGGTCGAGGTCTCCAAGGCGATCGAGGGCTTCATCCGCCGTCAGCCGCTGCCCCCGAAGGGCAAGTGGGGCATCACCGAGGGGTACGGCGGCCACGGCATCGGCACCGCGATGCACATGGAGCCGCACGTGCTGAACTACGTGGAGGGCCGCCGGGGCAAGGGCGTCAAGCTGGTCCCCGGCACCGTGCTGGCGATCGAGCCGATGGTCTCGCTGGGCACCCCGCACACCGCGATCCTGGAGGACGACTGGACGGTCGTCACCAACGACGGCACCTGGGCCGCGCACTGGGAGCACTCGGTGGCCGTCACCGAGCAGGGCCCGCTGGTCCTCACCGCCTTCGACGGCGGCCGGGCCGAACTCGCGAAGCTCGGCATCACCGCAGCTCCGGACCCCCTCGCCTGATCCGATGGCCCGTCAGGGGCCTGGCGGCCGATGCCGCCAGGCCCTTTGTCCTATTTTGCGGCTGATATGCTCCCAGGCTTGGCCAGGGCAGGTCAGCAGAACAGGACTGAGGGAGCAGAAGTGCTCAAGGGTTTCCGTGACTTCATGATGCGCGGCAACGTCATCGACATGGCGGTCGGTGTCGTCATCGGTGCGGCCTTCACCGCGGTGGTGACCGGCTTCGTCTCGGCCTTCCTCACCCCGCTGGTGGGTGTGGTGGTCGGTGCGGCCGGCGACTTCAGCAGCTACAAGTTCACGGTGATGGACGTCACCTTCCCGTACGGCCAGTTCCTCAACGTGCTGATCGCCTTCGTCATGACCGCCGCGGTGCTGTACTTCTGCGTGGTGCTCCCGGTGACCAAGGCGACCGCCCGCTACCTGCCCAAGAAGCCCAAGGTGGCCAAGCGGCCCTGCCCCGAGTGCCTGACCGAGATCCCCGAGGCGGCCCGCCGCTGCTCGGCGTGCACCGCGCACGTGGAGCCGCTGGCCTACGCCCCGCAGCGCTGATTTCGCCTTGGTGCGGTGCTTGGTTTACGATGGTGCGTCGGCTCACTCGTAGCGTGCTTCGGCACGCCCTCTTCCCACAGGGCTAGTCCCTGCTAGGGGTGGGGTGGACCCAGGCTCGCACGAGCGTGCCGCATGCGGTAGCCGGCCCCGGAAGGTGGATCTCGCAGTTCATGGCAAAGAAGCAAGGCGCCATTGAGATCGAGGGCACCGTGATCGAGTCTCTTCCGAACGCCATGTTCAAGGTCGAGCTGCAGAACGGTCACAAGGTCCTCGCGCACATCAGCGGCAAGATGCGTATGCACTACATCCGCATCCTCCCGGACGACCGGGTCGTTGTAGAGCTCAGCCCTTACGACCTGACTCGCGGCCGGATCGTCTACCGGTACAAGTAAGCAACTGTCAGATCTAGACCCGGAGAACCTGAACCATGAAGGTCAAGCCGAGCGTCAAGAAGATCTGCGACAAGTGCAAGGTGATCCGCCGCCACGGTCGGGTCATGGTGATCTGCGACAACCTGCGCCACAAGCAGCGCCAGGGCTGATCTCTCCCCAGCATTTCTCGTAGTACTTCGCGCGACGCGAAAACGTCATAAGCGGGCCGTCCGATCCAGCCGAGAGGCTGGACTGCCACCCCCGGTCAGAGGCCGGGGCTCCCACACCGAGAGGTGTCGGAGTAGGCGGCGCGTAAGACCTCTGAAGAAACACAGGAGCCTTGAATGGCACGCCTCGCCGGCGTTGATCTCCCCCGTGAAAAGCGGATCGAGATCGCCCTCACCTACGTCTACGGCATCGGCCGTACCCGCGCCCAGCAGACGCTGGCCGAGACCGGTGTGAACCCGGACGTCCGCGTCCGCGACATCACCGAGGACGACCTCGTCAAGCTGCAGAAGTGGATCGACGCCAACTTCACGGTCGAGGGTGACCTCCGCCGCGAGGTGGCCGCCGACATCCGCCGCAAGGTCGAGATCGGCTGCTACGAGGGTCTGCGTCACCGCCGTGGCCTCCCGGTCCGCGGTCAGCGCACCCACACCAACGCGCGTACCCGCAAGGGCCCGCGTCGCGCGATTGCCGGCAAGAAGAAGCCGGGCAAGAAGTAGTCCGCCCGTTAACCGGACATCCCTCCGGCCCGCGGGTTAGCGGACCGACCACCTCAGTAGGAGAACAGACTTATGCCCCCCAAGGGTCGTCAGGCTGCCGGCGCGAAGAAGATCCGCCGCAAGGAAAAGAAGAACGTCGCTCACGGCCACGCGCACATCAAGAGCACGTTCAACAACACCATCGTTTCGATCACCGACCCCGCGGGCAACGTGATCTCCTGGGCCTCCGCCGGCCACGTCGGCTTCAAGGGCTCGCGCAAGTCCACCCCGTTCGCCGCGCAGATGGCCGCCGAGGCCGCTGCCCGTCGCGCGCAGGAGCACGGCATGCGCAAGGTCGACGTCTTCGTCAAGGGTCCGGGCTCCGGCCGTGAGACCGCGATCCGCTCGCTCCAGGCCACCGGCCTGGAGGTGGGCTCGATCCAGGACGTCACCCCCACCCCGCACAACGGCTGCCGTCCGCCGAAGCGCCGCCGCGTCTGACGCAGCGCCTTCGGGCACGCAGTCGAGTTAAACCTGGTACGGGGTCCTGTTTCGCGCAGGACCCCGTACTCTTGGTCCTGTCGGCATCAAATAGTGGGTGCCGAAGACAACTGGAGGAACACCTCTCATGCTGATCGCTCAGCGTCCCTCGCTGACCGAAGAGGTCGTCGACGAATTCCGCTCGCGGTTCGTGATCGAGCCGCTGGAGCCGGGCTTCGGCTACACCCTCGGCAACTCGCTCCGCCGCACGCTCCTCTCCTCGATCCCCGGCGCTGCTGTCACCAGCATCCGGATCGACGGTGTCCTGCACGAGTTCACCACCGTGCCGGGTGTCAAGGAGGACGTCACCGACCTCATCCTCAACATCAAGCAGCTGGTCGTCTCCTCGGAGCACGACGAGCCGGTCGTGATGTACCTGCGCAAGCAGGGCCCCGGTGTGGTCACCGCCGCCGACATCGCGCCCCCGGCCGGTGTCGAGGTGCACAACCCCGAGCTGGTCCTCGCCACCCTGAACGGCAAGGGCAAGCTGGAGATGGAGCTGACCGTCGAGCGCGGTCGCGGCTACGTCTCCGCCGTGCAGAACAAGGCTTCCGGCCAGGAGATCGGCCGTATCCCGGTCGACTCGATCTACAGCCCCGTGCTGAAGGTCACCTACAAGGTCGAGGCCACCCGTGTCGAGCAGCGGACCGACTTCGACAAGCTGATCGTCGACGTCGAGACCAAGCCCGCCATGCGCCCGCGTGACGCCATGGCCTCGGCCGGCAAGACCCTGGTGGAGCTGTTCGGTCTCGCCCGCGAGCTGAACATCGACGCCGAGGGCATCGACATGGGCCCGTCCCCGACGGACGCCGCCCTGGCCGCCGACCTGGCGCTGCCGATCGAGGAGCTGGAGCTCACCGTTCGGTCGTACAACTGCCTCAAGCGCGAGGGCATCCACACCGTGGGTGAGCTCGTCGCCCGCTCCGAGGCCGACCTGCTCGACATCCGCAACTTCGGTGCGAAGTCGATCGACGAGGTCAAGGCGAAGCTGGCCGGCATGGGCCTGGCCCTCAAGGACAGCCCGCCCGGGTTCGACCCGACCGCTGCCGCCGACGCCTTCGGCGCCGACGACCTGGACGACCAGGGCTACGCGGAGACCGAGCAGTACTAAGAGTTTGAGTCGGGGGCGACTCGTCACGGGTCGCCCCCGATCCATGCAAGTCGTACGGGCACAGTGCCCGTACGCCCGCTGCGGTACCTGATACGGCCGCCGTCGGAGATCCAAGGAGAAATCCCATGCCGCGTCCCACCAAGGGTGCCCGCCTCGGCGGCGGCCCGCACCACGAGCCGCTGCTGCTCGCCGGTCTGTGCCGGGAGCTGTTCCAGTACGGCCGCATCACCACGACCGAGGCCAAGGCCCGTCGGATGCGCCCGCTGGCGGAGAAGCTGATCACCAAGGCGAAGAAGGGCGACATCCACAACCGTCGCCTGGTTCGCAAGACCATCACCGACGTCTCGGTGCTGCACACCCTCTTCACCGAGATCGCGCCGCGCTACGAGAACCGTCCCGGTGGTTACACCCGTATCACCAAGATCGGTCCCCGTCGTGGCGACAACGCCCCGATGGCCGTGATCGAGCTGGTCGAGGCGCTGACCGTCGCGCAGACCGCCGTCGGCGAGGCCGAGGGCGCCACCAAGCGCGCCGTCAAGGAGGCCGACGAGGCTGCGGCCCAGGCCACCGAGACCGCCGAGGTCGAGAACGCCTGACACCTTTAGGTGTGTGACGGGCCCGCTCTCCCAGCGATGGGGGAGCGGGCCCGTTCCTTTCTATCTGGAGTGAGCAGCAGTGCTGAAGGATTGCGAGCAGACGCCGCCGCGGCAGGACGGCCCCGCCGAGGGGTACGTCCGGGTCCGGCTCGATCTGGCCTACCAGGGTGCCGAGTTCTCCGGCTGGGCGCGGCAGCGCGGCCGCCGCACCGTGCAGGAGGAGATCGAGAGCGCGCTGCAGATCGTCACCCGGAGCCCGGAGCCGTACCCGCTGACGGTGGCCGGGCGGACCGACGCCGGGGTGCATGCGCGCGGCCAGGTCGCGCACGTCGACCTGCCGGCCGAGCTGTGGGCCGAGCACGGCGAGAAGCTGCTCCGCAGGCTGGCCGGCCGGCTGCCCGGCGACATCCGGATCTACCGGGTGGGTGAGGCCCCGCACGGCTTCGACGCCCGGTTCGCCGCGATCTGGCGCCGGTACGCCTACCGGGTCGCCGACCATCCGGGCGGGGTCGACCCGCTGCTGCGTGGGCACGTGCTCTGGCACGACCGGCCGCTCGACGTGGAGAAGATGAACGAGGCGGCCCGGCTGCTGCTCGGCGAGCACGACTTCGCCGCGTACTGCAAGAAGCGCGAGGGCGCGACCACCATCCGCACGCTGCTGGAACTGCACTGGGACCGGGTGCCGGTGGACAGCTACGCGAGCCAGGAGGGGACGCTGGCGGTGGCCACGGTCCGGGCGGACGCCTTCTGCCACAACATGGTGCGCTCGCTGGTCGGTGCGATGCTGCTGGTCGGCGACGGGCACCGGTCGGTGGAGTTCCCCGGTGAGGTGCTGGCGGGCCGGGTGCGCAACAGCGCCGTCAACGTGGTCCGGCCGTACGGGCTCACGCTGGAGGAGGTCGGGTACCCGGCCGACGACCAGCTCGCCGAACGCAACCGGGCCTCCCGCCGGATGCGCACCCTGCCGGGGCAGTGACCGCCCGGTGCCGCACGGTGGTCGAAGCGCCCGGGGTGCGGTCGCGGACTTGCCGTCCGGCCGCCGGGGCACTCCGGGTGCGCGGTTCCCGGCGCACCCGGAGTGCTTCGGTCAGTTGCTGGGGGAGGCGGACGGGGAGGCCGGGGGCGGGGAGCCCGCGGGGGTGACGCCGGCGGCGTCCATGGCGGCCTTGCCCCGGGCGGCCAGGATGGTGTTCGCATAGCGGACCAGGTCGCGGGCGGCCACCGGGACGGCCTTGTCCGCCGCGGTCGCGGACTTGCCGTCCGCCCGGCCGGCCAGCGAGCTCATGTAGTAGCGGCCGTAGGAGTCGCGGCTGCTGCGGCAGGCGGCGTCGCCCTGGCAGAACTTCGGGGCGCTCCCGCCCTCGACCAGCGCCTTGACCGTCATCGAGGCGGCGGCCTTGGCCGCCTTCGCGGCGCTCGTGCTGCTCGGGAAGTCCGCGATGGCCAGCGTCACGGCGGTCGCGCCGTTGACGTACGTGGCGCGGAACACGTGCAGGCAGCCGGTGCTCTTCGCGACCTTGGCCAGGTCGGGGTCGACCGCCGCGGAGCAATCCTTGGTCGTGGTGACGTCGGTCGAGGCCAGGGCGTACTGGTGGCCGTTGACCGTGATCTTGTCGTCGGCGAACAGGCTCTTGGGCGTCAGCGGAGCGGTGTCGGTGTTCACCCGGCTCAGGAAGCCCTCGGCCGAGGTCGGCGCGGGAGCCGGCGTGCCGTCGTCGCCGCCGTCGTCGGTGGCGGACGGGCTCGCGCTGGAGGTCGGGGCGGCCACGGGGCCGTCCTTCTTGCCGGAGAGCACCAGGGTGGTGGCGACGATCCCGACCACCGCGGCGACCGCCAGCGCACCGCCGCTGATCATCAGCAGCCGCTTGCGGCGGCGGTTGGCCGCCTCGTTCTGCTCGGCCAGCTCCATCCAGTCCGGCTCGCCCGGGCCGGCGAGCGGCGGGTAGCCGTACCCGCTCTGCGGCGGGTAGCCGTAGCCGCCGCCCTGGGGCGGGTAGCCGTAGGTGGGCTGGGCCGGGGGGTAGCCGTAGCCGGGGACCTGTGACACGGCCTGCGGCGGGAAGCCGCCGGGCTGCTGCGGAGCCTGCTGCTGCGGCTGGGCGTGGGCGGGGAACGGCGATGCCGGAGGTGTCGCCTGCTCAGGCACCGCAGAAGGGTTCTGCGGGTGCTGCTCGCCCGTCTGCTCGCCCGGTCCTGGTGTGCTTGCCGCCCCATCGCTCATAAGCGCGAATTTTAGGGCATGGCACCACCCCGGCCCGGTCCGCATACCGAATCGGTACCGAAATCCGTTTGGGCCGGGGAGGTGCGACGTAGCAAAATCCGACCTATGGGACACGTCGAGATTTCGCACCTTGAGTACTACCTGCCGGACGGACGGGTGCTGTTCGACGACGCGTCCTTCCGGGTGGGCGAGGGCGCCAACGTCGCCCTGGTCGGCGCCAACGGCGCCGGCAAGACCACCCTGCTGCGCATGATCGCCGGGGACGTGCAGCCGCACGGCGGCTCGGTCACGGTCAGCGGCGGTCTCGGGGTGATGCGCCAGTTCGTGGGCACCACCGGCCGCGAGGACCAGCGGGAGACTCCCGGTGCGCTCGCCCCGGACGCCTCCGTGCGCGACCTGCTGGTCTCCGTCGCCCCGCCGAGGATCGCCACCGCCGCCCGTGCGGTGGACGCCGCCGAGCTGGCGATGATGGCGCAGGACGACGAGAAGACGCAGATGGCGTACGCCCAGGCGCTCTCCGACTGGGCCGACGCCGGCGGCTACGACTACGAGACCGACTGGGACGTCTGCACCATGGCGGCCCTCGGCATGCCCTTCGACAAGGCGCAGTGGCGCGGGCTGAACACCCTCTCCGGCGGTGAGCAGAAGCGGCTCGTCCTGGAGGCGCTGCTGCGCGGCCCCGAGGAGGTGCTGCTGCTGGACGAGCCGGACAACTACCTGGACGTCCCGGGCAAGCGCTGGCTGGAGGAGGCGCTCAAGGCCACCCCCAAGACCGTCCTGTTCATCTCGCACGACCGTGAACTGCTCTCGCGCAGCGCCGACAAGATCGTCAGCGTCGAGACGGGTGCGGCGGGCAGCAGCGTCTGGGTGCACGGTTCCGGCTTCGAGTCCTTCCACGAGGCCCGCAAGGAGCGCTTCGAGCGGATCGAGGAGCTCGGCCGCCGCTGGGACGAGGAGCACGCCAAGCTGAAGAAGCTGGTGGTCACCCTGCGCCAGGCGGCCTCGATCAGCCACGACATGGCCTCCCGGTACGCCGCCGCGCAGACCAGGCTCAAGAAGTTCGAGGAGGCGGGCCGCCCCGAGGCGCCGCCGCGCGAGCAGAAGATCAGCATGCGGCTCAAGGGCGGCCGGACGGGCGTGCGCGCCGTCACCCTGGAGAAGCTGGAACTCAGCGGCCTGATGCAGCCCTTCGACCTGGAGGTCTACTACGGCGAGCGGGTGGCCGTGCTGGGTTCCAACGGCTCCGGCAAGTCGCACTTCCTGCGCCTGCTGGCGGGGGACGAGTCGGTGCGGCACTCCGGCCAGTGGAAGCTCGGCGCCCGCGTGGTCGCCGGGCACTTCCGGCAGACCCACGCCCATCCGGAGCTGTTCGGCCGGACGGTCCGCTCGATCATCGAGGAGGAGCACGCGCTCGACCGCAAGGCGGCGATGAGCGCGCTGCGCCGCTACGAGCTGGACCGCCAGGAGGAGCAGCGGTTCGAGTCGCTCTCCGGCGGTCAGCAGGCCAGGCTGATGATCCTCAAGCTGGAGCTGTCCGGGGTGACGGCGCTGCTGCTGGACGAGCCCACCGACAACCTCGACCTGGAGAGCGCCGAGGCCCTCCAGGAGGGCCTGGAGGCGTTCGACGGCACGGTGCTCTGCGTCACCCACGACCGCTGGTTCGCCAGGACCTTCGACCGCTTCCTGGTCTTCGGCTCGGACGGCCGGGTGTACGAGGCGCCCGAGCCGGTCTGGGACGAGACCCGGGTCGTGCGGGACCGATAGCAGGCGCCGTACGGGGCGCGCCTTCGAAAGGACGGCGGCAGTCGACGGGCGGGCCGTTTTTGACCCGTACGGGCCCGGCCGGTAGGCTGGGTGCTTGTTGTGCGTATTGGCTCGCTCCATCTCACGTGAGAGGTCGGTACGCCGGAGATACCAGGCCGACGACCAGCGGCTCCCCTTGAATTGCGTCCAAGCGGGACCAGGCTGATCTCCTCGTCCAGGTGCTCCTGTCAGGACTCACTCACTGAAAAGCGAAGGCTACGACCGTGCGTACGTACAGCCCCAAGCCCGGCGACGTCCAGCGTCAGTGGCACGTCATCGACGCGACCGACGTCGTGCTCGGCCGCCTGGCTTCCCAGGCCGCCAACCTCCTCCGGGGCAAGCACAAGGCGATCTACGCGCCGCACGTTGACACTGGTGACTTCGTCATCATCATCAACGCGGACAAGGTGCACCTGTCGGGTAACAAGAAGACCCAGAAGCTGGCCTACCGCCACAGCGGTTTCCCGGGCGGTCTCCGCTCGGTCCGCTACGACGACCTCCTGGACAAGAACCCGGAGAAGGCCGTCGAGAAGGCCATCAAGGGCATGATCCCCAAGAACAGCCTGGGCCGCCAGATGCTCTCGAAGCTCAAGGTCTACTCGGGCGACCAGCACCCGCACGCTGCCCAGCAGCCGGTGCCGTTCGAGATCACCCAGGTCGCGCAGTAATTCCGGCCACCCCACCCCATCACTGATTTTTAGCAGGAGCTGAGGAACACCGTGGCCGAGACTGCCATCGAGAACACCCTCGAGGTCGAGTTCGACGACACCGTCGTCGAGGACTACACCTCCGAGACCGAGTACACCTCCGAGTCGCTGGCCGGCCGCTTCGGCGAGGCCGTCCCCGGCGCCGGCCTCGGCCGCCGCAAGGAGGCGATCGCCCGCGTGCGCATCGTCCCGGGCACCGGCCAGTGGAAGATCAACGGTCGCACCCTGGAGAACTACTTCCCCAACAAGGTGCACCAGCAGACCGTCAACGAGCCCTTCAAGCTGCTCGAGCTGGACGGCCGTTACGACGTTGTCGCCCGCATCTCGGGTGGCGGCGTCTCCGGTCAGGCCTACGCGCTGCGCCTCGGTGTCGCCCGTGCCCTGAACGAGGCCGACGTGGACAACAACCGCGGCGCCCTCAAGAAGGCCGGCTTCCTGACCCGTGACGCCCGCGCCGTCGAGCGCAAGAAGGCCGGTCTCAAGAAGGCCCGTAAGGCCCCGCAGTACAGCAAGCGCTAAGCACCTCCGCCGGGGGGCGTACCATCTGCGATGGTTCGCACCCTTGGGTGCAGTCGTACGCCCCGGAGCACCCCGTGTGCTCCGGGGCGTCGTGCTTTTCTCCCCTTCACGCCTGTGCGGAGGCCGGGGAGCCGCGAGAAATTGGCCAGTAACTTTGGCGACGGAGGACCAGGAACGTGGGACGACTCTTCGGTACGGATGGTGTGCGCGGTGTGGCCAATGAGGGCCTGACCGCCGAACTGGCGCTCGGCCTGTCGGTGGCGGCCGCGCACGTACTCGGCGATGCGGGGGCTTTCGAGGGGCACCGCCCGGTCGCGGTGGTGGGCCGCGATCCGCGTGCGTCCGGTGAGTTCCTGGAGGCCGCGGTGATCGCCGGCCTGGCGAGCGCGGGCGTGGACGTGCTGCGGGTCGGCGTGCTGCCGACGCCCGCCGTGGCGTACCTGACCGGCGCGCTCGGCGCCGACTTCGGCGTGATGCTCTCGGCCAGCCACAACGCGATGCCGGACAACGGCATCAAGTTCCTCGCCCGCGGCGGCCACAAGCTGGACGACGCCATCGAGGACGCCATCGAGGCGCACTACGCCCGCTACGGCGTCGGTGACGAGAACTGGAGCCGCCCGACCGGCGAGGCCGTCGGCCGGGTCCGCCAGTACACCGAGGGCTTCGACCGGTACGTCGCCCACCTGATCGGCGTACTGCCGAACCGCCTGGACGGCATCAAGGTCGTCATCGACGGCGCCCACGGCGCGGCCGCCCGGGTCGCCCCCGAGGCCTTCGCCCGCGCGGGCGCCGAGGTCGTGCACACCCTGGGCACCGAGCCGACCGGCCTCAACATCAACGACGGCGTCGGCTCGACCCACCTGGACAAGCTGCGCGCCGCGATGCAGGAGCACCGGGCCGACCTCGGCATCGCCCTGGACGGCGACGCCGACCGCTGCCTGGCGGCCGACGCGGACGGCAACGAGGTGGACGGCGACCAGATCATCGCCATCCTCGCGGTCGCCATGAAGGAGGCCGGCACGCTGCGCCGCAACACCGCCGTCGCCACCGTGATGTCCAACCTGGGCTTCAAGCAGGCGATGCAGCGCGAGGGCATCGACCTGGTCGAGACCGCGGTCGGCGACCGGTACGTGCTGGAGGCGATGAAGGCGGAGGGCTACGCGCTGGGCGGCGAGCAGTCCGGGCACGTCATCCTGCTGGACCACGCCACCACCGGCGACGGCACGCTGACCGGTCTGATGCTCGGCGCCCGCCTGGCGGCCACCAAGCAGCCGCTGGCCGACCTGGCCGCGGTGATGACCCGGCTGCCGCAGGTCCTGATCAACGTCAAGGGCGTGGACCGGACCCGGGTGACCACCTCGGTGGAGCTCTCGCAGGCGGTCAAGGAGGCCGAGACCGAGCTGGGTGACACCGGCCGGGTGCTGCTGCGCCCCTCGGGCACCGAGCCGCTGGTCCGGGTGATGGTCGAGGCGGCCGACGCGGTGCAGGCCAAGGCGGTTGCCGAGGAGCTCGCCGAAGCCGTCCGCACCCACCTCGGCTGAGCGGGCGTCAACCCGGGCTGAATGCCGGTCAGCAGCCCCCCGTCCACCGGGCGGGGGGCTGCTGAGCGTTCGTCAGAGCTTGCGCAGCAGTGCCCGGCGGACCTTGTGGTCCGGGCCCTTCTGCAGGACCAGGGTGGCCCGGCCGCGGGTGGGCAGGACGTTCTCCACCAGGTTCGGCTTGTTGATGGTGCGCCAGACCTGGCGGCCGTACTCCATCGCCTCCTCCTCGGGCACTTCGGTGAAGCGCCGGAAGTAGGAGTTGGGGTCCTGGAAGGCGGTGTCGCGCAGCTTCCTGAACCGGTCCAGGTACCAGGTCTCGATGTCGTCGGTACGGGCGTCCACGTAGATCGAGAAGTCGAAGTAGTCGGCCACCGCGAGCCGGGTGCGGCCGTCGGTGCCCGGCAGGGCGGGCTGGAGCACGTTCAGGCCCTCGACGATCAGGATGTCCGGGCGCTCCACGGTGAGCCGCATCTCCGGCACGATGTCGTAGACCAGGTGCGAGTACACCGGCGCGGAGACCCGCTCCTTGCCGGCCTTCACGTCCGCCACGAAGCGCATCAGCGCCCGGCGGTCGTACGACTCCGGGAAGCCCTTGCGGGCCATCAGGCCGCGGCGGCGCAGCTCGGCGTTGGGGAGCAGGAAGCCGTCGGTGGTGACCAGCTCGACCCGGGGGTGCTCCGGCCAGCGGGCGAGCAGTGCCTGCAGCAGCCGGGCGGTGGTGGACTTGCCGACCGCGACCGAGCCCGCCACCCCGATCACGAACGGGGTGCGGATGCGCTCGGTGTCCGAGGTGTCCAGGAACGTGCCCAGCGCGCCGCGCAGTTCGTGCGTGGCGTGGATGTAGAGGTTGAGCAGCCGGGAGAGCGGCAGGTAGACGTCCCTGACCTCGTCCAGGTCGAGTGCCGTGCCCAGGCCGCGGAGTCGCTCGACCTCCGCGGCGGTCAGCGGCAGCGGCGTGCGCTCGCGCAGGGCGCTCCACTCGGCCCGGTCCAGATCCACGTACGGGGAAGGGGTCGGCGTGGGGGCGCCCCGCGTACAGAGTTCGGTCAGCACATGCTCCATTGTGAGCGGTCGTGGACCACCTGGGTGGTGTGGTGTCGGTCACGGGTGGTCGCCGACCGGCGTTTATAGGCCGAACGCCGCCACGCTTATGCTGGCTCACATGTGCGGAATTGTTGGATATGTGGGGTCTCAGACGGCCCTCGACGTAGTGATCGCCGGACTGCAGCGGCTGGAGTACCGAGGGTACGACTCCGCCGGTGTGGCCCTGCAGACCCGAGGCGCCGACGGGCAGTGGAGCCTCGCCACCGACAAGCGGGCCGGGAAGCTCGCCAACCTTCAGAAGTCTCTCGCCGAGACGCCGCTGCCCGGCGGCACCACCGGCATCGGTCACACCCGTTGGGCCACCCACGGCGGCCCGACCGACGCCAATGCCCACCCTCACCTGGACGACCTCCAGAAGGTCGCCGTCGTCCACAACGGCATCATCGAGAACTTCGCCCAGCTGCGTGCGGCGATCGCCGAGCGCGGCCACACCCTGCGCTCGGAGACCGACACCGAGGTGGTCGCCCACCTGCTGGCCGAGGCCTACGACGGTGACCTGGCCGAGGCCATGCGGGCCGTCTGCCGCCAGCTGGACGGCGCGTTCACCCTGGTCGCGGTGCACGCGGACGCCCCGGACGTGGTGGTCGGCGCCCGCCGCAACTCCCCGCTGGTGGTCGGCCGCGGCGAGGGCGAGAACTTCCTGGCCTCCGACGTCGCCGCCTTCATCGCGCACACCCGCGAGGCGATCGAGCTGGGCCAGGACCAGGTCGTCGAGCTGCGCCGCGAGGGCGTGACCGTCACCAACTTCGACGGCACCCCGGCCGAGGTGCGCGAGTACCACGTCGACTGGGACGCCTCCGCCGCCGAGAAGGGCGGCTACGACTACTTCATGCTCAAGGAGATCGCCGAGCAGCCGAAGGCCGTCGCCGACACCCTGCTCGGCCGGATCGGCACCGACGGCCGGCTGACCCTGGACGAGCTGCGGATCTCCGACTCCGTGCTGCGCGAGATCGACAAGGTCGTCATCGTCGCGTGCGGTACCGCTTACCACGCGGGCATGATCGCCAAGTACGCGATCGAGCACTGGACCCGCATCCCGTGCGAGGTCGAGGTCGCCTCGGAGTTCCGCTACCGCGACCCGATCATGGACGACCGCACCCTGGTCGTCGCGATCTCGCAGTCCGGCGAGACCATGGACACCCTGATGGCGCTGCGCCACGCGCGTGAGCAGGGCGCCAAGGTGCTGGCGATCTGCAACACCAACGGCTCGACCATCCCGCGCGAGTCGGACGCGGTGCTGTACACGCACGCCGGTCCCGAGGTCGCGGTCGCGTCGACCAAGGCGTTCCTGACCCAGCTGGTGGCCTGCTACCTGGTCGCGCTCTACCTCGGCCAGGTGCGCGGCACCAAGTGGGGCGACGAGATCTTCGACATCATCCGCGAGCTCGGCGACGCGCCGAAGCAGGTGGAGCAGGTGCTGGAGACCATGGAGCCGGTGCGCGAGCTGGCCCGCTCGCTGGCCGACGCCAAGTCGGTGCTGTTCCTCGGCCGCCACGTCGGTTTCCCGGTGGCCCTGGAGGGTGCGCTCAAGCTCAAGGAGCTGGCGTACATGCACGCCGAGGGCTTCGCGGCGGGCGAGCTCAAGCACGGCCCGATCGCGCTGATCGAGGAGGGTCTGCCGGTCGTCGTGGTCGTGCCGTCCCCGCGTGGGCGCTCGATCCTGCACGACAAGATCGTCTCCAACATCCAGGAGATCCGGGCCCGTGGCGCCCGCACGATCGTGATCGCCGAGGAGGGTGACGAGGCGGTCGTGCCGTACGCCGACCACCTGATCCGCATCCCGGCCACCCCGACCCTGCTGCAGCCGCTGGTGTCGACCGTTCCGCTCCAGGTCTTCGCCTGCGAGCTGGCCACCGCCAAGGGCCACGAGGTGGACCAGCCGCGCAACCTGGCCAAGTCGGTCACGGTGGAGTAGCAGGCACGGCCGTGGGCCCGCCCTCCCCGGTTCCCCGGGGAGGGCGGGCCTTCGCGTGTGCGGGTCAGACCGCCGTCACGTTGGCGGCCGACGGGCCCTTCTGGCCCTCCTGGATCTCGAACTCCACGTCCTGGCCCTCCGCAAGGGTCTTGAAGCCGTTGCCCTGAATGGCGCTGAAGTGGACGAACACGTCCTTGCTGCCGTCAGCGGGGCTGATGAAGCCGAACCCCTTGGACTCGTTGAACCACTTGACCTGACCCTTGATCTTCGCCATGGGTGCTTCCCTCTGCCTGGTGCGGATGTGACTGCAATCCTTTCCAGTGACCCGCCGTTCCATGTGGGAGATCGCGTAAGGAGTTGCCGGGGTGATCATCGGGGTCGGGATCGACGTCGCGGCGATCGAGCGCTTCGGGGCCGCACTGGCGCGGACGCCGGGCACGGCCGGACGGCTGTTCACCGAGGCCGAGCTGCTGCTGCCGTCCGGAGAGCGCCGCGGCGCGGCCTCGCTGGCAGCGCGTTTCGCCGCCAAGGAGGCGCTGGCCAAGGCGCTCGGTGCACCCGCCGGGCTGCGCTGGACGGACGCCGAGGTGCACACCGAGGAGTCCGGGCGCCCCGTACTGCGGGTGACCGGTACGGTCGCGGCCCGGGCGGCGGAGCTGGGCGTGACGTCGTGGCACGTATCGCTCAGCCACGACGCGGGCGTAGCGTCGGCGGTAGTGATCGCCGAAGGCTGACCCCGGGGAGGGCACCGTGCGCCACGCACACACGGTCGAGCAGGTACGCGCGGCGGAGGCCGAGCTGATGGCCCGGCTGCCCGACGGCACCCTGATGCAGCGGGCCGCCGCCGGACTGGCCGCGACCTGCGCCCGGTTGCTCGGACGGGTGTACGGCAGCCGGGTGGTGGTGCTCGCGGGCAGCGGGGACAACGGCGGCGACGCGCTGTACGCGGGCGCCCGGCTGGCCGGGCGCGGCGCGGCGGTCAGCGCGATCCTGCTCTCACCCGAACGGGTCCACGCGGGCGGCCTGGCCGCGCTGCGGGCGGCGGGCGGCCGGGTGACGTCCGATCAGCGGGCCTTCGAACGGGCCGACCTGGTGCTCGACGGGATCGTCGGCATCGGCGGCCGGGGCGGGCTGCGGCCCGAGGCGCAGCCGTACGCGACCGCCGGGCGGCGGGGTGCGGTGGTCGCCGTCGATGTCCCGAGCGGAGTCGACCCCGACAGCGGCGAGGTGCCCGGCGTCGCGCTGCGGGCGGACGTGACGGTGTGCTTCGGCACCTACAAACCGGGGCTGCTGATCGACCCCGCCGCCTCGTACGTGGGCGCGCTCCAGCTGGTGGACATCGGTCTGGAACTGCCCCGGCCCGCCGTGACGGTCCTCCAGCACGCGGATCTGGCCGCACTGCTTCCGGTGCCGTCGGCGGAGAGCGACAAGTACCGGCGGGGCGTCGTCGGGGTCGCGGCGGGATCGGCGCGCTACCCGGGGGCGGCGCTGCTGGCGGTGGCCGGGGCGCTGCGGGGCGGTGCGGGCGCGGTGCGGTACGTGGGCACGGCGGCCGAGGAGGTGGTGCGGCGCTTTCCCGAGACGCTGGTCACCGAGGGATCGCCGGCCGGGGCCGGGCGGGTGCAGGCCTGGGTGGTCGGGCCCGGCTCCGGCGACGGAGCCGCCCGGGCGCTGGAGGAGGCGCTGGCCGGGCAGGTCCCGGTCCTGGTCGACGCGGACGGCCTGACCGAACTGGCCCGCCTCGGCCCGGCCGCCCTGGCCGGACGTACCGCGCCCACCGTGCTCACCCCGCACACGGGCGAGGCCGCCCGGCTGCTGGCGGGGGCGGGTCCGGGGGGCGCCGGCGGAGCCGGTGGTCCGACGGCGCGCGCTTCCGCGGAGCGGGCCGCGCCGCCCGCAGCGCAGGAGCTGGCCGCGGCCCGGCTGGCCACCGCGCGCCGGCTGGCCGAGGCGTACGGGGCGACGGTGCTGCTCAAGGGCTCCACGACGGTGATCGCCACGCCCGAGGGCGACGTACGGGTGAACCCGACCGGGACACCGTGGCTGGCCACGGCGGGCAGCGGCGACGTGCTCTCCGGCCTGGCGGGCTCGCTGCTCGCCGCCGGCCTCGGCCCGCTCGACGCCGCCTCGGCCGCCGCCTACCTGCACGGGCTGGCCGGCCGCGAGGCCGCCGAGGGCGGCGCCCCGGCCACCGCTCTGGACGTCGCCGCCGCCCTTCCCGCCGCCTGGCGGACCGTCCGGGCAGCCGCGCGGGGACGCGACTAGCCCTCCGCCCAGCAGCGCCCTCGGCTCTCCCGACCGAGGGGGCGGCCCGGTACCGGCGTGGCGGGTCACCTGGGCCCCGGCGGCCCCGGCGGTGTGCTGGCCGGTCGGCCGGGTGGCTCGGGACCCGGTGGCCGGGTGGCAGGGAGCCAGCGGTCGGGGCGAGGACGGGCGGGCATCCGGTCGGTCCTCCCGTCGGTGACGGCGGTGTTTCCCGCGGTTCCCCGCGCTGCCGGGACCGTGCGTCCTCCGGGAACCTCGAAGGGTTCCGGAGGCGTCTTCAGGGGTTCTGCCGCCGCGTCGACCAGGGGTTCGGCGGAGGCGCCGCGCGGGTCTGGGAGACTGATACGCGATGACAACTGCGAACACGACCGGTCCGGCCCTCCTCACGCACGGGGCCCGGGTCGAGGCGACCATCGATCTGGCCGCCCTGCGCGGGAATCTGGCCGCGCTGCGGGACCGTACCGGCGGCCCTGCGCTGATGGCGGTGGTCAAGGCGGACGCCTACGGCCACGGCGCGGTTCAGTGTGCCCGGGAGGCCGTCGCGGCGGGCGTGACCTGGCTGGGCACGGCCACGCCGGAGGAGGCGCTGGCGCTGCGCGCGGCCGGGATCGGTCCGGACCGGGCGCGCGTGCTGTGCTGGCTCTGGACTCCCGGCGGCCCCTGGCAGCAGGCGCTCCGCGCCCAGCTGGACGTCTCGGTCAGCGGCCAGTGGGCCCTGGACGAGCTGCTGGCGGCGGTCCGCGCGACCGGGATCAGCGCCCGGGTGCACCTGAAGGCCGACACCGGCCTGGGCCGCAACGGCTGCCAGCCGCGCGACTGGCCGGAACTGGTCGGACGGCTGCTGCAGGCCGAGGCCGAGGGCCTGCTCGAAGTGGTCGGCATCTGGTCGCACTTCGCCGCGGCGGACGAACCGGGCCACCCGTCGATCCAGGCCCAGCTGGACGCCTTCTCCGCCGCGCTGGCCCATGCCGAGGACGCCGGGCTCCGACCGGAGGTGCGGCACATCGCCAACTCCCCGGCGACCCTGCTGCTCCCGCAGTCGCACTACGACATGGTCCGTACCGGCCTGGCGATGTACGGGGTGTCCCCGGTCCCCGAGGTCGGCTCGCCGGCCGACTTCGGGCTGCGCCCGGTGATGGCGCTGACGACCAGGCTCGCGCTGGTGAAGTCGGTCCCCGGCGGCCACGGCGTCAGCTACGGGCACCACTACACGACCCCCGGCGAGACCACCCTGGGCCTGGTCCCGGTCGGGTACGCCGACGGCATCCCGCGCCACGCCAGCGGGGCCGGCCCGGTGCAGATCGGCGGCAAGTGGCGGACGGCCGCGGGCCGGGTCGCGATGGACCAGTTCGTGGTGGACCTGGGCGGCGACACGCCCGAGGCCGGCGAGGAGGTCCTGGTCTTCGGCACCGGCGAGCGCGGCGAGCCGACGGCCGAGGACTGGGCCCTGGCCAGCGGCACCATCGCGTACGAGATCGTCACCCGGATCGGTGCCCGGGTGCCCCGCCGGTACGTGGGCGGCTCACAGGGACCGGGTCCGCGGCCGTGAGCGAGCCGACCGGCAGCAGCCCGGTGGCCGCCGTGGCGAAGGTCGCGAAGGCCGCCGAGTCGGCCTCGGCCGGGGTGAGCCGGGCCGGTCTGATCGGCATCTCGGTCGGCGTGGTCGCGGCCGGTGCCGCCGCCGGCGTGGCGATAGAGCGCCTGACGGTCGGCCGCACCATGCGCCGCCGGGCGCGCCAGGAGCTGGACGCCGCCGCACCGTACGGTTCGCTGCGCGGCCGCCCGCACACCGTGACCGCCCCGGACGGCACCCAGCTGTACGTGGAACTGGACGGCACCGGCTGGCCGGACCCGGTCCAGGTGCACCCGGAGGAGAACCGGACCGGGCGCGGCTGGTTCACCCGCAAGCGCGGTGAGGGCCAGGTCGACCGGACCGGCCTGCCCGGGCTGCTGGCGGGCTCGGGCGCGCTGGTGGGGGCGGCCAACCGCCGCAGCTTCGGAGCCGTCCACCAGTCGCGGCCCCCACTGACCGTGATCTTCTGCCACGGCTACTGCCTCGCCCAGGACAGCTGGCACTTCCAGCGCGCCGCGCTGCGCGAGGGCATGCGGCTGGTCTTCTGGGACCAGCGCAGCCACGGCCGCTCCGAGCGCTCCCGGTCCTACCTGAACGGGGAGCTCGCCTCGATCGACCAGCTGGGCGGCGACCTCAAGGCCGTCATCGACGCGGTCGCCCCCGAGGGCCCGATCGTGCTGGTCGGCCACTCGATGGGCGGCATGACCGTGATGGCCCTGGCCGACCAGCACCCCGAGCTGTTCGGCGCGGGGGCGGCCGAGGGCGCGGGCAGGGTGGCCGCGGTCGCCCTGATCGGCACCCTGGCCGGCGACTGGGACTCCGTCACCCTCGGGCTGCCCGCGGCCGGTGCCAAACTGCTGCGCCGTCTCGCCCCCGGGGTGGTGCGGCTGCTCGGCCGCCAGGTCGAACTGGTGGAGGCCACCCGCCGGCTCGGCGCGGACCTGACGAGTGTGCTGTACCGCAGGTTCTCGTTCGGGACCAAGGACGTGGACCCGGCCGTGGTCCGGTTCGCCGAGCAACTGCTGGACGCCACCCCGATCGACGTGGTCGCCGAGTTCTACCCGGCCTTCAGCGCCCACGAGAAGACTGCCGCGCTCGCCACCCTGCGCGCCGTCCCGACCCTCGTCCTGGCCGGCACCAAGGATCTGCTCACCCCGCCCGAGCACAGCGAGACGATCGCCCGCGAGCTGCCCGACGCGGAGCTGGTGCTCGTCCAGGACGCGGGTCACCTGGTGATGCTGGAACGCCCCGAGCTGGTGGACCAGCGGCTCGCCGCCCTGCTCCGGCAGGCCGTCGAGCACGTCGGTGCGGCACCGCTGCCGCCGGCCGTACGCGACCTGGCAGGGGCGGACGGCAGCCCCGAAGCATGAACCGCGGCCCGGACCGGACCGGATCCGACCGGACCCGTCCCGGCCCGACGCACGACCACTCCCCGGAAGGACACCGTGACCCCGATGGGTTCGCAGACCGCCATCACCGTTGCCTCGCCCGAGCGGATGAACCGGCTCGGCCGGGAACTCGCCGCCCTGCTCAGGGCAGGTGACCTGGTGCTGCTCTCCGGCGAGCTGGGCGCCGGGAAGACCACGCTGACCCGGGGCCTCGGCGAGGGGCTCGGAGTGCGGGGGGCGGTCACCTCGCCGACCTTCGTGATCGCCCGGGTGCACCCCTCGCTGACCGGCGGCCCCGCACTGGTGCACGTGGACGCCTACCGGCTGGGCGGCGGCCTGGACGAGATGGAGGATCTCGACCTGGACGTCTCGCTGCCCGAGTCGGTGGTCGTGGTCGAGTGGGGCGAGGGCAAGGTCGAGCAGCTGACCGAGGACCGGCTCGAAGTCCGGATCGAGCGGGCGATCGGCGACGCCGCCTCGGCCGAGGACGACTCGGACCCGCGCCAGGTGACGCTGACCGGCATCGGCGGGCGCTGGGCCGAGGTCGACCTCGCGGTGCTGGCGGTCGAGCCCGCGTAGCCCGATCGGCCCAGCCGGGCCGGATCCACCACCGGATCGGATGAAGCCCGTCGCACGAACGAGGGAGCTTTCCGACAGGACGTCGGCAAAGTGTTGCGGTCGGGTGGTCCGACGTGGTGGGATGGTGTCGCGGTTAGGTCTGCCTAACTAGGGAGGCGCCATGCAGAGCACCACCCCCGCCGCCAAGCCCGCCCCGCGTCCGCGGGCCGAGGCGCCCCGTCCGGCCGAGGAGGCCCGAGCGGTCCCGATGCGCGCACTGCTGGCCGCCTGCGCGGCCGCCGCGGCCGTGTCGACCCCGCCGGCCCCGGAGGCGGACACCGAGCCGCCCGCCGCACCGCCGAGAGCCGCCTGAGTTCCGCTGCGGGCACGGGGGCTGCCGACCTGTTCCCACCCGGGGCGCGAGCGGTCGGACCGGACGGCGGGTGACGTCTGCGACCGGGCCGGGTGCGCCGGGCCTGCGGGGTGGCGTGCGGGTGACCGGGTGCCTGCCGGAGCGACCCCCGTTCGACCGGCCCGTGGGGCGATCAGCCGGTGAGTGCGCTCAGGGGACGACGACGACCTTGGTGCCGGACGGGGCGAAGTCCCAGAGGGTCTGGCCGTCGGTGCGGGCGGAGCGGATGCCGCCGGTCCTGGGCTTGGACGGGTCCGTGGGCGGGGCCGTGGGGGCCGGGGAGGCGCTCGGGGTGTCCACGGCGGCGCTGAAGCCGAAGACGGTGCCGTTCTGCTGGGCGAACCGCACCACGTGCTCGATCCGGAGCCCGTCGGTGCCGGTGGTCGTGGCGGTACGGCTGTAGACGGTGTAGTCCCCGGCGGTCGGGTCCGCGGTGCCCGGGGTGACCCTGAAGGCGGCCTGCACCGGCGGGGTCTTCTTCGGGTCCACCAGCCAGACCGCGTGGCTGCCGAGCGAGTACACCACCCGGCGGCCGGTGCCGGAGGCGGCGGGCAGCTGGGGCGGGGCCTGGTCGGCGCCGGTGGTCGGGGCGGTCGAGGGGCCGCCGCCGGTGCTGCTGCCGCTCGCCGAGGGCTTCGCCGCGAGGGCCCGGCTCTGCGCACCGTCGGCCTGGAACGCCAGCAGGCCGATCACCGCCAGGGCGCCGACGGTCAGACCGGTGACCACCAATCCAGGACGCGTGCCCGCCACGTGTGCTCCGATCGCCGCCTCGTGCTGTCCCGGCCCATCGTGCCAGGTCCGCCGGGCCGGGCAGGACCGATCCGGACGTGTGTTCCGGACCAGTACGAAATACCGACTCCGGCGACCCTCTAACCTTGACCCCGTGCTGCTGCTCGCGTTCGACACCGCAACCCCCGCCGTCACCGCCGCCGTCCACGACGGCACGGCCGTCCTCGCCGAGACCTTCCAGGTCGACGCCAGAAGGCACGGTGAGCTGCTGCTCCCTGCCGTGGACCAGGTGCTGCGCACCGCAGGCGTCGACAAGCACCGGCTGACCGGCATCGCGGTCGGCGTCGGCCCGGGGCCGTACACCGGCCTGCGGGTCGGCCTGGTCACCGCCGCCGCGCTCGGCCACGCCCTCGGCCTGCCCGTGTACGGCGTCTGCACCCTGGACGCCATCGCCCACCAGGCCCGCACCGAGGGCCTCACCGGGCCGTTCACCGTGGCCACGGACGCGCGTCGCAAGGAGGTCTACTGGGCCTCGTACGACGCCTCGGGCGCGCGGGTCGAGGGGCCCGCCGTGGACCGTCCCGCCGAGCTGAGTCCCGAGCAGCGCTCGGTCGGCGCCGGTGCGCTGCTCTACCCCGAGACCTTCCCCGGCGCGCACGGTCCCGAGCACGTCTCGGCCGGTGCGCTCGCCGACTTCGCGGTCACCGAGCTGGCCGCCGGGCGCGACCTGCTGCCCTGCGTCCCGCTCTACCTGCGCCGCCCGGACGCCCAGGTGCCCGCGGGGTACAAGGCGGTGCTCCCGGCGTGAGCTCGCTCACCGACCGACCCGGCAGCACGCTCGCCGACCGTCCCGGCGCCGGGCGCAGCGCGGTGGCCCTGCGGCCGATGCGCTGGTGGGACATCGAGCCCGTGATGGGACTGGAGCTCCGGCTCTTCCCCGAGGACGCCTGGTCGCACGGCATGTACTGGTCCGAGCTGGCCGAGGCCCGCCCCGGTGGTACCCGCCACTACACCGTCGCCACCGCCCCGGACGGCACCGTCGTCGGCTACGCCGGTCTGATGGCCGTGGCCGGCGAGGGCGATGTCCAGACCATCGCGGTCGCGCCGGGGCACCAGGGTGCCGGTCTCGGTGCCGCCCTGCTGACCGACCTGGTGGCCGAGGCCGCCCGGCGCGGCTGCGCCGAGCTGCTGCTGGAGGTGCGGGTGGACAACCTGCGCGCCCAGCAGCTCTACGAGCGCTTCGGTTTCGAGCCGGTCGGCATCCGGCGCGGCTACTACCAGCCCGCCAACGTGGACGCACTGGTCATGCGCCTCGACAACCCGCAGGAGGACGCCCCGCAGCAGGACGTCCCGCAGCACGACGTGAAGGAACCCGATCATGGCTGACGAACCGCTCGTCCTCGGCATCGAGACCTCCTGTGACGAGACCGGCGTCGGCATCGTGCGGGGCACCACCCTGCTGGCCGACGCGGTCGCCTCCAGCGTCAACGACCACGCCCGCTACGGCGGCGTCGTCCCCGAGATCGCCAGCCGGGCGCACCTGGAGGCGATGGTCCCGACCATCCAGCGCGCCCTGGACACCGCCGGGATCAAGGCCGCCGACCTGGACGGCATCGCCGTCACCGCGGGTCCTGGCCTGGCCGGTGCGCTGCTGGTCGGGGTGAGCGCCGCGAAGGCGTACGCCTGGGCGCTGGACAAGCCGCTGTACGGGGTCAACCACCTGGCCTCGCACATCTGCGTGGACCAGCTGGAGCACGGCCGTCTGCCGCAGCCCACGATGGCCCTGCTGGTCTCCGGCGGGCACTCCTCGCTGCTGCTCAGCGAGGACATCACCACCGACGTCCGCCCGCTCGGCGCGACCATCGACGACGCGGCGGGCGAGGCCTTCGACAAGGTGGCCCGGGTGCTCGGTCTCGGCTTCCCCGGCGGACCGGTGGTGGACCGCAGGGCCCGCGAGGGCGACCCGAAGGCGATCGCCTTCCCGCGCGGCCTCAGCGGTGCCAAGGACCCCGAGTACGACTTCTCCTTCTCCGGCCTGAAGACCGCCGTGGCCCGCTGGGTCGAGGCCAGGCGCCGGGCGGGGGAGGAGGTGCCGATCGCCGATGTCGCCGCCTCCTTCCAGGAGGCCGTCACCGACGTGCTCACCCGCAAGGCCGTCAAGGCGTGCAAGGCCAACGGTGTCGACCACCTGATGATCGGCGGCGGCGTGGCGGCGAACTCGCGGCTGCGCGAGATGGCCCAGCAGCGCTGCGACAAGGCCGGCATCGTGCTGCGGGTGCCGCGGCCCGGCCTGTGCACCGACAACGGCGCGATGGTCGCCGCGCTCGGTGCCGAGATGGTCTGGCGGGACCGGGCACCGTCCTCCTTCGACCTTTCGGCGGACTCCTCGCTGCCGGTCACCGAGGTCTCGGTGCCGCACACCGATCTGCACTCCGCCGCGCACGAGGCCCTGCGGTCATGACCCTCGCCGCGATGTGGGAGGCCCGCGCGGTCGAGGGCCGGGGCGGCGAGCTGCACCGCTGGGCGCTCGAGACCGCCCTGCCCGCCCTGCGCGGCTCGGCCGGCCTGGAACGGACCGAGGTGTTCACCGCGGACGGGGACCGGGTGCTGCTGATCACCTGGTGGACGGCCGGGCCGGTCCCGGTCCCCGACCCGCCCGCCGAGCTGCTGTCCCGTCCGGTGCACCGGTGGAGCTTCACCAGCAGTCACCTGGAATGACCGCGGCAACCGCGTGGAATAGCCTGACGTCCCGATAAGTGTTCGATACACGAATACGGGAGCGCGGTTCGGTGAGGAACTTCAGGACGTACGCGGCCGGGGCTGCGGTGCTGCTGGTGGCGCTGACCGGTTGCGGCAGCGGCGGCGGGGGCGGCAAGAGCGCGGCGGCGCCCCAGGGCCCGGCGGGCGGGGCACCGCAGAACTCCGCCTCCCCGCAGGCCCCGGCCTCCTCGGCGGCCCCCCAGGCCGACGCCGCGGCCTGGGAGAAGTGGAAGCTCAAGCCGCTGCCCGAGGCGCCCGCCGCGCCGGCCGACAAGCCGATCAAGCTCACCGCCAAGGGGCCGGTCCCGGTCTTCAGCGAGGTCCCGACCAAGGACAAGGTCGTCTTCGTCACCATCGACGACGGTGCGGAGAAGGACCCCAGGTTCGTCGAGATGCTCACCGACCTCAAGGTGCCGATCTCGATGTTCCTGACCAAGGACATAATCAAGAACGACTACGGCTACTTCAAGCCGCTGCAGGCCCTCGGCAACCACATCCAGAACCACACCGTGGACCACCCGCAGATGAGCAAGATATCGGCGGCCAGGCAGAAGTCCGAGGTCTGCGACGACCAGGCGGCGCTCACCCAGCAGTACGGCAAGGCGCCGCTGCTCTTCCGTCCGCCGTTCGGGGACGGCGCGAAGACCGAGAGCCTCAACACCGCCGTGCAGGAGTGCGGCCCGCGCGGCGTGGTGCTGTGGCGCGAGTCGATGCAGATACACGACATGCAGTACCAGTCCAGCGACAAGAAGCTGAAGCCCGGCGACATCATCCTCGCCCACTTCCGCGGCCCGTCGGAGCTCAAGGGCGAGACCATGACCCAGATGTTCGGCGAGCTGCTCAGCCGGATCCAGGAGCAGGGCTTCGCGGTCGCCCGGCTCGAGGACTACATCCAGGCGCCCGCCGGCTGATCCGCCGTCACGGGCCGGCCGAGCATCATCAGCGGGCCGTGGTCGGTGCGGCTGAGGATCACCGTCAGCTCGTTCGGGCCGCTGGGCTTGAGCTGGCGGCGCAGCTCCTCGGGGGTGATGCCGATGCCGCGCTTCTTGATCACCACGGTGCCGACCCCGCGCTCGCGCAGCAGGGCCTTCAGCTTCTTCACGTTGAACGGCAGCACGTCGCTGATCTCGTAGGCGTGCGCGTACGGGGTGGGCACCAGCCGGTCCGAGGTCAGGTAGGCGATCATCGGGTCGATCAGCCGCCCGCCGATCTGCTCGGCCACCTCGGCGACCAGGTGGGCCCGGATCACCGCGCCGTCCGGCTCGTACAGGTAGCGGCCGACCGGACCGGCCGGCGGGTCCGGCAGCAGACCACCGGTGAGCGTGCGGTCGCCCGGCAGCAGCGTGGCCCGGTGCGGCCGGTCGGCGCGCGTGCCGAACCAGAGCGCGGCCTCCTTCACCTCGCCGTGGTCCGAGACCCACTCGGCCTCGGCGCCGTCCGGCACCAGCTCGTGCGGGATGCCGGGGGCGACCTTGAGCGCCCCGAACGGCGTGCGGCGGGCGGCCTCGATTGCCCAGGAGAGCGGCGGCGAGTACGCCTCGGGATCGAACACCCGGCCACGCGCGGTGCGGCGCGCCGGGTCGGTGAAGACCGCGTCGTACCCGGTCACGTCCACCTCGGTGACGTCCGCGCAGCGCACCTCGATCAGCTCGGCCAGTCCCAGCGCGGCGGCGTTCGCCTCGGCGACGGCGCAGGTCAGCGGATCGCGGTCGACCGCGAGCACGGCGATCCCGACCCGGGCCAGGGCGATCGCGTCGCCGCCGATCCCGCAGCACAGGTCGGCCAGGCGGCGCACGCCCAGCGCGGCGAAGCGCTGCGCGCGCCACTCGGCCACACTGCGGCGGGTCGCCTGTTCGACACCGTTGGGGGTGAAGTACAGCTCGTCCGCCTGGTCGCCGAACTTCGCCCTGGCCCGCTGCCGCAGCTGCGCCTGGGCCAGCGCGGCGGACACCAGCGGGGCGGGGTGCTCGCGGCGCAGCCGGGTGGCCAGCGCCAGTTCCTCGCCGGCCTTGAAGTCGCGCAGCTCGGCCAGCAGCGCCTGGCCCTCGTCGGTCAGCAGGGCCCGGAACGATTCGATCTCCACGGGATCATTCTCCCCGTTCGGCGGGGTTCGCAGGTCGGCCGCGGAGGGTCGCCGGCCGCGGCGACGGCGGCGGCCGGGCCCGCGGGTCGGCTCGGTCGCACGTGTTGCTGCTGCGGTGACACCGCCGCCCGCGGACCGGTACGGCCGCGAGGACGAAATGCACGGTGGCGGCGGAGCACGGCCCCGAGGGCCAGCAGTACCGGGGCTACGAGTGCGGCGGGGATCCACCGGAGCGGAGCCCCGCTCGGCTCGGGCCGCGGGGCCGAGTCCGGCATCCGGTCGGTGTGGCCGGGCAGCCGGAGGAGACCCGCGCCGGCCGTCACCGCGGCGGCGATCACGCTCACGGCGAACAGGGCCGGGGTGATCGCCACGTCGGGCCCCCCGGCGGGTCCGGTCCTGGTAGAAGTCGACACGGCAGGTCGGTGTTCCGGCCGCCGGGGTTCGCGCACGAGTGCGTCCACTCGGGCGCCGTGACCGGGTTTCGCGGAACACGGAGCCACGCCGTTGGCACTCTGGTTGACTGAGTGCTAACGGCCGCCTATGGTCGTTCCTGGCACTCCCCACCGGGTGAGTGCTAACGCGATGAAGCGTGTCTGACCCCCGCGACGGCAGGCCCGCAGGAATCGCCACCGACCTGTAGAACAACCCCGTAATCTCCGAAGGGGAGCTCGGACGTGACCGCCAGCAGCAAGGTTGCCATCAAGCCGCTCGAGGACCGCATCGTGGTCCAGCCGCTCGACGCCGAGACCACCACGGCCTCCGGCCTGGTTATCCCGGACACCGCCAAGGAGAAGCCCCAGGAGGGCGTCGTCCTGGCCGTCGGCCCGGGTCGCTTCGAGGACGGCCAGCGTCTTCCGCTCGACGTGACCGTCGGCGATGTCGTCCTGTACTCGAAGTACGGCGGCACCGAGGTCAAGTACAACGGCCAGGAGTACCTGGTCCTCTCGGCCCGCGACGTCCTCGCGATCGTCGAGAAGTAAGACGAAACCAGCCCGCCCCGGATCCGTGTCAGCACTGACAGGGGCCCGGGGCGCGGTTGTTGGCTCACGTACGCAGAAACCCTAGGAAACGGAACCATGGCGAAGATCCTGCAGTTCGACGAGGACGCCCGCCGCTCGCTGGAGCGCGGTGTCAACAAGCTGGCCGACACCGTCAAGGTGACCATCGGCCCCAAGGGCCGCAACGTCGTCATCGACAAGAAGTTCGGCGCCCCCACCATCACCAACGACGGTGTGACCATCGCCCGCGAGGTCGAGCTCGACGACCCGTACGAGAACCTCGGCGCGCAGCTGGTCAAGGAGGTCGCCACCAAGACCAACGACGTCGCGGGTGACGGCACCACCACCGCCACCGTGCTCGCCCAGGCCCTGGTCAACGAGGGTCTGCGCAACGTCGCCGCCGGTGCCGGCCCGGCCGCCCTGAAGAAGGGCATCGACAAGGCCGTCGCCGCCGTCTCCGAGTACCTGCTCGCCAGCGCCCGCGAGATCGAGGGCAAGGACGACGTCGCCGCCGTCGCCTCGCTCTCCGCGCAGGACACCCAGGTCGGCGAGCTGATCGCCGAGGCGATCGACAAGGTCGGCAAGGACGGTGTCATCACCGTCGAGGAGTCGAACACCTTCGGCGTGGAGCTGGACTTCACCGAGGGCATGCAGTTCGACAAGGGCTACCTCTCGCCGTACTTCGTCACCGACGCGGAGCGTCAGGAGGCGGTCCTGGAGGACCCGTACATCCTGATCAACCAGGGCAAGATCTCCTCCATCCAGGAGCTGCTCCCGCTGCTGGAGAAGATCCTGCAGGGCGGCGCCTCCAAGCCGCTGCTGATCATCGCCGAGGACGTGGACGGCGAGGCGCTCTCCACCCTCGTGGTGAACAAGATCCGTGGCACCTTCAACGCCGTGGCCGTCAAGGCCCCGGGCTTCGGCGACCGCCGCAAGGCCATCCTCGGCGACCTGGCCACCCTGACCGGTGCCACCGTCATCTCCGAGGAGGTCGGCCTCAAGCTCGACCAGTCCGGCCTGGACGTGCTGGGCACCGCCCGCCGCGTGACCATCACCAAGGACGAGACCACCGTCGTCGACGGTGCCGGCGACCACGAGGCCGTGGCCGGCCGCGTCGCCCAGATCAAGGCCGAGATCGCCGCCACCGACTCGGACTGGGACCGCGAGAAGCTGCAGGAGCGCCTGGCCAAGCTGGCCGGCGGCGTCTGCGTCATCAAGGTCGGCGCCGCCACCGAGGTGGAGCTCAAGGAGCGCAAGCACCGCCTGGAGGACGCCATCTCGGCGACCCGCGCCGCGGTCGAGGAGGGCATCGTCGCCGGTGGTGGCGCCTCCCTGGTCCACGCCGCCAAGGTGCTGGAGGACGGCCTGGGCCTGACCGGTGACGAGGCGACCGGTGTCGCCGTCGTCCGCCGCGCGCTGGTCGAGCCGCTGCGCTGGATCGCCCAGAACGCCGGCCTGGAGGGTTACGTCATCACCTCCAAGGTCGCCGAGCTGGAGGCCGGCCAGGGCTACAACGCCGCCACCGGTGAGTACGGCGACCTGGTGAAGGCCGGCGTCATCGACCCGGTCAAGGTCACCCGCTCCGCGCTGGAGAACGCCGCGTCGATCGCCTCCCTGCTGCTCACCACCGAGACCCTCGTGGTGGAGAAGAAGGTCGAGGAGGACGCCGCCGCGGGTCACTCGCACGGCGGCCACGGCCACTCGCACTGACGCTCGCTTCAGCGACCGGAGGCCCGGCCCGTACCCTGTGGGGTGCGAGCCGGGCCTCCGGCTGTTCTCCGAGGGGTGCCGGTTGCGTCCCGGCGGCCCCGGCGGGAACCTGCGGCAGCGGAGCCCCGCCCCCGGTGCGGTACGGTCTCCGGACTCCTGGCCGGTGTCTGAACCCGTCTGGCATCAGGGAAATTTTGCGATGTCCAAAGTCTGCCTTATAACTGAGGCATGATCGAGGCCCGCCACCTGCGCGTCCTGCGCGCTGTCGCCCGGACCGGTTCCTTCTCCGCGGCGGCCCGAGAGCTCGGCTGTACCCAGCCCGCCGTCAGCCAGCAGATGAAGGCCCTGGAGAAGTCCGTCGCCACTCCGCTGGTGGTCCGTTCGGGGCGGGGCATGCAGCTGAGCGAGGCGGGCCAGGTGCTGCTCAAGCACGCCACCGGCATCCTCGCCGGGCTCTGCGCCGCCGAGGAGGAGGTGGCCGCGATCGCCGGGCTGCGGGCCGGCCGGGTGCGGCTGGTCTCCTTCCCGACGGCCAGTTCCACGCTGGTCCCGCCGGCGGTCGCCCGGCTGCGGGGCGCCCATCCGGGGGTGCGGGTGTCCCTGGTCGAGGCCGAGCCGCCGGAGTCGCTGGCGATGCTGCGCGGGGGTGAGTGCGAGATCGCGCTGGCCTTCCGCTACCCGGACTCCCAGGGCGGGCTCTTCCCGGCCAGTGCGCACAGCACGCCGCGCGAGGCCCGTGCCGAGGCGACCCTGGAGGCCGCCGCCACGCTGGCCGCCAACGACTGGTCCGACCTGGTGGTCCGGCCGCTGCTGGACGATCCGCTGGTCGGGCTGCTCCCGGCCGGGCACCCGCTGGCCGGGCGGGACGAGGACAGCCCGGTGGACCTGGCCGAGCTGGCGGCCGAGCAGTGGATCGCGGGCTGTCCGCAGTGCCGGGGGCACCTGGTGGAGCTCTGCGCCGGCGCCGGGTTCGAGCCCCGGATCGACTTCGCGACCGACGACTACCCCGCGGTGGTCGGCCTGGTCGCGGCCGGTCTCGGGGTGGCGGTGCTGCCGGGGCTCGCCTTGCGTTCGGTGCGCCAGTCGGGCGTCGCGGCGGTGCCGGTGCGGGCGGCGAGCGGCGACCCGGCGGCCCGTCAGGTGGTGGCGCTGACCCTGCCGGACCTGGCCGACGTACCGGCCGTCTCGCTGATGCTGGACCAGCTCTGTGGTTCCGCGGTCACCGGCTGACCCGTGGCCGGTGTGAGCGGCCGATCGCTCCCGCGACGCGCGAAAACCTCGTGAAGGAACGTTTCTTCACGAGGTGTGGGAATGTCAGTGGCCTGCTGCCGTGGGCAGCCCGAGCGGGACCTCGACCAGCCGGTTGCGGGAACGGCCCATCAGTTCCTCGCGCTCGTCCTCGGTCAGCCCGCCCCAGACGCCGTACGGCTCGCGTACGGCCAGCGCGTGCGCCGCGCACTCGGCCCTCACCGGACACCGCATGCAGACCTCCTTGGCACTGGCCTCGCGCGAGCTTCGCGCGGCCCCGCGCTCGCCCTCCGGGTGGAAGAAGAGCGAACTGTCCACGCCGCGGCAGGCGGCGGAGAGCTGCCAGTCCCAGAGGTCTGCGTTGGGGCCGGGGAGGCGGGAGAAATCTGCCATGGCTTGTTCCCTTCGAGGGTCCGACGCCTGGAGGCTCGTCGGCTCGGCGAGGTCGCGATGGGGCCGGTATGGACACATGGAAATATGACTTACGGCACTCACTGGGACAAGTCACCCACAGAGTTACACAACAGTCAATGACCGTACGGAAGCTATAAAAACGGACAAACAGGGGCATGGTGTTTGGCGGGTGTCACTGTGGCAACCGGGTGGCTCCGGGGGGCGCGGGCGGTCCTGATGGCGCGCGCGTGGTGCGCGGACCGCGCAAAAGTGCGGCGTGTGCACCGCGAGGTGGCTGATCCGTAATGGGTCGGCCACGTACAGTGGTGGAGATGGCCCTGAGGGCCGTAACTCATTCGAGTGACGGTCGTTGGTTGTGCGGAGGCGGTTAGCGGGCGCTGGGCGTCGGGAACGGTCGCGGAAGATCCACGATCCAAACGAAGTCCGCCGCCAATCGGCCGTGTCGGAGAGAGTTCGAACCAGCCAGGAGGCTCAACGTGACGCGGATCAGCTGCGGAGGACGGTCATGACATCCGTACTCGTCTGCGACGATTCCCCGCTCGCCCGGGAGGCGCTTCGCCGCGCGGTGGCGACGGTGCCCGGTGTCGACCGGGTGACCACTGCGACGAACGGTGAGGAGGTACTGCGCCGCTGGGTGGCCGACCGCTCCGATCTCGTCCTGATGGACGTCCGGATGCCCGGCCTCGGCGGCGTGGAGACCGTCCGGCGGCTGCTGTCGGCGGATCCGGGCGCGCGCATCATCATGCTCACGGTCGCCGAGGACCTGGACGGGGTGGCCCTCGCGGTCGCCGCCGGCGCCCGCGGCTACCTGCACAAGGACGCCTCGCGCGCCGAGCTGCGGGCCACCGTCACCCAGGCGCTGGCCGACCCGACCTGGCGGCTCGCCCCGCGCCGGCTGCGCAGCCCCGACATGGGTGCGGCTCCCACGCTGACGGCACGTGAGATCCAGGTGCTCGAAGGCATGAGCCACGGGCGCAGCAACGCGGAGATCGGCCGGGAGCTTTTCCTCTCCGAGGACACCGTCAAAACCCATGCCAGGCGCCTGTTCAAGAAGCTGGGCGCCTCGGACCGCGCACACGCGGTGGCCCTCGGTTTCCGCTGGGGTCTGGTCCGCTGAGAGACGGCTGCCCGGCCGTTTCGATCGCTCAGACGTATGACGTTGAGGTCCCGAGGCTGCACCATGGAGTAGTGGAGCACCTCGGGGACCGGCGGACAGGGACTGCGGCGAAGAGTGCGGCCGCAGGAGGCTCGGCGAGCGGGACGGATCAAGGCACCTTCGGGCCGGTGGCGGCTTCGGAGGGCGGGGCGGGAGGCGGCGCGATGCGGACGGTGGCGACGCACGGTGGTGCGGTGCATAACGTTCCGATGCACAACTCCGGACGCGGTGCCGCGTTTTCCGGTCCGACCAGGCACCATGGACCGATGTACGACGACGAGGCCCGGTCCGACGAGCCCCCGCCCGGTGCTCCCGCAACCGATCAGGCCGATCAGTCGTACGCGGAGGACGACGAGATGCGCAGGCCGGTGCTCGGCACCGGCGGCTCGGCGCAGCTGGGCGGGCTGGTCGCCGCCGCGGTCCGCGGCGAGGGTCCCGCGATCGACGCACTGCTCGCCTACGTCCACCCGCTCGCTCTGCGCTACTGCCGGGGCCGGCTGGTCCGGCTGCCCGGGGGCGCCCGGCACCATGTGGACGACGTGGCCCAGGAGGTCTGCGTCGCGGTGCTCTGCGCACTGCCGCGCTACAAGGACGAGGGCCGCCCGTTCGAGGCCTTCGTGTACGGGATCGCCGCGCACAAGATCGCGGACCTGCAGCGGGCCGCGATGCGCGGTCCCGGCTCCACCGTGATCCCGCCCGACGACCTGCCCGAGCTCCCCGACGAGGCGCTCGGTCCCGAGGAGCGGGCACTGCTCAGCAGTGACGCCGCCTGGGCCAAGGAACTGCTCTCCAACCTGCCCGCGCGCCAGCGTGAGCTCGTGCTGCTGCGGGTGGCCGCCGGGCTGTCGGCGGAGGAGACCGGCGAGGTGCTCGGCATGTCGCCCGGTGCCGTGCGGGTGGCCCAGCACCGGGCGCTGAGCCGGCTCCGGGCACTGGCGGAAGAGTCCTCGTAGCGCCCGCGTTGTCAAGGGGGCGCGATCCAATACCCCGGACACCAGTACCATGGGGTATCGGCGCCTGGTCGGGTCGCCCAAAGTTTCGTAGGCGTTCGCGAGGTTCCCTCGGAGGTTCCTCCAAACGTTGAGCGTTCTGGTGGCCTGAGCCTGAGCCGGTGTGCGCGGGCGGACCAAGGCCGTACGACGGCCGATGTCTCCGCCCTGCTGAGAGCTACGTGCCCGGAAACCCCGGCCGGGTGCGATTCAGATCGACGGCCCTCCCTCCTTGCCCGGCCTTGGCCAGGAGGGGCCCATAGGAAGGTCACCCCGCACATGTCTTATAACGCTGCAGGCGTACCCGAGAAGTTCGCCATGCTCGGGCTCACGTATGACGACGTCCTGCTGCTGCCCGGGGCCTCCGAGGTGCTGCCGAACGAGGTCGACACGTCCTCCCGGGTCTCCCGCAACGTCCGGGTGAACATTCCGATGCTCTCGGCGGCCATGGACAAGGTCACCGAGTCCCGGATGGCCATCGCGATGGCCCGCCAGGGCGGCGTTGGCGTGCTGCACCGCAACCTGTCGGTCGAGGACCAGGTGAACCAGGTCGACCTGGTGAAGCGCTCCGAGTCCGGCATGGTCACCGACCCGATCACGGTCGGCCCGGAGGCCACCCTGGCCGAGGCGGACGCGCTCTGCGCCCGCTTCCGGATCAGCGGCGTCCCGGTCGCCGATCCGGAGGGCAGGCTGCTGGGCATCGTCACCAACCGTGACATGGCCTTCGAGTCGGACCGCAGCCGCCAGGTCCGCGAGATCATGACCCCGATGCCGCTGATCACCGGCAAGGTCGGCATCTCCGGTGAGGAGGCCATCGGCCTGCTCCGCCGCCACAAGATCGAGAAGCTGCCGCTGGTCGACGACGAGGGCCGGATCAAGGGCCTGATCACCGTCAAGGACTTCGTCAAGGCCGAGCAGTACCCGAACGCCGCCAAGGACGCCGAGGGCCGGCTGCTGGTCGGCGCCGCCGTCGGTGCCTCCGCCGAGGCTTTCGACCGCGCCCAGGCGCTGGTCGGCGCCGGGGTCGACTTCCTGGTCGTGGACACCTCGCACGGCCACAGCCACAACGCGCTGGCCTGGATCTCCAAGATCAAGTCGGCCGTGGGCGTGGACGTCGTCGGCGGCAACGTCGCCACCCGGGACGGCGCCCAGGCGCTGATCGACGCGGGCGTGGACGGTGTCAAGGTCGGTGTCGGCCCCGGCTCGATCTGCACCACCCGCGTGGTCGCCGGTATCGGCGTCCCCCAGGTCACCGCCATCTACGAGGCCGCGCTGGCCTGCCAGGCGGCCGGCGTGCCGGTCATCGGCGACGGCGGTCTGCAGTACTCCGGCGACATCGGCAAGGCGCTGTGCGCCGGTGCCGACACCGTGATGCTCGGCTCGCTGCTGGCCGGCTGCGAGGAGTCGCCGGGCGAGCTGATGTTCATCAACGGCAAGCAGTTCAAGTCGTACCGCGGCATGGGCTCGCTGGGCGCCATGCAGTCCCGCGGGCAGGGCCGCTCGTACTCCAAGGACCGCTACTTCCAGGCCGAGGTGGCCTCGGACGACAAGCTGGTGCCCGAGGGCATCGAGGGCCAGGTCCCGTACCGGGGTCCGCTGGGCGCGGTGCTGCACCAGCTGGTCGGCGGGCTGCGGCAGACCATGGGCTACGTGGGCGCGGGCACCATCGAGGAGATGCAGACCAAGGGACGCTTCGTCCGGATCACCTCGGCGGGCCTCAAGGAGAGCCACCCGCACGACATCCAGATGACCGTCGAGGCACCGAACTACACCAGCCGGTGACGGTGACGGTTCGCTGACGCCGACGGGACGTCCGCCGGGGCGCGGGGAGCACGCGAGGCCGGACGGCACCCGGCCCGCACCGGAGCAGTCCGGCGCGGGCCCGGGCCGTCCGGCGCACGCGCTTCCCCGTGCCCCGGTGGTGTGCCCCGGGGCACCGGCGCGCCCAGGTGCGGGATACTGGGGGCGGTCGGGGTGACCCGGCGCGAGTGAAGCAAGCAGCAGAAGGGCTCGAAGTGACTGAGATCGAGATCGGGCGAGGCAAGCGCGGCCGCCGGGCGTACTCCTTCGACGACATCGCCGTCGTCCCCAGCCGTCGCACCCGGGACCCGAAGGAGGTCTCGATCGCCTGGCAGATCGACGCCTACCGCTTCGAGCTGCCGTTCCTGGCGGCCCCGATGGACAGCGTGGTCTCGCCCGCGCAGGCCATCGCCATCGGCCAGCTCGGCGGCCTCGGCGTGCTGAACCTCGAAGGTCTGTGGACCCGGTACGAGGACCCGCAGCCGCTGCTGGACGAGATCGCCGCGATCACGGACGAGGCCGCCGCGACCCGCCGTCTGCAGGAGATCTACGCCGCGCCGATCCAGGCCGACCTGATCGGCAAGCGGATCAAGGAGGTGCGCGAGTCCGGTGTGGTGACCGCCGCCGCGCTCTCGCCGCAGCGCACTGCCGAGTTCTCCAAGGCCGTCGTGGACGCCGGCGTGGACGTCTTCGTGATCCGTGGCACCACGGTCTCCGCCGAGCACGTCTCGGGCGCCGCCGAGCCGCTGAACCTGAAGCAGTTCATCTACGAGCTGGACGTTCCGGTGATCGTCGGCGGCTGCGCCACGTACACCGCCGCGCTGCACCTGATGCGGACCGGCGCGGCCGGTGTGCTGGTCGGCTTCGGCGGCGGTGCCGCGCACACCACCCGCAACGTGCTGGGCATCCAGGTCCCGATGGCGACCGCGGTGGCCGACGTGGCCGCCGCCCGCCGCGACTACATGGACGAGTCCGGCGGCCGTTACGTGCACGTCATCGCGGACGGCGGCGTGGGCTACAGCGGCGACATCGCCAAGGCCGTCGCCTGCGGCGCGGACGCGGTGATGATCGGCGCCGCGCTGGCCCGTGGCACCGACGCGCCGGGCCGCGGCTTCCACTGGGGCATGGAGGCCGTCCACGACGAGCTGCCGCGCGGAAAGCGCGTGGACCTCGGTACGGTCGGCACCACCCAGGAGATCCTCACCGGCCCGTCGCACACCCCCGACGGCACCATGAACCTCTTCGGCGCGCTGCGCCGCGCGATGGCCACCACCGGCTACTCGGAGCTCAAGGAGTTCCAGCGGGTCGAGGTCACCGTCAACCCGGCGCTCAACCACCGTTAGGCGCTGCCGTCGCTGACGGACCGTACGCACACCCGGCAGGGCCCCCGCTTCGGCGGGGGCCCTGCCGCGTTGTGGCCCGGGCCCGCCCGCCCGTCCGTCCTGGTCGGCCCGGCCCTGCCTGCCCGGCCTGCGTGGTCCGTCCGGTCGGCCCGGTCAGGCTGCGAAGCGCCTGGTGAAGGCGTAGCCCTCGAAGACGGCGAGACCGTAGAACACCAGGTCCGGCACGTCGCGGGTGTCCTGCCAGATCCGGAAGGTGGTGTCGAGCTCCGGGCCGAACAGGTCGGGGAAGGAGGCGCCGAGCTGCTCGTGGGCTTAGAGCGCGATGCCGAAGAGCTGGCCCAGGAACAGCCCGAGCACCGACAGCACCGCGCCCGCGACCGGCAGCGAGGGGTTGCGCCCGCCCAGCTTCCCGAGGGTGAGGGAGACCGCGGCCGCGACGCCGGCGACCACCCAGCCGACCTCGTGGTCGAGCGCCTTCATCAGGAACCCGTAGGCCAGTGCGCCGGCCACGGCGGCGCCGGTCGCCGCCGCGACGGCGAGGGCCGGACTCCGGGGTGCGGCGGTGGGTGCGGGGAGCGGAAGCGGGAGTTCGGTGCCGGGCGCCGGTGTGCTCATGCTGGTATTCCCCCAGGGAGATTCTGTGAACGACGGCGCACGCTAGCAGCGCCAACGCGGTTGGAGACAGTCATTTCTGATGGCCGATCGGGCACTGACCATCGTCTTCCCGGCCGGAACCCGACGGTCGGACCCGGGGCGGGTGGTGAGGCGCCCCCGGGACAGGGGATGATGGAGGCTTGGCGTTCGGAGCCCCGCCGCCGGGTGCAGTCCACGGCCCCGGTCGGTCTGCCCGGCGGCTCCTGCCGACGCGCCGTCATCCCGAACGCCGCCGCACATGGGGGAAGAGGCACCAATGACCCAGCCGCAGGGTTCCACCGGACGTCTCCTCGCCGGTCGTTACCGGCTGAACGAGGTGCTCGGCCGGGGCGGGATGGGGACCGTGTGGCGGGCCGAGGACGAACTGCTCGGCCGGATCGTCGCGGTCAAGGAGCTGCGGATGCAGGGCGGCGTGGACGAGGACGAGAAGCACCGTCTGATCGTCCGTACGCTGCGCGAGGCCAAGGCGACCGCGCGGATCCGGCACACCGCCGCCGTCACCGTCTTCGACGTGGTCGAGGAGGACGAGCGGCCGTGGATCGTGATGGAACTGGTCGAGTCGCGTTCGCTGGCCGAGGTCATCAAGGAAGAGGGCACGCTGAGCCCCGGCCGGGCCGCCGAGATCGCACTCGACGTGCTGGGCGTGCTCGGCGCCGCGCACAGCCAGGGCATCCTGCACCGGGACGTCAAGCCGTCGAACGTCCTGATCGGCGAGGACGGCCGGGTCGTGCTCACCGACTTCGGCATCGCCAGCGTCGAGGGCGACGTCTCGATCACCTCCACCGGCATGCTGGTCGGCGCCCCCTCGTACATCTCGCCGGAGCGGGCGCGCGGGCAGAAGCCCGGACCGCCCGCCGACCTCTGGTCGCTCGGCGGCACGCTGTACGCGATGGTCGAGGGCAAGCCCCCGTACGACCGCGGGTCGGCGCTGGCCACCCTCACCGCCGTGATGACCGAGACCCTGCCCGGGTCCGAGAACGCCGGGCCGCTCCAGCCCGTCATCGACGGCCTGCTGGAGAAGGACCCCGCCCGGCGGCTGGACGCCTCCACCACCCGGTCGATGCTCAAGCGGATCGTCGCCGACGCGACCAGCAAGGCGGAGGCCACCACCCAGCAGGCGGTGCCGGCGCCCGCGGTCGACGTGCCCGCGGCGGGGCCGGAGAAGGCGGCCGCGGCCCCCGCGAAGGCTGAGCAGGCCGTGCGGACCGAGCAGGCCGCGAAGAGTGCGAAGGCCGAGAAGGCCGTGAAGGCGGCGAAGCCGGGGAAGACCGAGCAGGTGGACCGGGCCGCCGAGGCCGGCCGCCCGGCTGCGGCCGAGGGCCCCAGGCGCGGCGTGAGCGGGCTGCTGGGGACGGTCCGGGTCGGCAGCCGGGCGGCGGAGCAGCCCGCTGCGGCTCCGATACCCAGGGCCGCTCCGGCGGCCCCCGCCCCGAGTGCCGAGCCCGGGACCGTGGCGGTGCCGCTGTCCGCTGCCCGGCCCGGGATGCCCGGCCTCGTCCGGCGCCCGGCGGTGCTCGCGGGGGCCGCACTGGTGGTCGTCCTGCTGGTGGTGGCCGTGCTGTTCGCACTGCTCCGGAACGGCGGCGGCAGCACCGCGGGCGCGAGCCCCAGGGACGCCGTGAGCCCGTCCGCGTCCGCTTCGCGGACGGTCACCAAGGCCGCCGCCCCGATTCCCGTCACCACCCCCGCCACCACCCCCGGTACCGCCCCCGGTACCGCCGCCCCGGCAAGCAGCCGGCCGCCGACGGGCAGCGCGCCCGCGACGGCCGTCAGCAGTCCCGCCGCCGACCCGGCGGTGCCGGCCGGGTTCCACCAGTACAACGACGCCTCGGGCTTCTCGATCGTCCTCCCGGACTGGCTGAAGTACGGCGGGGAGGACTACGACCCCACCAGCCGCAAGTTCGAGGGCAACGGCGTGAAGCTGGTGGTGGACTGGACCACCTCGCCGGGGAAGAGCGCGCTCGCGGACTGGCAGGAAGCCGACGAGTCGAACAGCATGCGCAACTACCAGCGCGTCCAGCTCAAGCAGATCACCTACCGGCAGTGGACCAACGCCGCCGACTGGGAGTGGACCTACAGCGGCAACCCCGAGCTGCACTCGCTGAACCGGGGCTTCGTCACCGGCGACTACGGCTACGCGCTCTACTGGACCATCCCGGACGCCGACTGGAACTCGTCCGCCAACGTGCAGGCCCGGCAGGTCGGCTTCGACACCTTCAAGCCCGCGTCCTGACACCTCGTGTCCTGACGTCCAGCCGCCTGGCGAACCGGTGCCCGACGAGCCGACTGCCGGCCGGTGGCGTCAGGGTGAGGCGGACTCAGCCGATCAGCCGCTGCTTGGCCCGGCTGAACTCCTCGTCGGTGAGGGCGCCACAGGCGTGCAGGGCGGCCAGCCGCTCCAGCTGGTCGAGCAGGTCGGCCGTGGGGGGAGTGGCGGCCGGGGCCGGCCGGGCGGCCGTCCTGCGGCGGGCCGCGGCGGCAGCGGTCAGGACCTGCTCGGCGAAGATCCCGGCCTTGGCGACCTCCTCGAAGCGGTGCGCGCCGGACAGCGCGACGACCTTGAGCACCTCGCCGTTCAGCCGGGTCCTCGTCACCGAGGCATCAGTGACGGCCTCCAGCGCAACCGGCAGCGGCGGCTTGCCGTCCTTGAGGAAGAGCAGGCGGTGGGTGGTCAGGACCAGGGCGCCCTTGCGGAAGTGGTCCGGGTGCCGGCCCGCCGTGGCCGCGACCGGCTGCTCGCCCTCCACCACGGTGGCCTGCACGGTGCGCAGCGCCGACTGCCTGCTGTCGGCGTTGTTGCTGCCGAGCACGTCGAAGGCCACGTCGATCAGATCGGTCCAGTCCATGGGCCGAGCCTACCCAGCGGGCCGCGTACCCTGGCGGGAAACGAGCGGCCCGACCAGATCCGAGACCCGACCAGATCCGAGACCCGACCGAGTCCCCGAGGAAGGCGCATGCGAGCGGCACCTGGCCAAGTGGTGGCCGGACGGTACCGGTTGACGGACCGTCCGCAGGGTCGCGGCATGCTCGCCGAGGACCGGCGGACCGGCGACCAGGTCCTGGTGCACGCGCTCGACCTGCCGGAGGTGCTGATACCCGGGCAGCCGATGGCCGAGCCGGACCCCGCGTACGGCGAGCGGATCGCCCGCCTGGTGGCGGCGGCGGTCGAGGGTGCGCCGGACCATCCGAGACTGCTGCGGCCCGTCGAGGCCGTCGCGGCGGAGGAACTCCTCTGGGTGGCCGAGGAGCGTCCGCCGGGCCGGTCGCTCGCCGAGCTGCTGGAGTCCGGGCCGGTCCCGCCGTACCGGGCCGCGGAGCTGGCCGCCGACCTCGCGGGCGCGCTGCAGGCGCTGCACCGGGCCGGGCTGGCGCACGGGAACATAGCGCCGGACACCGTGGTCGTCTGCGAGGACGGCGCCGCGCTGCTCGGCGGGCTGCTGCTCGGAGTGGCCGAGGAGGAGCTGTGTGCGGCCCTGGGCGGCGCCGGTGACGCTCCGCCGAGCCCGCTCCAGGCCCGGCGCATCCTGGACGCCAGATCGCTGCTGCTGGGCCCCGGGGCCGAACGCTGGGCGCTGGAGACCGGCCCCGCCGGGGACTGCTGGGCGCTCGGCGTCCTGCTGCACCGGCTGCTCACCGGCCGGTCCCCGTACCCCGAGGACGATCTGCCCACCCTGCTGGCGGCGATCCGGGCCGGACGCCCCGGGCCGACCGACGGCTGCGGGCCGCTGGGGCCGCTGGTCGAGCGGTTGCTGCGGCCCGACCCCGCAGGCCGGCCGGGGATCGCGGAGGTCCGGCGGGAGCTGGCCGCGCTGATCGGCGCGGCGCCGGAGCCGTACGGGCCGCAGGCACGCGCCCCGCAGGACCTGGCGGTCCGTCGGCCGCCGGGGCCGCTGGTGCGTCACCCGAACGGTCCGGCGCTGCGGCGGAGAAGACCTGACGCGGCGGATCCGCACGGGCGGCACGCCGGGCGGCGGCCGGCCGTACCGCCCGCGCTGCTCGGTCCGCTGCTGGTGGTCGGGGTGCTGGTGCTGCTGGTGGCGGCACTGGCGCTGGTGGTGTCGCTGGCGGGCTGAGCGGCTCGTACGCGTGCGCACCGCCCAGTGGTCGGGACAACTCGACGTGAGGTCAAGGTCACAGCCAGGTCACCTGGCAGGGGCGAGATTCCGGGCGCGCCACAGGGCGCCTAACCTGTGCATGGAAGTTGTCCTATCGGTGAGTCAACGGTGCACCGGAACCACCTCCGTCAGGGTGACGGTGGGCTGATGAGGGGGAACGGTCGCCATGGGCGTGCAGGACCAGTCGGCGCAGGCCAGAGACGCGCAGCGAGTGCTGGTCGGTCGGTACACGCTGGGCGACCGGCTCGGCCGGGGCGGCATGGGCACGGTCTGGCGGGCCCGGGACGAGATGCTGGACCGCGAGGTCGCGGTCAAGGAGCTGACGGTCAACCACCTCCCCGAGGAGGAGCTGGAGATTCTCCAGTCCCGGATGAAGCGCGAGGCCAGGGCCGCTGCGCGGATCAAGCACCCGGGCGTGATCACCATCCATGACGTGGTGGAGCAGGACGGCCGCCCGTGGATCGTGATGGAGCTGATCGACGGCCGTTCGCTGGCCGATGTGATCAGCCAGGACGGCACCCTGATGCCCCGGGAGGCCGCCGAGGTCGGCGTCCAGGTGCTCGCCGCCCTGCACCGGGGTCACCAACTGGGCGTGCTGCACCGGGACGTGAAGCCCGCCAACGTGCTGCTGGAACACAACACCGGCCGGGTGGTGCTGCTGGACTTCGGCATCGCCACCTTCGAGGGCTCCGCCGAGCTGACCCGGCCCGGCGACCTGGTCGGCTCGCCCGACTACCTCGCCCCCGAGCGGGCCCAGGGCGAGCGCCCGGGGCCGGCCTCCGACCTGTGGGGTCTCGGCGCGACGCTGTACGCGGCCGTGGAGGGCCAGTCGCCGTTCCGCCGCACCTCGCCGATCACCACGCTGGCGGCGGTGGTCGGCGAACCGCTGCCGGAGCCGCGCCGGGCCGGGGCGCTCGGCCCGGTGCTGGCCGCGCTGATGGCCAAGGACCCGGAGGAGCGTCCCGGCGCCGACGAGGCCATGCGGATGCTGACCGAGGTGACCGCGGGGCACACCATCGACATCAAGCCGGCGCCGAAGGTCGAGCAGCGGATGCCGACCCAGAGCGTCCCGGTGGTGGACCGGCCGGAGGCGGAGGCGCCGGCCGTCGAGGAGGCGCCGCCCGCCGCGCCGCCCGCCGCCGCCGACCCGACGCCCGGGCCCACGGCGGCCACTCCGGCCACGGCCGCAACCCCGGCCGAGCCGCCCGCCGCGGCCAAGCCCGCGCGCCGCAAGGGCCTGCGGATCGTGGTGGGCCTGGTGATCGCCGCGGTGCTGGCCGGCGGTGTCGCGTACGAGGCACCCAAGCTGCTGCACCACAACCCGACCGCGTCCGACCCGGGCCCCGTCGTGACCATCTCCGAGGCGCCCGTACCCGGCCCGGCGCCGAGCGGCTACAGCTGGGTGGACGACCCGGCGGGCTTCCGCTTCCCGGCGCCCGACGAGCGCCCTGCGTGGGTGCGCACGACGGACAACCTCGGCCAGATCCTCTACAGCCCGGACGGCCGGATCCACTTCCTGCAGTTCGCGGTCACCGTCGGACAGCCGCTGACGCCGCGTGAGCACTTCCTCCAGATGGAGCAGGGCATCACCAAGACGCTGGGCAACTACCACCGCGAGAGTCTGGCCGACACCAAGGTGAACGGTCACGAGGCCGCCTCCTGGGAGTTCACCTTCACCGCGACGGACGGTACGCGGCGGCACGCCAAGGAGGTCGAGTTCCGGGACGACAACGGCACGTCGTACGGCATCTACGTGTCCGCCCCGGACAAGGACTGGATCACCGCGCAGCGGCGGTTCACCACGGTGCTCAACAACTTCACCCCGCTGCGCTGACCGGCCGGCCGGCGCTCGGACCGCCGGGCGACGCACCGGCCGGGACGGGGAAATCGCGTGTTACCGACGGGTACCGCGCCGGCGGCCGAGCGCCTAGGCTGCGCCCATGACGGACAACACGGCAGACGGTCAGGCCCCCGCCCGGGGCGAGCTGCGCAACCCGGCGGCCGGTGGCGGCACCCGTACGGTCGCCTCGGCCATCCCGGCGTCGCTGGTCGCCCGGCTGGTCCGGGGCGTCACCGCGACCGGTGAACCGGAGCTGGTGCACACCACCGCACCGCTCACCGGAGAGCGGCTCGCCACCCTGCCCCAGTCCACCCCGGCCGACGTCGAGGTGGCCTACCAGCTGGCCCGGCGCGCGCAGCGCAGCTGGGCCGCGCTGCCCGTCCGCCGCCGCGCCGCCGTGCTGCTGCGCTTCCACGACCTGCTGCTCGCACGGCAGGACGAGGTGCTCGACCTGATCCAGGCCGAGACCGGCAAGGCCCGGCTGCACGCCTTCGAGGAGGTGCTGGCCGCCGCGATGGCCGCCCGGCACTACGGCCGGCAGGCGCCCGGCTACCTGCGCGACCGCCGTCGCTCCGGTGCCGTCCCGGTGCTCACCCATGCGGTGGAGTCCCGCCGCGCCAAGGGCGTGATCGGGCAGATCTCGCCCTGGAACTACCCGCTGGAGCTCTCCGTCGGCGACGCCCTGCCCGCCTTCGCGGCGGGCAACGCGGTGGTCAACAAGCCCGACACCCAGACCGCGCTGACCGCCCTGTGGGCCCGCGAGCTGCTGGTCGAGGCGGGCCTGCCCGCCGACCTCTGGCAGATCGTGATCGGCGACGGGCCGGTGATCGGCCCCGCCGTGGTCGAGCACGCCGACTACGTCTCCTTCACCGGCTCCACCCGTACCGGCCGGCAGGTCGCCCAGCAGGCGGCCGGCCGGCTGGTCGGTGCCTCGCTGGAGCTCGGCGGCAAGAACGCCATGCTGGTGCTGGCCGACGCCGACCTCGACCGGGCCGCCGAGGGGGCCGTCCGCGCCTGCTTCTCCTCCGCGGGCCAGCTCTGCATCTCCATCGAACGCCTCTTCGTGCACCGCTCGGTGGCCGACGCCTTCCTGGACCGCTTCGTCGCCCGCACCGCCGCGCTGCGCCTCGGCGGCGGCCTGGCCTACGGGGCGGACATGGGCTCGCTGGTCTCGCAGCGGCAGCTGGAGACCGTCACCCGGCACGTCGAGGAGGCCGCCAAGGCCGGGGCCTCTGTGCTCACCGGCGGACGGCCCCGCCCCGACCTCGGCCCGCTCTTCTACGAGCCGACGATCCTGGACGGCGTCACCCCCGAGATGGCGGTCTGTGCCGAGGAGACCTTCGGGCCGGTCGTCTCGGTCTACCGCTTCGACACCGAGGAGGAGGCGGTCACCGCCGCCAACGCCACCCCGTACGGCCTCAACTCCAGCGTCTGGACCGCCGACCCGCGCCGCGGCCGGGCCGTCGCCGCCCGGCTGCGCACCGGCACGGTCAACGTCAACGAGGCGTACGCGGCGGCGTACGGCTCGGTCGCCTCGCCGATGGGCGGGATGGGCGACTCCGGGCTCGGCCGGCGGCACGGCGCCGAGGGCATCCTGCGCTACACCGAGGCGCAGACCGTCGCCACCCAGCGGCTGATGCCGCTCGCGCCGGCCTTCGGCCTGGACGACGAGCGCTTCGCGGCACTCTTCACCACCGGGCTCAAGGCGATGAAGGCGTTCCGGCTCAAGTAGCCGCCCGGAGCCGGGCCGTTCGGCTCCGGTGCAGTCGACTCCCTTTTGGTGCAAGGTGCTTCGAAGGAGTGGTGGCATGGCGGTCGAGGGTGTGCACGACTACGACGTGGTGGTGGTCGGCTCCGGTTTCGGCGGTTCGGTCGCGGCCCTGCGGCTGACCGAGAAGGGCTACCGGGTCGCCGTCCTGGAGGCCGGACGGCGGTTCGGCCCGGACGAGCTGCCCAGGACCTCCTGGGACGCCAGGAACTACCTCTGGGCGCCGGCGCTCGGCCTGTACGGCATCCAGCGGATCCACCTGCTGGCCAACGTCCTGGTGCTCGGCGGGGCCGGCGTCGGCGGCGGCTCGCTCAACTACGCCAACACCCTGTACGTCCCGCCGAAGCCGTTCTTCGAGGACCGGCAGTGGCGGGACATCACCGACTGGCAGGACGAGCTCGCCCCCTTCTACGACCAGGCGCAGCGGATGCTCGGGGTGCGCACCAACCCGACCGTGACCCCGTCCGACGTCCACCTCAAGGCCGCCGCCGAGACGATGGGCGTCGGGCACACCTTCCACCTCGCGCCGGTCGGCGTCTTCTTCGGCGACGGCAAGGACGCGGACGGGGCCGCGAAGGCCGCCCCCGGCGAGGAGGCCGAGGATCCGTACTTCGGCGGGGCGGGTCCGCGCCGCAAGGCGTGCACCGAGTGCGGCGAGTGCATGACCGGCTGCCGCCACGGCGCCAAGAACACGCTCACCGAGAACTACCTGTTCCTCGCCGAACGCAACGGCGCCGAGATCCACCCGCTCACCACGGTGGAGCGGATCAGGCCGCTGGACGCGGGCGGCTTCGCCGTGGACGTCCGGCGGACCAACTCGCCCGCGCGGGACCGGGTCACCGCCGGGGCGAGGACGGTCACCGCCGCCGAGGTGGTGGTCGCCGCCGGGACGTACGGCACCCAGACGCTGCTGCACCGGATGCGCGACCGGGGCCACCTGCCGGCGATCTCCGCCCGGCTCGGTGAGCTCACCCGGACCAACTCCGAGGCGCTGGTGGGTGCTTCGACCACGGACCGGCGCTATCGCAAGGTGGCGTCCGCCCCCGGCCGGGGCCCCGGGGCCGGGGACCGGGTCGACTTCACCAGGGGGGTGGCCATCACCTCCTCGATCCACCCGGACGAGAACACCCACATCGAGCCCGTGCGGTACGGCAAGGGGTCCAACGCGATGGGGGCGCTGAGCATCCAGCAGGTACCCGGCGCCGGGCGGGGTCCGCGCTGGCTGCGCTTCGCCCTCACGGCGGCCAGGCACCCGCTGGTCTTCGCGCAGTCGGTGAACCAGTACCGCTGGTCGGAGAAGACCATCATCGGGCTGGTGATGCAGTCGCTGGACAACTCGCTGACCGTGTCGTTGAAGAAGACCGGCCCCGGGAAGGGCCGGCTCACCTCCCGGCAGGGCCACGGGACGCCGAACCCGACCTGGATCCCCGCCGCGGAGGAGGGCGCCAAGGCGCTGGCCGAGTCCATCAACGGCTTCGCCGGCGGCACCGTCGGCGAGATCTTCGACATCCCGATGACCGCCCACTTCATCGGCGGCTGCCCGATCTCGGACCGTCCCGAGCACGGCGTCATCGACCCCTACCAGCGGCTCCACGGCTACCCGGGCATCAGCGTGGTGGACGGCTCGGCGATCTCCGCCAACCTCGGCGTCAACCCATCGCTGACCATCACGGCCCAGGCCGAGCGGGCCATGTCGATGTGGCCGAACCGGGGCGAGGCCGACCCCAGGCCCGGGCAGGACGAGGGGTACCGGCGGGTGGCGCCGGTGGCTCCGGTGCGCCCGGCGGTGCCCGCGGGCGCCTTCGGCGAACTGCGGCTTCCGCTGTTGGCGGTGCCGAAGGTCCCGGCGCGTGCGACCAAGCAGGACGGGGCCTGAGCCGGCCGGCGGCGGACCGGGTCACCGGGGCAGCCCGAGCGGCTGCCGAAGGCTGCCCACAGGGCACAGGGCACAGGGCACAGGGCGGAGGACGAAGGACAGGGCAAAGGGCCCCGCGGGGGAACGGGGCCCTTTGTCGCTCAGCACGCGGCGTCAGGGCAGCACCGGTGCTGGGGTGACGGCGCCGGGGGAGGAGCGCCGTCCGGACGGTTGGTCTGCGGGTCGCGCCGGACGCCCGGCGGGGTGGGCCGAGACACGGCGGGCGGGGACGGGACGGTTCATCCCTCACGGAGCGTGAGGTGACAACCGTTTTCTTCTGGCACTCCGAGCGGCTGCCCGGCGCGGCGGGGGTGCGCCGTACGAGGGCCCGGCCAACCCCCGCAACCAGCATCGTGGTGGACGGAGCCCTTACTGTGCAACCGATTCGACGCAGTTCGGCACAGTCCAATTTTCGGCGGCCGGGCTGCCGTACCCTGTCCGCCGCACGGCGGGACGCCCCTCGCGCGCTCCCGGGCGGAGGGGTGGGGGCGACTACGGTCCGTAGTAGTGCGGGGCCGGGGGCGCACAGGTGTACGTCGGGGGCGGTCGGCGCGGGCGGTGCCGACCCGGGCGGTGCGGCGGCCCGGACCTGGCGTCCCAGGACCCGGCCGCCGCACCCCCATTGGTCAGTCGTGACCGGAGGCTGTCCCCTGCCGACCGGTCACTGCACCCGCGCACGGTCCCACGGCGGGCCGCGCCCGGTCTGGCCGGGGGCGGCGGCGCCACGCGCGCGAGTGGACTGAGGTGAGATCCACGCGTGGTTCGGTGCCCGTGCCGGGCGGCCCGAACCTGGGGGGTGCGAGACGCTCGTACGGTCGTCCGGTGCAACGATCCGCCGCACCGCGGGGTCACGGGACGGCGGGACGGCAACTGGGTGAAGCCACAGTCTTCCGGCCGCCCGGTAGACTCAAGTGCAGACACCCACACCAGTCGCCACCACCCTGACCAGGGGCGTGCTGCGCGCTGTACCTCTCGATACCGCTGCCGGAAGGCCGTCCGTGTCCTCTGCTATCCCCGACAAGAACGCACACGAGCTCGACACCGTCCTGGTCGTCGACTTCGGTGCCCAGTACGCCCAGCTCATCGCCCGTCGGGTGCGTGAGGCGCGGGTCTACAGCGAGATCGTGCCGAGCACCATGCCGGTCGCAGAGATGCTCGCCAAGAACCCGAAGGCGATCATCCTCTCCGGTGGCCCGTCCTCGGTCTACGAGGAGGGCGCACCGCAGCTCGACCGCGCCATCTTCGAGGCCGGTGTGCCGGTCTTCGGGATGTGCTACGGCTTCCAGCTGATGGCCGTCACCCTCGGCGGCACGGTGGACAACACCGGTGCCCGCGAGTACGGCCGCACCCCGCTGGCGGTCTCCAAGACCGGCTCCACCCTGTTCGAGGGCACCCCGGCGCAGCAGTCGGTCTGGATGTCGCACGGCGACGCCTGCTCGGCCGCCCCCGAGGGCTTCACCGTCACCGCGTCCACCGACGTGGTCCCGGTCGCCGCCTTCGAGAACGACGAGAAGAAGCTCTACGGCGTCCAGTACCACCCCGAGGTGCTGCACTCCGACCACGGCCAGCAGGTGCTGGAGCACTTCCTGTACCGCGGCGCCGGGATCGCCCCGACCTGGACCACCACCAACGTGGTCGACGAGCAGGTCGCGCTGATCCGCGAGCAGGTCGGCACCAAGCGCGCCATCTGCGGCCTCTCCGGCGGCGTGGACTCCGCGGTCGCGGCCGCGCTCGTCCAGAAGGCCATCGGCTCGCAGCTCACCTGCGTCTACGTCGACCACGGTCTGATGCGCAAGGGCGAGACCGAGCAGGTCGAGAAGGACTTCGTCGCCGCGACCGGCGTCCAGCTGAAGGTCGTGGACGCGCAGGAACGCTTCTTGACCGCGCTCGCCGGGGTCAGCGACCCCGAGGAGAAGCGCAAGATCATCGGCCGCGAGTTCATCCGGGTCTTCGAGCAGGCCCAGGCGGAGATCATCGCCGAGGCCGGCGCCTCGGGCGAGCCGGTCGAGTTCCTGGTGCAGGGCACCCTCTACCCGGACGTGGTCGAGTCCGGCGGCGGCACCGGCACCGCGAACATCAAGTCGCACCACAACGTCGGCGGCCTGCCCGAGGACCTCGAGTTCCAGCTGGTCGAGCCGCTGCGCCAGCTGTTCAAGGACGAGGTCCGGATGGTCGGCCAGGAGCTCGGCCTGCCGGAGGAGATCGTCCAGCGCCAGCCCTTCCCGGGCCCGGGTCTGGGTATCCGGATCGTCGGCGAGGTCACCAAGGAGCGCCTGGACCTGCTCCGCGAGGCCGACGCCATCGCCCGCGAGGAGCTGACCGCGGCCGGTCTGGACCGCGAGATCTGGCAGTGCCCGGTGGTCCTGCTCGCGGACGTCCGCAGCGTCGGCGTCCAGGGCGACGGCCGCACCTACGGCCACCCGATCGTGCTGCGCCCGGTCTCCTCCGAGGACGCCATGACGGCCGACTGGTCGCGTCTGCCCTACGACGTGCTGGCCCGGATCTCCACCCGGATCACCAACGAGGTCCGCGACGTGAACCGCGTCGTGCTGGATTGCACCAGCAAGCCGCCGGGCACCATCGAGTGGGAGTAGTCTCCCCCGGCTCCGAACGGCCGCGCCGCCGCATCCGTATCCACGGGAGCGGCGGCGCGGCCGTCTGTTGTGCGGGCGGTAGCCGGGAAAGCCGTGCGAAACAGGGCAGAATCGGACCGGACCTGTCAGCAGTTGGCGGGCAGTGAACAAAGGGGTCGGCATGGCGGCGACGCACGACGGACCGGAACAGTCGGGCAGAGCCGAGCGGTTGGCAGAGCTGCGGGCGGCGGCCGCCCGGTACGCCCTGCTGCCGCTGCGGATCTTCCTCGGACTCACCTTCGTCTACGCGGCCGTCGACAAGCTCGCCGACTCGCACTACCTGGCGGGGGCCGGTGACGCGGCCTCCTTCTACGCCCAGACCAGGGCGGTCAGGTCCTCCAGCCCGGTCGGCTTCCTGCTCGGCCCCGCCCTGCACGCGCCCACCTTCTTCGCCCTGCTCATCGCCTTCGGCGAACTGGCCGTCGGGCTCGGCACGCTCTTCGGGCTCTGGGGCCGGCTGGCGGCGCTCGGCGGCTCGCTGATCAGTCTCGTCCTCGCCCTGACCGTCAGCTGGAACGTCACGCCGTACTACCTCGGCAACGACGTCGCCTACCTGATGGCCTGGACCCCGTTGCTGCTGGCCGGGACGCCGTACCTGTCGATCGACGGCTACCTCATCCGGCGGGCCGAGCGCGACCGGGAGCGCGGCCTGGTCGAAGGGCAGGTCCACCGGCGCTCCCTGATGGACGGCGGGATCGCGGCCGTCGCGCTCGGCGGGGGCGGGCTGCTCGCCGGGTCCCTGACGGCCACCTTCGGGCGCCCCGGGAAGACCGCCACGGCCACCCCCGGCACCCCGGGCACCACCGCCCCGGCAGCGCCGGCACCCTCGCCGGCCGCGAGCGGGAAGGTGTCGGTCGCCGTCTCGGCCGTCCCGGTCGGGGGATCGGCCCAGGTCGCCGACCCGTCGAGCGGTGACGCCGTCTACATCGTGCAGCCCAAGGCGGGCCAGTACTGCGGCCTCTCCGCGGTCTGCACCCACTCCGGCTGCACCGTCAACGCCCCCAAGGGCGGACAGCTGTACTGCCCCTGCCACGGCTCGCGCTTCGACGCGGCGACCGGCGCGGTGATCAACGGACCGGCGACCAAGCCGCTGCCCAGGTACACCGTCACCAGGACCGGCGACCGGCTGGACCTCGGGCCCGCCCAGGGCTGAACCGCCCCGAGGGCGCGGGCCCGGGGCGTCACCTGTCCGGCGAGTTCGAACGGCCGCGGCGGGACATCGCGGTGACCGCGCCGGCCAGGCCCGCCGCACCGAGGACGATCAGGGCCACCGGGATGACGATCCGTCCGTTGACCGAGCGGTCGTTGAGCGAGGCCACCAGATAGAGGCCCGCGATCGCGGTGAACAGCGCTCCCGCGATCAGCGAGAAGGGGTCGAGTCGGTGCTTCCTCATGCCTGCTCCACCTGAACGTCTCCGAATCCGACCTCAACCGTCAGGTCCAGCGTCCCCTTGGACGCCTGGCCGTTGGACGGATGGATCGCGAACTCCCGGTTGTTGCCGACGCCGGAGTCGGCCTCGCCGTTCGGGGTCTGGATGTTGCCCGCGGCGTTGCGCACGGTGAGACGCACCTCCACGTCGGACGGGACGGACACGCGCAGGTCGCCCGCACCCAGCCGGACGGTGGTGTCGAGCGTGCCGCCCGCCGGGTCGAGCCCGCTCAGGTCGAGCTGGGCGTCACCGGCTCCCAGCGAGTACTCGCTCCGCAGCTCGGACACCGAGGTCGGGGCCCAGGTGCGGTTGCCGAAGGCCGAGTCGACGGTGGCGTTCGAGCCGGAGAGCCCGGCCAGCAGGACGGTGAGCGCCAGCGCGGGGACGACCAGCCCGCGCGCCCGGCCGAACTTCGCCGCGACCAGCATCGCCACGCCCAGGCCCAGCAGCGCCGCTGCCAGCACGGTGGAGATCCGTACCGTCGTGCCGTCGGCATAGGGGACCGCCCAGGCCAGTGTGCCCGCGCCGATCGCGAGCAGCAGCCCCAGCGGGCCGACGAAGGAGCGGTGCCGCTTCGGCCGGGCCACCGCGGCCGTGCCCGCCGAAGCGCCGGCCGCCGTGCCGGACTTGCGCAGCGGATCGCCCTCCGGCAGGTCGGCGCGCTGCCACCACGCCTGTGCGGGCGCGCCGGGCGCCAGGGGTGCCCCGGGCGACGACGGGTGCGCCGCGTACGGGTTGCGCTCCGGGTGACGCGGGTCCCACAGGTAGCCCGACGGGCCGGGGGGCGGGGTGTCCGCCGGTACGGTGCCCGCGGCGCGGGCCCGGGCGTGCTGCTCGTGCGCCGTCCGGAGGCTCTCGTCGGCCGGGGCGCGGTCCTCGGGGCCGTCGGCCGGCCGGCTCTCCTTGGAGAGGTTGACCCGCAGCCTGCTGTCCCAGTCGGCCTTGCGCTGGTCCCACTCGGCCTTGCGGCCGTCCCAGCTCGCCTTCTGCTCGTCCCAGTTGGCCTTGTAGGCGTCCCAGCTGGCCCGGTAGCCGTCCCAGTCGCCCTTGTGCTGCTCCCAGCCGGTCCTCAGGTCCCGGGCGACCTGCTGTCCCCAGTCCGACCAGTCGCGGTGTCCGTCCGGCGGGTCGATCAGGCGGTCGTACGGACCGTGGGGGTGGTCGCGCCCGCCCCCCTTGGCGCGCCGGCGCCGCTCGGGGTCGTAGCGGACCGCCATGAAGATCATTCCGCCCAGCAGCAGGAACGGGAACATCTGCCCGCCGTCGCCCATCGAGGAGAAGAACACCCCGGTGCCGATCACGGTCAGCAGCGCCGCGCCGATCGACTGCCCGTCCACCCGGCCGGTCAGCACCCGCTGCAGTTCGGTCCGGCCGGGCTGCCCCTCGACCGGCTCCCTCGGAACGATCAGCCAGGCCAGCCCGTACAGGAAGAGCCCGAGCCCGCCGGAGAGGCAGAGCACCGCGGTGACCACCCGGAAGACCACCGGGTCGATGTCCAGATGCCGGCCGAGCCCTCCGCACACGCCGGCCACCACGCGGTGGCTGTCGCTGCGGGTCAGCGGGGGCCGCTGCTCCGGTCGGGGGGCGGCGGTGTCCTGCGCCGCTGTGCTCTGCTCGTCCGTCATGTCCTCCATCCTCCTGGTCGCGGCAGCCGAGCCCAACCGGGAACGGCCCGGTGCGGACCCTGATCTCTCCCTGAGACGCAGCTCGGGGACGTACCCTGATGCGCGTGGACGCGCAAACGTGTGACCATCGGTGGCGTGGCAGCACCCGGTACCGACCCCAAGCCCCTCGTCCCTGACAGCCCGTCACCGGCGGGGCCCGATCCGACCGCACACGACCCGCAGCGCCCGCCGTTCCGCAAGCTGTACCGCAGCCCGAACGGGCGGATGCTCGGCGGCGTCGCCCACGGGCTCGCGGTGCACCTGGGACTGCCGGTCGCCTGGGTCAGGGCGGCGTTCATCCTGCTGTTCTTCGCCCAGGGCATAGGCGGGCTGCTCTACGCGGCGTTCTGGTTCGTGGTGCCGATCGGGATCGGCGAGCCCGCGCGGGGAGGCACCCAGTGGGTCTACCGCAACGGCACCTTCGTCCCCGCCGAGGGCGGTGTCGGCGAACTCCGCAAGAGCGGCCCGCACCGGCTCGGCCGGCTGCGCGAGCTCCTCCAGCGCACCTTCCACGGCGAACCCGCCGAGGCCGACGGGGCGCCGGCCGGGGCGCCGGCCCTCGCGGCGGGGGGCGGCCGGGGCGGCCTGGGGCAGCTGTTCGCCCTGCTGCTGCTGGTGGTCGGCATCATGGCGCTGCTCAGCGCCCTGCACATCCAGACCGCCAAGCCGTACGTCTGGCCGCTGCTCACCGTCGGCGTCGGCGTCGCCCTGGTCTGGCGGCAGGCCGACGACTCGCGCTGGCAGCGCTGGTTCGGCCTGGAGGGCACCAAGCGGCGGGCCGCGTACACCCGGGTCGGTGCCGGTGTGCTGCTGGTGGTGGTCGGCATCGTCGGCTTCCTGCTCCTGCAGGACAGCGACTCCACCCTGTCCGCCGTGATCGAGGCCTCGGTCGCCGTGCTGGCCGGTGTGCTGGTGCTGGTCGGCCCGTACGTGCTGCGGATGTGGCAGGACCTCGGCGCCGAGCGGACCGCGCGCATCCGGGCCCAGGAGCGGGCCGAGATCGCCGCCCACATCCACGACTCCGTCCTGCACGCCCTGACGCTCATTCAGCGCCGCGCCGAGGACCCCAAGGAGGTGCTGCGCCTCGCCCGCGCCCAGGAGCGCGAACTGCGCCTGTGGCTCTACCGTCCGGAGGCCGCCGCGGAGGCCGCGCCCGACACCCTGGCCGAGCGGATCCGCGAGGTCGTCGCCGAGGTCGAGGACCGGCACGGCGTGGCCGTGGAGCTGGTCTGCGTCGGCGACTGCCCGATGGACGACCGGATCGCGGCGCAGATGCAGGCCGCGAGGGAGGCGATGGTCAACGCGGCCAAGTACGGTGGCGGGGGACCGGTCCAGGTGTACGCAGAGGTGGAGGGGAGGACGGTGTCGGTGTTCGTCCGCGACCACGGCCCCGGCTTCGACCCGGACACCGTGCCCGAGGACCGGATGGGCGTACGGGAGTCGATCATCGGCCGGATGAAGCGCAACGGCGGCACCGCACGGGTGCGGCCCGCGCCGGACGGCGGTACCGAGGTCGAGCTGGAGATGGAGAGAGCTGATGACTGACGCTGCACCGGAGCGGGTGGCGAGGGTCGTCCTGGTGGACGACCACCGGATGTTCCGCACGGGGGTCCGGGCCGAGATCGGCCGGACGGAGATCACCGGCATCGACGTGGTCGGCGAGGCGGACGACGTCGAGTCGGCCGTGCAGGTCGTCGCCGAGCAGCGGCCGGACGTGGTGCTGCTCGACGTCCACCTGCCCGGTGGCGGCGGTGTGGAGGTGCTGCGGCGCTCGGCCCCGCTGATGGGCGACCCGAGCGGGGTGCGCTTCCTCGCGCTGTCGGTCTCGGACGCCGCCGAGGACGTGATCGGCGTGATCCGCGGCGGCGCGCGCGGGTACGTCACCAAGACCATCACCGGCACCGACCTGGTCAACGCGGTCTTCCGGATCGCCGACGGCGACGCGGTCTTCTCGCCGCGGCTGGCCGGTTTCGTCCTGGACGCCTTCGCCGCCACCGACACCCCGCCGGTGGACGAGGACCTGGACCGCCTCACCCAGCGCGAGCGCGAGGTGCTGCGGCTGATCGCGCGCGGCTACGCGTACAAGGAGATCGCCAAGCAGCTGTTCATCTCGGTCAAGACCGTGGAGAGCCACGTCTCGGCGGTGCTGCGCAAGCTCCAGCTGAGCAACCGTCACGAGCTGACCCGCTGGGCCACGGCACGCCGGCTGGTCTGACGCACGGCCGGGAGCGGGCGGTCCCCAAAAGCGCACGGCTGCGCCTCTGGGGACCGCCCGCTCCCGGTGGCCGACCGTCATCCCCCGGACCGGGGCCGCGGGGTCGGGCCGGGGGCGGACCTGGTGTCGAGGGTCTTCAGGAGGCGGCGGCCCAGGCGCTGTCCCAGCAGTTCGACCAGGCGGTGCGTCAGGTCGCTGAGCAGCAGGACGGCCGCCAGGAAGATCAGCGCGGGGACGAACCTGCCCGGACCGTGGTGCGGGAAGGCGTCCTGGGGGATCAGCCGGTCGACCGCGTGCAGGACCGGGATGTGGACCACGTACACGGAGTAGCTGATCGCGCCGAGCCAGGTCGGCACGCGCGGGAAGCGGCGGTCGCGCAGCAGCATGCCGAGGCCGAAGGTGGCCCAGGCGGCGGCGTAGGGGAGCGAGAAACCCTCCCAGCCGGAGGTCCAGGTGCGGCAGAAGGCGTCGCCGTGGTCGTACAGGACACCGGCCAGGACGCCTGACACCAGGACGAAGCCGCAGCACAGCAGGCCCTGCAAGCGGTCGAGTTGGCCGCGCTCGATGCGGTGGACCGCGGTGCCGGCGAACATCGTCGCCAGGATCGTCATCGACTCGAAGAAGGTCGACCTGGCGTTGAGGAACAGCAGCACCGCCCCGAGCCCGCCCAGCACCAGCGAGCCGAGCCGGGGCGGCCCGGCGCAGAGCGTCCACATCGCGCCCAGCGCGCTCGGCCCGTTCAGCATCTCGTGCAGCAGCAGGACGTTGGCGAGCGAGGAGCGCAGCGGGTGGTCCAGTACGACGTCGGGCACGGCGGAGTGCGCGCGCGGCAGGACCAGCAGTGCGACCGTGATGACCACGATGAGCAGCGGATAGATCCGGCCGATCCAGAAACCCCGGACATCGCCGCGCCGTTCCAGTGAGGCGGGAACAATGTAACCGCTGACCAGGAAGAACAGCATGACGGCGGATATACCGAGATCGAACTTGCGGTTAATTGTTCCCCCGTAAGGGAGCAGGTGGATCAACCCGAAATGGTGTACGGCGACCAGCAGGGCTGCCACGCCCCTGAGTGCGTCCAACCAGCCCATGGGCAGGACCGGTTGGCCTGTCGGCGGCTTGACGGCGCCGCCGACGGGTTTGGCAGGATGCTGTTCGATTACGGTCACGGTCCGGAGGCCGGCCCAAGCCTTCGCATCAGTACACCGATTGCCTGTTCGCTTGACGCCGGGCACAATCCTTCACCGTCGGGGGAGTGAACGGGACCGATTTCTTCCGGGGCCATAATGGGTGCGCCCTCGCGTATGCGGACGGATTCGGAGTGCGCCGCGCGAAGACCCGATCCCAGCCCGCCCGTTACCGGCCCGAACGACGGAGCACGATGCCAGACACCTCGGTCGAAGACGGTGCGCGCACACCGGTGGCGGTGGCCGCTCCGGGCGCGCCGCGCCAGGCTCCGCCGGGCCCCGGCCACCGCCCGCTCGGCCGGTCGCTCGACCGACTGGGCGCCGCGGCCCGTTACGCGGCGCCCGCCCTGCTCGGCTACGCGGCGGTCAGGGCGGTCGGGCTGGCGCTGCTGGCGCTGTGGGACGTCAGGCACGGCACCGGCAGCCTGCACCGGCTGAGCACGATGTGGGACGCGTACTGGTACCAGGACATCGCCGTGCACGGCTACGCCGGCTCCAAGCCCGTCCCCGGACCGTACGGCCCCTACCAGGCGTACGCGTTCTTCCCGGTCTACCCGATGCTGGTCAAGCTGGCCTGGTGGCTGCTGCCGCTGCCGGTCAACTACGCCGCGCTGCTGGTGGCCTGGGCCGGTGCGGTGCTCGCGGCCTGGGGGATCTTCGCGGTGGCCGCCAGGCTGTACGGCCGGCGGACGGGGGTGATCGCGGCCGTGCTGTGGGGGGTGACCCCGTACGCCGTGGTGGAGAACATGGCGTACTCCGAGCTGGTGTTCACCGCCTTCGCGGCCTGGTCGATGTACGCGGCGGTGACGCACCGCTGGCTCTGGGCCGGGACGTTCAGCACGCTGGCCGGGCTGACCAGGCCGACCGGAGTGGCCGTCGCGGCGGCGGTCGGCCTCGGGGCGCTCGGCACGCTCGTGGCGCACCGGTGGCACCACCGCCGGTCCCGCGCGGGGCAGTCGGCCGGTGCCGGGTCGGCGGCGGCCGGGTCGATGGGTGCCGGGTCTGTATGGTGGCGGCCGGTGCTCGGGGCGGCGATCGCGCCGCTCGGCTTCGTCGGGTTCGTCGGCTGGGTGGGGGTGCAGAAGGGCCGCTGGGACGGGTACTTCAAGGTCCAGGAGGCCTGGCAGTCCCAGTTCGACTTCGGCCGCTCCACCTACTGGGTGCTCCGGTCCATGCTGGTGAACGCCGGGCCGGTCTGGCTGACCGACGTGGTGGTGGCCGGGACGCTCGCGGCGTCGGTGCTGCTCTTCGCGGTCTGCGTGCTGCAGCGGCAGCCGCCGACCCTGCTGGTGTTCAGCGCGATGATGTTGCTGCTGGCGCTCGGTGACGCGGCGTACTTCAACTCCCGCGCCCGCTTCCTGCTTCCGGCCTTCGCGCTGCTGCTGCCACTGGCCGCCGGACTGGCCAGGCTGCGGACCAGGGGGGCGGCGGCGGCCGTCCTGGGCTTCGCCGCGCTCTGCTCCGCCGCCTACGGCGGCTATGTCGTCTTCGTCTACACCAACTCGCCGTGACGGACCAGCGGTTGATGCGCATGCTGATGAGAACCACAGTGAGGGGAAGCCTGCGATGACGGTGAGTGCGACGGGGACCGTACCGATAGCCGGGCGGGCGCCCGGCCACGCGCCGGGCGCCCGCCGTCCGGCTGTCGGTCGCCTCCACTGGCTCTTCTGCGCCCTGCTCACCCTGGCGATCGGGGTCTACGGCAGCTGGCGTCCGGTCCTGTGGCGCGACGAACTGGTCAGCCTGAGCGCTGCCCACCGGAGTACCGGCCAGCTGTTCGGCATGCTCGGCCACGTCGACGCGGTCACCGGCGCCTACTACCTGCTGATGCACTACTGGATCGCGCTGTTCGGCGACTCGCTGACCGTCGTGCGACTGCCCTCGGCACTGGCGATGGCCGGTGCGGCGGCGTTCGTCGCGCTGACCGGCGAGCGGCTGTTCGGGCGGCGTGCCGGGATGGTGGCCGGATCGCTGTTCGCGCTGGTGCCGTCCGTCTCCCGGTACGCCCAGGAGATGCGCGGGTACGCCGTCGTGGTGCTCGCGGTGTCGGCGGCGACCTGGCTGCTGCTGCGCGCGCTGGAGCGGCCCCGGCCGCTGCGCTGGGCCGCGTACGGCTGCGCGGTGACCGTCGCCGGGATGTTCCACATGATCTCGCTGGTGTTCCTGGCCGCGCACGGGCTGGTCGTGCTCGGCCGCTGGTGGCGGCAGCGCCGGCACCCCGCACTGGTGGGCTTCGTGCTCGCGGCGGCGGCCGGACTGCTGCCGGTGGTGCCGCTCGCGCTGCTCGGCCGCCGGCAGGTCGGGCGTCAGCTGGGGTGGCTGTCCTCGCCCGATGTGCAGTACGTGGCCGACTTCTTCTGGCGCTCGCTGTTCGGGTCCGCCGCGGTGAGCCTGCTGATGCTGGCCCTCGCCGTGCTGCCGCTGGCCTGGCCGGCCGGGCGGCGGTACGCGGTCGAGATCGGGCTGATGGCGGTGCTACCGATCGTGCTGATCTGGCTGATATCGCAGGGCTCGACCGCGTACTTCCTGGACCGCTACCTGCTGTTCACCCTGCCGGCCTGGGCCGTCCTGGCCGGAGCCGGACTGACCGCGCTGCGGCCGAGCCTGCTGGCGCCGCTCGGGCTGGTCGTGGTCCTGCTGGCCGGGGCGCACGACCAGTTCGACAGCCGCCGGCAGTTCGCGCGGGAGAACTGGGACGCCGGGTCGGCCGCCAAGGTGATCGCCGACGGCTACCGGCCGGGCGACGGCATCGTGGCGCTGCGGGGCAGCACGCTCGCGTACCTCCAGGTGGACACCGCGCTGCACTACTACCTGCCGGACCGGGTCAAGCTGAAGGACGTCCTGGTGGCGCGCAGTGCGGAGGCCGCCGGTGACATCTACCCGCAGCTGTGCACGGACCCCGTCCCCTGCATCGGCGACACCTCCCGGGTGTGGGTGGTCGCCACCGGCTCCTCGGTGGACAAGCCGCTGGAGGAGTACGACCCGCCGCAGGCCGAGGCGCTGACCAGACTCTTCCCCAAGCGCACGGTGACGGCTGTGCCGGGGATGGTCGTGACGCTGCTGGAGCGGTGAACCGGAGCGGTGAACCACGGGCCGGGACAGGCCGGAGGGGGCCGGAGGGGCCGGGAGGGTTGGCCCGGTTGGCCCGATCTGGCAGGTCAGGCAGGCCGGACGGCTCCGGCGAAGGGCATGGCGTCCACGGACTCGTAGCGGACCGGCGCGCCCGGGCGCGGGGCGTGGATCATGCGGCCGTTTCCGGCGTAGAGGCCGACATGACTGATGCCCGAGTAGAAGAACACCAGGTCGCCGGGGTGTAGTTGACCGCGTCCGACCCGGGGGGCGGCGACGATCTGGGCATAGGTGGTGCGCGGCAGCGAGACCCCTGCGGACTGCCAGGCGGCCTGGACCAGGCCGGAACAGTCGTAGGCGTCCGGGCCGGTGGCTCCCCAGACGTAGGGCTTGCCGAGCTGGGACCGGGCGAAGGCGATCGCGGCGGCGGCCCGGGCCGACGCCGTTCCGTCGGCCGGGAGCGGCGCATCGTCGGCCCCCGGGGTCGCGGCGGCGGCACCGGTGTCCGGCGTGGTGCCGGTGAGCTCGGCGAGCAGGGCCTGCGCCTGGGCCAGCTTCTGCTGGACGGTGGCCCGCTCGGCGGCCAGCTGCTGCTGGTGGCGGGTCAGCTCGGCCAGCCGGGACCGGGCCTCGGCGGTCTGCGCGTCCAGCGCGACCCGCTGCTGGCCGTACTGCTGGAGGGCCTGCTGCTCGATCGCGCCGGCCTGGTCGAGCATCCCGGCGCGCTGCAGGAACTGCTGCGGATCGTCGGCGAGGGCGAGCTGGAGGGCGGTGGACAGACCGCTGCTGCGGTACTGCTCGGCGGCGAGGGCACCGAGCCGGGCACGGGTGGCCTCGATCGCGGCGGCCTTGCGGGCCAGCTCGTCCTGGAGCCGCCCGACCTGCTGCTGGAGGGCGTCGGCCTGCTCCCTGGCACCGTCGTAGCGCTGGGTGGCCTGCTCGGCCTCACGGTAGAGCCCGTCCACCTGCGACCTGATCTGCGCGGCGGAGGGCGGCGGCGCGGCGTGGGCGGGAGCGGCGAGGGCGGTGACCGAGGCGGTCACCGAGACGGCGGCTCCGGTGGCCACCCCCGCCACCGTACGGGGGCGGAAGCGGCCGGGGCGGGGCTTTCTGTGCAACGCCATGGCGGCGTTCTCCTTTCGAGCCGGGCCACGGGCGGTGCAGGCGGTACCTGGTGCGGGTGGGACCTGGTGCGGGTGGGAACCCGCTGCGGACCGGCTTCGGAGCGGGACGCTAGTCGGCCGGTGGGGCCCGCCGGGCCGAGAGTCACGGCGCTGAGCGGACTTCTGCGGAAGTGACCGTTCCGCTGAGAACTCCTGATCAGAACGCTGTCGAACTGGTCGCGAACCGGTCGGGCCCCGGAGCGGTGGGATCGCACCCGGGGTTGTCGGCGCCGGGTCATAGACTCGAAGGGCCATGACTAGCCTCTTTGACGACCTCCCGCTCCCCGGTTTCGAGGCCCCTGCCGCCGGGTCGAAGCCGACCGCCGCCGAGCCGCCGCACGGCACCGATGAGCCGTACGAGCCCTACGAGCCGTACGACGAGGCGCCGTACGAGGGCGCCTCGTACGACGAGGCCCCGTACGAGGAGGCGCTCCCCGACGGGCTGTTCCAGACCGACTACGCAGCCGCCACCGAGCGTGACGCCTGGCACCGCAACGGCGCCGCCCGGACCGTGGTCGACCCGGCGCAGCTGCTGGAGGGGATGAACGACCCGCAGCGCGAGGCCGTGCTGCACGCGGGCTCCCCGCTGCTGATCGTGGCCGGCGCCGGCTCCGGCAAGACCCGGGTGCTGACCCACCGGATCGCCCACCTGCTGGGTGCGCGCGGGGTGCAGCCGGGCGAGATCCTGGCGATCACCTTCACCAACAAGGCGGCCGGCGAGATGCGCGAGCGCGTCGAGCAGCTGGTCGGCCCGCGCGCCCGCGCGATGTGGGTCTCCACCTTCCACAGTGCCTGTGTGCGGATCCTGCGCCGGGAGTCCAAGCTGCTGGGGTTCACCTCCAGCTTCTCCATCTACGACTCGGCCGACTCACAGCGGCTGATGTCCCTGGTCTGCCGCGACCTGGACCTGGACCCGAAGCAGTTCCCGCCGAAGTCCTTCACCTCGAAGATCAGCAACCTGAAGAACGAGCTGATCGACGAGGAGACCTACGCCGGCCAGGCCGCCAACCCGACGGAGCGGAAGCTGGCCGAGGCGTACACGCTCTACCAGCGGCGCCTGCGCGAGGCCAACGCGCTGGACTTCGACGACATCATCATGACCACGGTGAACCTGCTGCAGGCGTTCCCCGACGTCGCCGAGCACTACCGGCGCCGGTTCCGGCACATCCTGGTCGACGAGTACCAGGACACCAACCACGCCCAGTACATGCTGGTCCGCGAGCTCAGCGGCGGCGCGGTGGCCACCGCCCCCAAGCGGACCGTGGACGGCGACTGGGTCAACGAGGCCGCCGGGCGCCTGGCCCAGGTGCCGCCCGCCGAGCTCTGCGTGGTCGGTGACGCCGACCAGTCGATCTACGCCTTCCGCGGCGCCACGATCCGCAACATCCTCCAGTTCGAGGAGGACTACCCGAACGCCACCACCATCCTGCTGGAGCAGAACTACCGTTCCACGCAGACCATCCTCACCGCGGCCAACGCCGTCATCGAGCGCAACACCAACCGCCGCAAGAAGAACCTGTGGACGGCCGGCGAGGACGGCGAGAAGGTCGTCGGCTACGTCGCCGACGACGAGCACGGCGAGGCCCAGTTCATCGCCGACGAGATCGACCGGCTGACGGATGCGGACCACGCCCGCCCGGGCGATGTGGCGATCTTCTACCGCACCAACGCCCAGTCCCGCGTTTTCGAAGAGGTGTTCATCCGGGTCGGCCTGCCCTACAAGGTCGTCGGCGGAGTGCGCTTCTACGAGCGCAAGGAGGTCCGGGACGTCCTCGCCTACCTGCGGGTGCTGGCCAACCCCGAGGACACCGTGCCGCTGCGCCGGATCCTCAACGTGCCCAAGCGCGGCATCGGCGACCGCGCCGAGGCCATGATCGACGCACTGGCCGCACGCGAGCGGATCAGCTTCGCCCAGGCGCTGGTGCGGGTCGACGAGGCGTACGGGATGGCCGCGCGCTCGGCCAACGCGGTGAAGAAGTTCAACACGCTGATGGCCGGGCTGCGCCAGGTCGTCGAGTCAGGCGCCGGCCCGGCCGCCGTGCTGGAGGCGGTCCTGGAGGAGACCGGCTACCTGGCCGAGCTCCAGGCGTCCACCGACCCGCAGGACGAGACCCGGGTGGAGAACCTGCAGGAGCTGGCCTCCGTCGCCCTCGAGTACGAGCAGGACCCGGGCGAGCGGCCGGACGCCGACGACGAGGGCGCACCGCCGGTCGGCTCGCTCGCCGACTTCCTGGAGCGGGTCGCCCTGGTCGCCGACTCCGACCAGATCCCGGACGACGAGGACGGCGCGGGCGTCATCACGATGATGACCCTGCACACCGCCAAGGGCCTGGAGTTCCCGGTCGTCTTCCTGACCGGCATGGAGGACGGGATCTTCCCGCACATGCGCGCGCTCAACCAGGTCAAGGAGCTGGAGGAGGAGCGCCGGCTGGCGTACGTCGGACTGACCCGCGCCCGCCGACGCCTCTACCTCACCCGCTCGGTGCTGCGCAGCGCCTGGGGCCAGCCCTCGTACAACCCGGCCTCCCGCTTCCTGGAGGAGATCCCGGAGACGCTGGTGGAGTGGAAGCGGACGGGGGCGGCGTCGGCGCCGTCCTCGCGCGGCTTCTCGTCCTCCTCCCGGCCGTCGTCGTCCTCCTCGTCCTCGCGGTCGTCGTACGGTTCGTCGTCCTACGGTTCGTCGTCCTCGTCCTCGTCCTCGCGGACGGCCGCTGGTCCGAAGGCCGGTTGGGGGCAGTCGGCACGGCGGGTGGTCGAGCGCGAGGTGGTCGCGCTGGCGGTCGGTGACCGGGTCACCCACGACAGCTTCGGCCTCGGCACGGTGGTGGCCACCACGGGGCTGGGCGACAAGGCGCAGGCGACGATCGACTTCGGCGGTGCCGGACGCAAGCAACTGCTGCTGCGGTACGCGCCGGTGGAGAAGCTCTGACACCCTGATCCACCCCGGGGGCCGGCTCGCCCGGCCCCCGGCCTGTGGGGCCTCCGCGGCCTCTGCGGCCTGTGCGGTGAGGGCCGGCGCGGTGACGGTCCGGGTGGCGGCCCGCTCGCGGATGCGTGCCCGGGCACGGGCGGCGGCCCGGGAACCGGAACGGGGACCATCGGCTGTCATGGCTGCCGTGTGCCGTGGCTGCCTCGAAAGGTCGGAGGCCGGGTCGGAGGCCGGTGGATCGGAGACCGGTGGAACTGGGACCTGTGGATCTGGGGCCGGGGGAGAGCAGCCGAGACGGTAGTGCCTGCTGCACAGTGCGGACAGAACGCGCATCTCAGGAGGCGTGACGCCGGGTCGGGGGCTCCTCGGCTCCGGTGCCGCCCCGTTCCCCCGCCTCCAGCGCGAGCCGTACGGACTCGACCGCGCGCGGGTGCGAGGGCAGGCCGATGTGCCCGGTGCCCGCGATCAGCCGGTTGTCGGCGGCCAGGTCCGGGTGGCGCAGCCAGGCGTGCGGGCCGGGCAGGATCAGCTCGTCCAACTCGCCCCGGATGGCGGTGAATCGGGTGCGGCAGTCCGGGGCGGGCAGCCGCAGCTCGGACATCAGCGCACTGTTGGGCCGCAGTTGACGGGTGATCGGGAACGGGGTCGGGAGCAGGGCGGCGGTCGTCCCCTCGTGCGGGGTCGCCAGAGTGACCAGGGTGTCCACCAGGTCGTCCCCGCCGAGGCGTTGGACGTAGTACCTCGCGATCAGTCCGCCGAGGCTGTGACCGACCAGCGCGACCGGAGCGCCGCCGTGGGCCTGCCTGGCCCATTCGACGTGCCGGGCCAGCAGGACGGCGGCGGCGCGTACGTCCCTGGTCAGCGGGCTGTGGTTGAGGGCGTGCAGATGCGTCCAGCCGTGGCTGCCCAGGGCGCGGCGGAGCGGGGCGAAGACCGCGCGGTTGTCGATGAAACCGTGCAGCAGCAGGACCGGTCCGTGGTGCGCGGGCGCCGCCGCGTAGCGGCCGGGGCAGGGGCGTGGCCGCCGCTCCGGCGGAACGCCGGTCGGATAGCGGAGCAGGTGGCCGGCGAGGGCGGCGGCCTCCACGCCCGCACCACGGACGGTGTCGGCGGCCCGCTGGAACGGGATGGTCATTCGGCTCTCCCCGGCAGGGCTGCGCGGGTGCCCACGGGCCGGTCGGCGCCGGGGCGGGCGGTGCTCACACGGGCGGGTGCGACAGCGCCTGCCCGGGAGTCTGCAGTGCCCGGACGGCCGTGGGCAGTGCACATACGGGCGCGCGCAGTGCACACGGCGGCGCATGCGGTGCCGACCCGGGCGTGGACGGAGCACAACAGTGGGTACGCACCGCACGGAAGCGGGTATGTACGGGGGGACGGGTGGGTGGTGCTGTGATTTTCCCCTCCTCTTGACGGGCGAAACAGCCAACCGGCCCCGGTGGCGCTAACCTCCCCTCAGGTTCGTTATCGGTGGTTAACCGCGCGCGTCCGACCGTGTCGGCCGGTGTGGTGGACGACGTGGTCCAGGAGGCAGTGATGGGTGTGTCAGGGCCGATCCGTGTGGTGGTCGCCAAGCCGGGGCTGGACGGTCACGACCGCGGTGCCAAGGTCATCGCCCGGGCGCTGCGCGACGCCGGTATGGAGGTCATCTACACCGGCCTGCACCAGACACCGGAACAGGTCGTGGACACCGCGATCCAGGAGGACGCGGACGGCATCGGGCTGTCGATCCTCTCGGGCGCGCACATGACCCTGTGCGCGCGGGTCATCGAACTGCTCAAGGAGCGGGACGCCGCCGACATCAAGGTCTTCTGCGGCGGGATCATCCCGGACGACGACATCGCCGAGCTCAAGCGGATCGGCGTCGCCGACATCTTCACCCCGGGCACCCCGACCCGGGACGTGGTGGCCTGGGTCGAGGCCAACCTGCGCGCCGCCGGCTGAGGCGGACCGCAGCCATCGGGCACCGGGTGTTGTGGTGCCCGGTGCCCGGTGCCCGGTGCGTGGTGTGGTGGTGCGTGGTGCGTGGTGCGTGGTCGGGTGTCTCCGGGGCCGCCGCGGGTCGTGAGCCGGGCTGGTCCGGACCGCGGTTCGGACGTCATACGGTGAGTTCGGCCAGCATCGCCTCCCGGAAACGCAGTGTCGCGGCCAGCCGGTTGAAGGTGTCGGCCCAGGTGCTGTCCGGGGCGGTGCCGGACGCCAACGCCTCGACGGCCGGGGCGGTTTCGGGAGCGAGCGCGCGCTCGGTCATGCCCAGTACCCCGCTGTGGCTCCACGGGTAGGCCCCGGATCGGGCGGCGTGCTCAAGTGCCGCCACCACGGCGGTGCTCAGCGGCGGCGTCCACGGGGTGGCACAGGCGCCCAACAGCTGGAACGCCTCGCCGAGACCGTGGCTCTCGATGAACGCGGCCGTCCAGGCGGCCCGTTCGGCGGTCGGCAGGACGGCGAGCAGCTTGGCCGGTGCACCCGCCGCGCCACCCGCCCGGCCTGGCTGTGGAACTGGTCCGAGCAGGGCCCGCGCCCAGTCGGCGTGGTGCTGGCGGACGGCGGCCCGTGCCCACCCCTCGCGGAGGTCCTCGGCCCAACTGCCGACCTGAGTCGGGTAGTTGCTGCTTCCATCGGCGACGTTGGCGCCAGTTCCGGTGTCCGCTGCGCCGCCCGCTTCGGTGCCCGGCTCGGTGCCGCCCGGGGCGGCGTCGACGACGGGCAGCCGGAGCAGCTCCTCGGGGGTGAGGCCGGCGTCGGAGGTCCACAGGTCGAGCGGGGCCGCCGCGATGATCTCGCCGAACCACCAGGCCCGTTGGCCCCGCCCGGTGGGCGACTTGGGAGGTATGCCGTCCCGCTGCATCGCCGCGTCGCACTCGGCCGGGGGGCTGATGGCGAGCCGGAGGCAGTCGGTGCCGGCCGCCGGGCGGACCAGGCGCACGGCGACGCGGGCGCGCTCCGCCATCCGGGCGGCGAGTGCCGACCGGGGCAGGGTGGAGAGCAGTTCGGCGGCCGTGGCCCGGACGTTCTTGCTGCGGTCCGAGAGCGCGGCCTCCAGGAACGGTTCGTCGTGTGGCGAGAGGCCCTCCTGCAGGGCGTCCAGGAACAGCAGGCGGTCCTCGGCGCGCTCGGTGGACCAGGTGGAGCGCAGCAGGTCGAGGGCGGCGGCCGGGTCGCTGCGGCGGAGCCTGGTGAGGTGGGTGACCCGCTCGGCGAACAGGCCCTCCTGCCACAGCCGTTCCCCCGGATCGTCGGTGCTGCCCCGGCCGGTGGTGTTGCCCGGGTCGGTGGTGTGGCCTGAGCCGGCGGTGTTGCCCGGGTCGGTGGTGTGGCCTGAGCCGGCGGTGTTGCCCGAGCCGGTCGGGCCTGCGCAGTTTCCGTTGCCCGGCTCCACCGCGGTGCGGGTGACGAACCGCCAGTCCGGGTTCCGCCCGGCGAGCCAGCGGCCGAGCGGGCCGGCCAGCGCGACCGCATCGGGCCGCAGCTCGCTGCGGGCCCGGGCCACGTCCAGCAGCGCGGGGACGAGGGCGGCGGGTGCCCGGTAGCCGTGCTCCCGGGCGGTGGCGAGCCACTGCGGCAGCAGCTCGCCGAGGTTGGCGACCATGCCCGCGCTGCTCCGGCCGCCGACCAGGACGGCGAGGCGCCGGGCCGCTGCCTCGGGCAGCTCGCGGCGCGGGTCGGACACGGCCGGTTCGGGCAGCGGGTCGGCCTCGGTGGCCACCGCCCCTGCCCTGCGCCGGACGGTCTCCAGTGCGGCCAGCTCCAGCAGTGCGGTGGCGGCGTCGGTGCGGTCCACGGAGCGTGCGGCCCCGGTGAGCGCGGGCGATCCGGTCAGCTCGGGCAGCGGGCGGCGGTCGGTGCCGAGCATGGCGGTGGTCCGGAGTTCTTCCCAGCTGTCGCTGGCGGTCGTGAGAGCGGTCACTGGTCTGCTCCTCTGCTCGGGCGGGCGGGTCGGTCCGCGGCTGTGCGTGTGCTGCCGGCCGGATCGGGGACGTGGCGCGGGCCCCGCACGCTCCTCGGGCCGGACGGGATCGGGCCGGGCGGGATCGGGCCGGGCGGGATCGGGCCGGGCGGGATCGGGACGTGGGCCGCGCGGGGTGGGCGAACTCGGGCGGGCGGTTCGGTTGGCCCGGCCGGCTCCTTCGCGCCGCGTACGGCGGAGCGCGCCGACAGCGGGCGCCGCATGGCCCGGTGGAGTCCGTCGAGCCCGTCGGGTCGGGGGCGCCCGCCGGGTCGGGGCAGCCGTTCGAGCCTGACCGGCCTTTCGGGCTCGCCGGGCAGGCCGTCGAGGTCGGCCCGGACTGCGCTGTTCCGGTGGGCAGTTGGCGACGGCGGGCGGAAGGTCACTGGGCCACCCCCGTCGGCCGGTGGTCGTGGCCCCAGGCGGTGACCGGGGCGAAGCCCGCGTGCCCGTACTCGCCGAAGAGGGTGATCGGGTGGCCTGCCGAGACCGCGGCCAGCCGCCAGAGTGCGGACTCCGGGACACTGCCGCGACGGACCGGGACGCTGTGCCGGCCGTCCGTCAGCTGCCAGCCGTCGGAGCCGAGGACGGGCACGATGCCGCTCAGGGTGGTCGGCCAGGACTCCAGCCACGGATCGTCCGCGACCGCCGCGCCGTACTCGGTGACCGCCTCGGTCACCGAGAGTCCGGCCGGCGCCTCGGCCGGGCCCGCCTCGGGCGCGCCGTACCGGGTGCCGAGCACGGCTCGCAGTGGTCGGACGCCAGGGTGGAAGGCCAGCTCGGCCTCCAGCAGCCGGCCGGTGGGAAGGGCCAGGTCGGGCGCCTGCCCGGGGCGGCCGAAGGCGAGCAGCAGGGCCGGGCGGCCGGTCTTGGCGCCGCGCAGCCAGAGCCGGCGGGTGGTCAGCCGCTCGTCCGAGGTGTCCCGGGCGCCGAGCACCAGCCAGCGGTCCCGCGTGGTCGGCCCGGCGAGCAGCTCGGCGGTCTCGGTGGTGAAGCCGACCCGTGCCCGGACGGTCGCGGCGAGCGGGTCGGGCAGCTGCCCGACCCGGCCGTACGCGCCGGCCAGCAGGTGCAGCAGCGCGTACTCGGCGAGCAGGCCCTGCTGCGGGGTGTCGTCCAACTCCCTGACACGGGAGGCCAGACCAGGGGCCTGGGCGTCGACCATCCGGGCCGCGACCTCGCCCCAGCCGCCGGTGGCGGCGGTGTGGTCGGCGAGCCCGTGCCGTACCCGGTCGGCCAGTCTCAGCCGCAGCTCCTGCGCGCCGGCCGCGACTCGGGCGGCCCGCCGGTCGGCCCGGCGCCGGGCCGCTGCCGGGTCGGCCGCCTCCGCCTCCGCCTTGGCCGTCCGCCGCTGGACCGCCTGTTCGCTGCGCTGCTGACGGCCGTTCAGCCACTCGGCGGCCCACTCGGGCGGCTCGGCGCCCTCGGCGACCGCCTCCGGGCTGCCGCTCCAGAGCAGCAGCAGCCCCAGCGCGTGCTTGCACGGGAACTTCCGGCTGGGGCAGGTGCACTTGTACGCGGGTGTGGCCAGCTCGACCACCGTCCGGTACGGCGTACTGCCGCTGCCCTTGCACTGCCCCCACAGTGCGCCCTGCCCCCAGCCGGTCTGCGACCAGGGGGCGGGCGCCGACAGCTTTCCGGCCGCCTTGCACGACGCCTGGTCGGGCGCGAGGGACAGGACGTGTTCGGTGCTCCAGCGTTCCTCCATGCCGACGACGCTAGGACGGGCCACTGACAGACGGGCCCGGCGAACTGACGTCCGGTCATCGGCTCGGCGTCCGTTGTCAGTGGGTGGGTGCATGGTTGTTCCCGTGAGCCGGGAACGTACGTACGACCCACCCGTTCTCGCACGTCAGAAGACATCTGCGCCGATGCTCCCCACTGATCCAAAACCGTCCGGGCGCCCTTGCGAAGGGGTTCGGCGGCCGACTCCGAGGAGCTTTTGATGACCACCCTTACGAGTGAATCCACCGCCCCGGCCGAGGTCCTGCGCCAGCACGCCGAGGACGCCTTCGCCGCCGAGCTGGCCGCCCTCGCCGAGCAGGACGACCGGCCGCGCCCGGAGCGCTGGCGGCTCTCGCCGTGGGCCGTCGCCACGTACCTGCTGGGCGGCGAGCTGCCCGACGGCACCGTGATCACCCCCAAGTACATCGGCCCGCGCCGGGTCGTCGAGGTCGCCGTCACGACACTGGCCACCGACCGTGCGCTGCTGCTGCTCGGTGTCCCGGGCACCGCGAAGACCTGGGTCTCCGAGCACCTCGCCGCGGCGATCAGCGGCGACTCCACGCTGCTCGTCCAGGGCACCGCGGGCACCCCGGAGGAGGCCGTCCGCTACGGGTGGAACTACGCCCAGCTGCTGGCCCAGGGGCCGAGCCGCGAGGCCCTGGTGCCCTCGCCGGTGATGCGGGCGATGGCGGACGGCATGATCGCCCGGGTCGAGGAGCTGACCCGTATCCCGGCGGACGTCCAGGACGGCCTGATCACCATCCTGTCCGAGAAGACGCTGCCGGTACCCGAGCTCGGCACCGAGGTCCAGGCCGTCCGCGGCTTCAACCTGATCGCCACCGCCAACGACCGCGACCGCGGCGTCAACGACCTCTCCAGCGCGCTCCGCCGCCGGTTCAACACCGTGGTGCTCCCGCTGCCCGGCACGCTGGAGGAGGAGGTCGACATCGTCACCCGCAGGGTCAACCAGCTCGGCCGCTCGCTCGACCTGCCCGAGCTGCCCGGCGGTGCCGAGGAGATCCGACGGGTCGTCACCGTCTTCCGTGAGCTGCGCGACGGCATCACCGCCGATGGCCGCACCAAGGTCAAGATACCCAGCGGCACCCTCTCCACGGCCGAGGCGATCTCGGTCGTCACCAACGGCCTCGCCCTGGCCGCCCACTTCGGCGACGGCGTGCTGCGCGCGGCCGACGTCACCACCGGCATCGCCGGGGCCGTGGTCCGCGACCCGGTCGCCGACCAGGCGGTCTGGCGCGAGTACGTCGAGGGCGTGATCCGCGAGCGCGACGGCTGGAAGGACTTCTACCGCGCCGCCCGCGAGAACTCCCGCTGATCCACCGGACTTGTTGAGAGGGGAGGACACCATGAGCACCGACGTCACCCTGCTGGGCGTACGGCACCACGGGCCCGGCTCGGCCCGCGCGGTGGCCGCCGCGCTGGAGCAGCTGCGGCCGGACGCCGTCCTGATCGAGGGCCCGCCCGAGGCCGATCAGATCATCACGCTGGCGGGTGAGAAGGACATGGTGCCGCCCGTCGCCCTGCTCGCCCACGCCGTCGACGACCCGGCCAAGGCCGCGTTCTGGCCCTTCGCGGCCTTCTCGCCCGAATGGGTCGCCATCCGGCACGCGATCGAGCACGAGATCCCGGTCAGGTTCATCGATCTGCCCGCCGCCCAGACCTTCGCCCTGGCGGAGGGCACCGGGGGAGTGCCGGGGGGCACTTCCCCGGCACCGACGGCGACCGATCCGGAGGACGGGCGGGCAGCCGAGGCGAAGCCCGGATCCGAGGCCGGGCCGGCGGCAGGCACGGAGGGCGGTGCGGAGGCCGGTTCCGAGGCCGGCCCGGTGGGCGAGCAGCCGGTCGCATGCGACCCGATCGGCGCCCTCGCAGAGGCCGCCGGGCACGACGACCCCGAGCGCTGGTGGGAGGACGTGATCGAGCACCGCGTACCCGGCGCCGACGCCCTCGCCCCCTTCGCCGCCGTCGCCGAGGCGATGACCGCCCTGCGCGAGCCGCGCCCCGCCGCCGACCCGGACGACGGTGCCGCCGCCGGCCCGGGTCCCGCCACGGCCGTGGCCGTCGGCCGTCGGGACGAGCTGCGCGAGGCCCACATGCGCCAGCAGATCCGTGCCGCCCGCCGCGCCGGGCACACCCGGATCGCCGTGGTCTGCGGCGCCTGGCACGTCCCCGCCCTGCAGACCATGCCGACCGTCGCCCACGACCGGGCCCTGCTCTCCGGCCTGCCCAAGAAGGTGAAGACCGACATCACCTGGGTGCCCTGGACCCACCGCAGGCTCTCCCAGCACACCGGCTACGGTGCCGGGATCGACTCGCCCGGTTGGTACCAGCACCTCTTCACCGCCGGGTCCGAGCCGGTGGTCCGCTGGATGACCAAGGTCGCCGAGCTGCTCAGGGCGGAGGACCACCCGGTCTCCTCGGCCCACGTCATCGAGGCCGTCCGCCTCGCCGACACGCTCGCCGTGATGCGCGGCCGTCCGCTCGCGGGGCTCACCGAGACGCTCGACGCCGTACGGTCCGTCATGTGCGACGGCTCCGACGTCGCGCTCGCTCTGGTGCACGACCGGCTGGTGGTCGGCGACGCCCTCGGTGAGGTCCCCGACGCGGCGCCCGCCGTCCCGCTCCAGCGTGACCTCGCCCGGCTCCAGCGCAGCCTCCGGCTCAAGCCGGAGCCCGGGGAGCGTCTGCTCGACCTCGACCTGCGCAAGGAGCTGGACGCCGCTCGCTCCCAACTCCTCCACCGCCTGCGGCTGCTCGGCCTCGACTGGGGCACTCCCAGCCGATCCGCCGTCAACTCCACCGGCACCTTCCGGGAGAGCTGGCGACTGCGCTGGGAGCCGGAGTTCGCGGTACGCGTCGTCGAAGCCGCCCAGTGGGGCACGACGGTCGAGGACGCCGCGACCGGAAAGGCCGTCGAGAGTGCCGTCGGCACGACCGAACTCGCCGGACTCACCGGCCTCGCCGAGCACTGCCTGCTCGCCGGGCTGCCCGCCGCACTGCCCGCCGTGATGCGGATCCTCGCCGACCGGGCCGCACTGGACACCGATGTCGCGCACCTCGCCGACGCCCTCCCCGCACTGGTCCGGGCGCTGCGCTACGGCGACGTCCGGGGCACCGACGGCAGCGCCCTGAACGGCGTCGCCCGTGGTCTCGCCGACCGGATCTGCATCGGTCTCCCGGCAGCCTGCACCGGCCTCGACGCGGACGGCGCGACCGCCATGCGCAGCCGCCTCGACGCCGTGCACACGGCCGTCGGCCTCCTGGCACCGGCGGCGCCTGCGCCGCAGTCGGCGCGGCCCGGCGCGGTGGCGGGCAGTACTCCGGGCCGGTCGGGGGCGACGCCGGAGGGCGAATCCGAGAGCGGTGCGGAGCCCGAGGCGTCGGCCGTCGCGCCGGGAACCGGACACCAGGGCTCGCACGGCGCCCCTTCAGCCGCGCCTGCCGTGCTCACCGAGTCCACCTCGCCCACCGAGTCCGACTCGCCTGCCGAGCGGTGGGCCGGGACGCTGCGCTCGCTCGCCCGCCGGGAGCCCTCGGCGGGCCCGGCCACCGGAGTGCCCGGCCTGCTGCGGGGTCGGGCCGTCCGGTTGCTGCTGGACGACGGACGGCTCGACTCGGCGGAGGCCGGACGCCGGATGGGCCTGGTCCTCTCGATGGCCAACGCCCCTGCGGACGCGGCCGGTTGGGTCGAGGGATTCCTCTCCGGGGGCGGGGCGCTGCTGCTGCACGACACCCGGCTGCTCGGGCTGCTCGACGAGTGGCTGAGCGGCGTACCCGGCGAGGTCTTCATCGACGTACTGCCGCTGCTCAGGCGGACGTTCTCCGAACTGGAGAGCGGTGTCCGGCGGACGGTCGGCGAGCGCGTCGCCGCCGGTCCGCTCGGTGCCCGCACGCCCGCGACGACCGCTCCCACCGTCCTGATCGACCGGACCAGGGCCGACGCCGTACTTCCCACCCTCGCCCTGCTGCTCGGCCTCCCGGTCCCCGGCCAGGAGTCGGGCGAGCCCCGGATCCCCCGTCAGACCGACCGCCGCGCGTCCTGACCGGAAGTCACCGCACCAGCCCGCCGAGGCCGAGACCCCGAGCCCTGGTTGTGCACGCGTGCCCGGTCGGCCGTGCAAGGCCTCACGGGCGCGGAGGAACCGTACGACGACGAGCCGGACAGCGCCCGCAGCCTGCGGGAGCTGCCCGTCCGCCGTCCGCCGTCCGCCGTCCGCAGGGAGCCGTCGGCGAGCCGCACCTGTCAGTCCCGTCGGGGAAGCTGATGCTGCACCGGCCGAATCCTGCGGGCTCGGTGAATCCCAACAGGTGAGGCCACGACAGAACCCGGGCGCAGGGCCCGCCCCCAGCGCCGCGACAGAGCGCCGTCCCGCAGTCACCGTCCAGAGCGCCGGCCCACAGAGCGGTACTCACAGCTCGCCAGCCCACAGAGCACCACCCACAGAGCACCACCCGTAGAGCCCCCGCGCCCGTACCCGAGAGCTCCCCAGACGAGGAGATCGAGATGCCCACCGCCACCGACCCCGCCCCCTCCGGCACCACTCTCCCGGATCCGGCCGCAGAGCGGCTGCGCCGCTGGCGGCTCGTCCTCGGCGGCGAGTCGGACGGCACGGGCTGCCGGCTCACCGGCCGGGACACCGCGATCGACGGTGCGCTCGCCGCGCTCTACCGGGGACCGGCCGACCCGGCCGGCGCCGGCCGGCGGCAGGGTTCCCGCAGCGCGGGTCTCGGCGGGTCGGCACCGCAGGTGGCGCGCTGGCTGGGGGACATCCGGGAGTACTTCCCGACCTCGGTGGTCCGGCTGATGCAGCAGGACGCCATCACCCGGCTCGGCCTCGACCGGCTGCTGCTGGAGCCGGAGATGCTGGAGGCGGTCGAGCCGGACGTGCACCTGGTCGGCACGCTGCTCTCGTTGAAGCACGCCCTGCCCGCCACCACCCGGGAGACGGCGCGGATGGTGGTCGGCAAGGTGGTGGCCGAGCTGGAGCGCCGCCTCGCGGACCGGACGAGGGCGACGCTCGGCGGCGCCCTGGACCGCAGTGCCCGGGTCAACCGCCCGCGCCACCGCGACATCGACTGGGACCGCACCATCCGCGCCAACCTCAAGAACTACCTGCCCGAGGCCGGTCCGGGCGGCCGGGGCACGGTGGTCCCCGAGCGCCTGATCGGGTACGCCAGGGCCCAGCGGGCGGTGAAGAAGGACGTCATCCTCTGCATCGACCAGTCGGGGTCGATGGCCGCGTCGGTGGTGCACTCGGCGGTGTTCGGTGCGGTGCTCGCCTCGATGAAGAGCCTGGACACCAGGCTGGTCGTCTTCGACACCTCGGTGGTCGACCTGACGGAGCAGCTGACCGACCCGGTGGACGTGCTGTTCGCCACCCAGCTCGGCGGCGGTACGGACATCAACCGCGCCCTCGCCTACTGCCAGTCGAAGATCACCCGTCCGTCCGAGACCATCGTGGTCCTGATCAGCGATCTGTACGAGGGCGGCATCCGCAACGAGATGCTCAAGCGGGTGGCCGCGATGAAGGCGGCGGGAGTCCAGTTCATCGCCCTGCTCGCGCTCTCGGACGAGGGCGCCCCGGCGTACGACCACGCGCACGCCGCCGCGCTGGCCGAGCTCGGCGCCCCGGCCTTCGCCTGCACGCCGGACGTCTTCCCGGAGATCATGGCCGCCGCGATCGAGAAGCGGCCCCTGCCGATCCCCAGGAAGGAGTGAGCCGGGGCAGCGGCGGCAGCGAAGGCCGTTCGGCCGAACGGTCGAACGCCGACCGCCGAGGGACCGGCCGCCGGGGCCGCTCGGCGAGGAGCCGGGGCCGGAGGCCGGAGGACCGCGGGCCGGTGGAGCGAGAAGCCGCGGAACGGACCGTTGTAGTGACGGAATCAGTGCCGGTTTTCACTCGCAGGTGCGACCTCCGAAGGGGGCGTCACCCGGTCGGCGCACCCGGTGTGAGCTGGGCGCACGACACGCTCGGATACGTCCGTTGTGACGGTTCTCACCAAACCGGAGCGGGCCCGGGGCGAAACACGACCGTCGTACGGGGATAACCTGCCAGACGGACGTGACGCGCGTGTTGATTGACGGTGCGCCCGAGGCTCCGCAGGCCGCAAGGCCGTACATCTGTGTACCTGCCCAGCCCCGACGACCCGCAGCGAAGATCCTGCCGTGGCACGCTCGTAGAGACACAATCCGCGACCACGAACAAGGACGAACACACGTGGACCTGTTCGAGTACCAGGCGAGGGACCTCTTCGCCAAGCACGGTGTACCCGTGCTTGACGGCGATGTCATCGAGACCCCCGAAGCTGCCCGCGCGATCGCGGAGCGCTTCGGCGGCCGCGCCGTCGTCAAGGCTCAGGTGAAGGTCGGTGGCCGAGGCAAGGCCGGTGGCGTCAAGCTCGCCTCCGACCCGGCGGACGCCGTCGCCAAGGCCGAGGCGATCCTCGGTATGGACATCAAGGGCCACACCGTTCACAAGGTGATGCTGGCCCAGACCGCGGACATCAAGGACGAGTACTACGTCTCGTTCCTGCTGGACCGCACCAACCGCACCTTCCTGGCCATGGCCAGCGTCGAGGGCGGCGTGGAGATCGAGGTCGTCGCCGAGGAGAACCCGGACGCGCTCGCCAAGATCCCGGTCGACGCCAACGAGGGCTGCACCCCGGAGAAGGCCGCCGAGATCGTCGCCGCCGCGAAGTTCCCGGCCGAGGTCGCCGACCAGGTCGCCGACGTCCTGCAGAAGCTGTGGAAGGTCTTCATCGCCGAGGACGCCCTCCTCGTCGAGGTCAACCCGCTGATCAAGTCCGGCGACGGCAAGATCATCGCGCTTGACGGCAAGGTCTCCCTGGACGAGAACGCCGAGTTCCGTCAGCCGGAGCACGAGGCGCTCGAGGACAAGGCCGCCGCCAACCCGCTGGAGGCCGCTGCCAAGGCCAAGGGCCTCAACTACGTCAAGCTCGACGGTGAGGTCGGCATCATCGGCAACGGCGCGGGTCTCGTCATGAGCACCCTGGACGTCGTCGCCTACGCCGGTGAGAAGCACGGCAACGTCAAGCCCGCCAACTTCCTCGACATCGGTGGCGGCGCCTCCGCCGAGGTCATGGCGAACGGCCTGGAGATCATCCTGGGCGACGCCGACGTCAAGTCGGTCTTCGTCAACGTCTTCGGTGGCATCACCGCCTGTGACGCGGTCGCCAACGGCATCGTGCAGGCCCTGGCCCTCCTCGAGGAGAAGGGCGAGGCCGTCACCAAGCCGCTCGTCGTCCGCCTGGACGGCAACAACGCCGAGCTGGGTCGCAAGATCCTGACCGACGCCAACCACCCGCTGGTCGAGCAGGTGGACACCATGGACGGTGCGGCCGACCGCGCCGCCGAGCTCGCGAACGCCAAGTAAGGAAGGGGACAGAAACCATGGCTATCTTCCTTACCAAGGACAGCAAGGTCATCGTCCAGGGCATGACCGGCTCCGAGGGTATGAAGCACACCCGCCGCATGCTCGCCTCGGGCACCCAGATCGTCGGTGGCGTGAACCCGCGCAAGGCCGGCACCACGGTTGACGTCGACGGCACCGAGGTGCCCGTCTTCGGCTCCGTCGCCGAGGCCATCGAGAAGACCGGTGCCGACGTCACCGTCATCTTCGTGCCGCCGAAGTTCACCAAGGACGCCGTCGTCGAGGCGATCGACGCCGAGATCGGCCTCGCGGTCGTCATCACCGAGGGTGTGCCGGTCCACGACTCGGCCGCCTTCTGGGCGTACGCCGGTGCCAAGGGCAACAAGACCCAGATCATCGGCCCGAACTGCCCCGGCCTGATCTCCCCCGGACAGTCCAACGCGGGCATCATCCCGGCGGACATCACCAAGGCCGGCAAGATCGGCCTGGTCTCCAAGTCCGGCACGCTGACCTACCAGCTCATGTACGAGCTGCGGGACATCGGCTTCTCCTCCGCTGTGGGCATCGGCGGTGACCCGGTCATCGGCACCACCCACATCGACGCCCTCAAGGCGTTCCAGGAGGACCCGGAGACCGAGCTCATCGTCATGATCGGTGAGATCGGTGGCGACGCCGAGGAGCGTGCCGCGGCCTACATCGCCGAGCACGTCACCAAGCCGGTCGTCGGCTACGTCGCGGGCTTCACCGCCCCCGAGGGCAAGACCATGGGCCACGCCGGCGCCATCGTCTCCGGCTCCTCCGGCACCGCCCAGGCCAAGAAGGAGGCCCTCGAGGCCGCCGGTGTCAAGGTCGGCAAGACGCCGTCCGAGACCGCCCGCCTGGCTCGCGAGCTCTTCGCCGCCAAGTGAGCCGCGCGACTCGGCGGTGACCGCTGAGTCGTAGCCGAGCACGCACAGAGGCGCCCCCGCCCACCGGGCAGGGGCGCCTCTGGCGTTCCCGCAGTCTTCTCCCGCTGTCCTTACCCCGCGGTCCTTTCCTGCGGTCCGTTCCGGCTCCCGGAACCAGCTGCCGGATCCGGTCGCCGGTTCCGACGGCCGGCTCCGGGGGTCACTGCTCCCAGGCGGTGGGCCAGATCGGCAGGGGAAGGTTGGAGGGAACGGACGACGGGCAGAGTCGCAGTTGCCCGCACTGCCTGGCCGGCACGCGGACCGGAAGTGCGGACTGCGGGTGCTGCACCTGCTCGGCGCTCGACGGGTTCTGCTTGCCCGCTGTTCCTCCCGAGCCTCCCGCCGCTCCCGCCGTGGTGCGTGAGGGGCGGCCCGGCGGTTGCAGCCCCACGGGCGGGACCTTGGGCGGCCGTACCCGCAGCGGGGGCGGCGCGACCAGCGGCACCGGGTGGCCCGGCGTCGGGCCGCACCACACGGTGCGCAGACCGGGCTCGCCGCCCGGGAGGAGCGGTCCCGCGCTGCCGCTGCCGGGCCCCGTGCACAGCGGCGGTGGCACCGGAGCGGGCGGCTGCATCAGCCGCGACGGGCTGTAGCCGCTCCCCACCAGCACGATCGCCGTGCCCACGACCGAGACCACCAGCCCGGCGGAGGCCGCCTGGAGACCGTTGCGCAGCCTGCCCTGCACCTTCAGCCGCAGCGGCGAGGGGTGACGCGGCGCCGGGCAGCCGTGCACCGCCGCCTGGTGCAGCAGGGTGGCCAACTGTTCGCCGAACCCCGGTGCGGACGCGTCCCTCCCCACCAGGGCGGGCACGGACCGGATCAGCGCCGCCCGGGCCGCGCGTACCCGGGCCTCGGCCGCCGCCGTACTCGACTCCACCTCCACCGCGACCTCGGGAGCGGGCAGCCCGAGCGAGTCGTGCAGCACCAGCGCTCGGCGCTGCGGGCGGGAGAGCCGCCGGAGCGCCTTGAGCAGCGCCCGGTCACGGGCCGTCAGCCGGTCCTGGTCGGGGTGCGGCGACTGGTCCTCGCGGGCCGGACGGACCTTGATCCGAGGACGCGGCAGCTGCCAGAGGCGCCGGGTGCGCCGGGGGCCACCCCGACGCCAGGGGGAGAGCGCGGTCTCGAAGGCGTACGTGCGCACCCAGCGCTCCGGATCCGGCAGCTGTGACACCTCGCGCCACCGGCGTCCCGCGACGCCGAGCGCCAGGTGCACGACGTGTACGGCGCGGTGGCGGCAGCCGGTGAGCAGGAAGGTCTGCTGGACCAGCCGGGTGTGCGCGACGGTGCACAGCGCGTCGAAGTCGGCGAAGACGAGGCGCGGGCGGGCCTGCAGGCCGTCGATCGGGTCGAACAGGATGCCGTTCGCGTCCTTCAGTGCTTCGGCGGCTCCGGCGGTTGCGGTGGGCTCGGCGGCCGAAGGACCCTCCGGTGCCCGCGGACCGTCCTTCGGGCCGTCCCCTGCCTCCGGACCTTCTCCTTCGGCGCCTTCCCCCTCCGGGGCGTCGGCCTCCCGGCCCTCCTCCTCCGGCCCGTACGCAGGGCCCGTCGCGGCGGCAGCCGAGCCGGACGCCACCGGTTCGGGCTGCACCGGCCCGGCCGTCGCCGCATCGGGTGCCACGGCTTCGGGAGCCGCCGCACCGGGTGCCACGGTTTCGGCTGTCGTCGCGCCGGCTGTCGTCGCGCCTGGGGACGGCGGGACCGGAGACACGGGGACGGGGGAAGCGAGCACGGCGGCCAGCGCGAGGGCCTCCTCCCTGGTGCGCAGGCCCAGCTTCCGCATCGCCCGGTTCAGGTGGCTGCGCGCCGTGGTGGGGGCGATGCCGAGTTCCCCGGCGATCGCCTGGAGGTCCGTGCCGGTGGCGAGCATGGTCAGGACCTGGGCCTCACGCGGCGACAGCACCCGGAGGAGCGTGGCTGCCTCCGGGTGCTCGCGTGCCGTTGTGGGTGTCGTCGTCAACCGCATCACCTGGCGCCGGCATGCGTGATGAATTGGCACATAACAGAATAATCCGGGACACGGCGAGATTTTGCCGCTTGACGGGGCGCAAAGGGGTCGAGTTGGGACCATGAGGCCCATGACGCAGCTGATGGGCCGTCCGATTCTGGACGTGCCGGGTGAATTGGGTGCCCATCCGGTCCTCGCCGACCTGCTCGCCGGTGTGCGGGCGGGACTGCTCACCCTGGCCGCGATCGGTGTCCCCGTGCTCGGGCTGTGGGTCTTCACCCCGTACGCGGACGACACGGCCTCCGGCGCGGGGCGGCTGGTCTGTGCGCTCTGGCTGCTCGGCCACGGCGGGCCGCTGACCGGCAGCGACCGGACCACGCCGGTGACGCTCACTCCGCTGCTGCCGACCCTGTTCACCGTGGTGCTGCTCTACCGGACCGGAGTGGGCGTCGGACGGCGCGAGCCGGTCCGGTGGCGCGCACCGCTGGTGGTGTGCGCCGGGTACCTGGGGGTCGCGGCGGCCGTGGTGGCCGGGTGCGCGGGCGAAGGGCCGTTCCGGGCCCGCCCGCTGCTCGACCTGGTCGCGGTCGCCGGAGTGGCCGCCGCCGCGCTGCTGGGTGGAACGGCCGCCGAAGCGGCGCACCCCGAGCGGCGGTGGTGGCCGCGGTGGCTGGTGCGCTGCGGCGTACGCCTGCGGACCTGGTTGCCGGACTGGGCCGTCCCGGCCGGCGGCGGACCCGGGGTCCGGAGGGCCGCCGCAGCCGGTGGCTTCGGCCTCGTGGCGGCGGGCGGACTGGTCCTGGTCGCCGCGCTGCTGGTCGGCCTCGGCGCGACCGGACGGTCCGCCCGGACCGTCGACGGGAGCGTGGCCGGGTACGTGGGCCTGCTCGTCGCCTGTCTGCTGCTGCTTCCCAACGCGGTGCTGTGGGCCGCCTCGTACGCCCTCGGACCAGGCTTCGCGGTGGGCGCCGACACGATCGTCGCGCCGACCGGCACCCGGCTCGGGCCGCTGCCGGACTTCCCGCTCCTCGCCCTGCTGCCGGACGGCGGTGGGCCGGGGTGGCGGCTGGCCGCGTGCGCGCTGCCGCTGCTCGCGGGGGTGGTGCCGGCGGTGCTGATCGGCCGTGCGGCAGCCGAGAACCGGGACTGGACTCCGAAGGCGGGCGGGACGGCCAGGGAGGAGGGAGACGAGCTCGACGACGAGCCGGTGGCGGAGCCGGCCGGCGGCCGGCCCTGGCACCCGGTGGCCACCGTGTTCGCCGCGCTCGGTGGTGCCCTGCTGGCCGGGGGTGGAGCCGCGCTCTGTGCCTGGTTCGCGGGTGGTGCGCTCGCGGGCGGGCGGATGTCCGAACTCGGACCGGTCCCGTGGTTGGCCGGACCGGCCGCCGCAGGCTGGCTGGCCGCGGTCATGCTCCCCGGCGCGCTGGTCACCCGCTGGTGGCTCACCCGTGGCTCCGGGCCGAGCCGGTGGGAGCGGTGCACCACCCTGGCCTACCGCCGCGCCGCCCTGACCCGCGTGGCCCTCCACGGCGCGCTGACCCGGGTCGCGGACCTGCTGCCGCCCCGGCGCTGACCGGGCGCGGACCTGGGGCGCTGACCTGCTGCCACCTCGGCGCCGGCCGGAGGGCCGGGGTGCTGCTCCGTCAGTTGCCCGTGCGGACGACCCCGCAGCACCGTGGTGCTCCGCAGACCTGCGGCCCGATCGACCACGCACGGCCCCGGGTGCGAGCGACCGGGCGCCGCCCCAGGGCACGTTCGGGCGGCTCCCAGTGCCTTCCTGGCACCCTCGTCGCCCTCGCGCCGCCCGGCCGCCGACAGGGCCGGTCACCCCCGCTACTGGTTGGCGCTGTCGTAGAGGTCGACCAGGATCTTCGGGCCGAGGGGGCTGCAGCCCTGCTGGGCCTCCGCCGTGAGGGAGTCGCTCACACAGGTCACGTAGTCGTGGTAGTACAGGTTGACGCCGAGGAAGCCGAGCACGAAGAGCACCGCGACACCCCCCGTCACCAGGCCGCCCACCGCCGCCGGGGTCTGCGGTCGGACCGGCTGCGGGCCGATCGGCGGCACACCACCGATACCAGCCGCACCACCGGTACCAGCTGCACCATTGGCACCGGCAGCCCCCTCGGCCGCGGCCGCAGCGGCCTGCCGGGGGGCCCGCAGTGCGCTGACGCCCCAGTACAGGGCGAGCGCACCGAGCAGCAGGGCCACGTAGGCGATGCCGGTGACCACGCAGAACAGCGCCCCCATGCCCGCACTGAGGGCGTACCTGGAGCGGCGCTGGAGCGGGTCGTTCGGGTCGAACTTCGGCGCCTGCGGCGGCTGAGGGGCGGACCAGCGGCCCTGGTAGTGCGGGCTCCACGGGTGCGGCGGCGGTACGGCGGGGCGCTCGTCCTCGTCCTCGGGTGCGGCCGGGGGCTGCTGCGGGGTGCGCGGCTGCCACGGCTGATCGGGGGTACCCGCCGGCGGGGGCGCGAAGGGGTTGCGCTCGCCGGTGTCGTCGCCGCTGCTCATCGGGTCAGCCATTCCTTCTCGTCGGTTCGATCGGTTCGATCGGTGCGGTTGTCGGTACCCGATCGGTGCGGGCCGAAGCGCCGTCGGGCACGGGTCGGTGCGGGGCCGCGCAACCAATGATCCCGCAGCCCGCCGCGGGCCGTACGCCGCCCTGCCGACCTGCGTCCCCGGGCGGCCGCGCGGTCGACCGCCTCCGCTCCTCCGGGTACCCGTCGGACGGGTGCCGCGAGATCCCCGTCTCAACTACGCGCGTAGCGCCGCCGAATGCGTACGGAGGGCCTGCGACCAGCCGTTATCGTGGTGACGGTCAGCAGCTCGGAAGGGTTCCCGGGGTCCCGCAGCGCAGCGCATCTCCCGGCGCCCGGAGAACCGCCTTTGACATGTTCGCCGCCAGTAGTGGCCCCACCGTCGGTGGATGTACCAGCTGGGGGCACCTCCCGGCCGAGGGCTGGGGGCGTAACGACGTACGGAGAATTGCGCAGTGGCCGCTGTTTCCGCCCAAGTCTTTCCGCCGCGTACGCCGGGACCGGCCCGTCTGGTGGTCCTGGTCTCCGGGTCCGGCACCAATCTGCAGGCGCTGATCGACGCCGCGGCCGACCCCGCGTTCGGAGCCGAGATCGTCGCCGTCGGCGCGGACCGGACCGGCATCGCGGGGCTCAAGCGCGCCGAGCAGGCGGGCATCCCCACCTTCGTGCACCGGCTGGGCGACCACCCCGAGCGCGCCGACTGGGACCGTGCGCTGACCGCCTCGGTCGCCGGGTACGAACCGGACCTGGTGGTCTCGGCCGGATTCATGAAGATCCTCGGCGCCGGGTTCCTCGCGGCCTTCGCCGGACGGATCGTCAACACCCACCCCGCCCTGCTGCCCTCCTTCCCCGGCGCCCACGGCGTCACCGACGCGCTCGCGTACGGGGTGAAGGTCACCGGCTGCACCGTCCACCTGGTCGACGCCGGGGTGGACACCGGGCCGATCATCGCGCAGGGCGTCGTCGAGATCGAGGACGCCGACCACGCCGATGGCGGCGAAGCGCTGCACGAACGCATCAAGACCGTCGAGCGCACCCTGCTCGTCGACATCGTGGGCCGCCTGGCCCGCGAGGGTCACCGCATCGAGGACCGAAAGGTATGGATCCCGGCATGAGTGCCAGCTCCACCACGCCCCCCGTCTCCGAGAACGTCCGGCCGATCCGTCGCGCGCTGATCAGCGTGTACGACAAGACCGGTCTGGAGGAGCTGGCCCAGGGCCTGCACGCCGCCGGGGTCACCATCGTCTCCACCGGCTCCACCGCCGGGCGGATCGCCGCCGCCGGTGTCCCGGTGACCGAGGTCTCCGAGCTGACCGGCTTCCCGGAGTGCCTGGACGGGCGGGTGAAGACGCTGCACCCGCGCGTGCACGCCGGCGTGCTCGCCGACCTGCGCCTGGAGTCGCACCGGGCCCAGCTCGCCGAGCTGGAGGTCGAGCCCTTCGACCTGGTCGTGGTGAACCTGTACCCGTTCAAGGCCACCGTCGCCTCCGGCGCCACTCCGGACGAGTGCGTCGAGCAGATCGACATCGGCGGCCCGTCGATGGTCCGCGCCGCCGCCAAGAACCACCCCTCGGTCGCCGTGGTCGTCGACCCGGCCCGCTACGGCGACGTGCTGAAGGCGGCCGGCGAGGGCGGCTTCGACCTGCTGACCCGCAAGCGCCTGGCGGCCGCCGCCTTCGCGCACACCGCCGCGTACGACGTGGCCGTGGCCAACTGGTTCGAGACCTCGGGCTACACCGAGACCGAGGACGCCTTCCCGGCCTTCCTCGGCGCGAGCTACGAGCGCCAGAACGTGCTCCGCTACGGCGAGAACCCGCACCAGGGCGCCGCGCTGTACAGCGACGGCACCGGCGGGCTGGCCGGCGCCGAGCAGCTGCACGGCAAGGAGATGTCCTACAACAACTACGTGGACACCGACGCCGCCCGCCGGGCCGCGTACGACCACGCCGGGCCGGCCGTCGCGATCATCAAGCACGCCAACCCGTGCGGCATCGCCACCGGCCGGGACGTCGTGGAGGCGCACGCCAAGGCGCACGCCTGCGACCCGCTCTCCGCGTTCGGCGGCGTGATCGCGGTCAACCGTCCGGTCACCGTCGAGCTGGCCGAGCAGATCGCCCCGATCTTCACCGAGGTCGTCGTCGCCCCGGCGTACGAGGACGGCGCGGTCGAGGTGCTGGCCCGCAAGAAGAACATCCGGGTGCTGCGCGCCCCCGAGGCCCCCGGCAGCCGCGAGGAGGCCCGTCCGATCTCCGGCGGCGTGCTGCTGCAGGAGACCGACCGGATCCACGCCGAGGGCGACGACCCGGCGAACTGGACGCTGGCCACCGGTGACGCCCTCTCCGAGGCCGAGCTGGCCGAACTGGCCTTCGCCTGGCGGGCCTGCCGGGCCGTCAAGTCCAACGCCATCCTGCTGGCCAAGGACGGCGCCTCGGTCGGCGTCGGCATGGGCCAGGTCAACCGGGTGGACTCCGCCAAGCTGGCGGTCAACCGCGCCGGTGAGCGTGCGCAGGGCTCGTACGCCGCCTCCGACGCGTTCTTCCCGTTCCCGGACGGCCTGCAGGTGCTGGTCGACGGCGGCGTCAAGGCCGTGGTGCAGCCGGGTGGTTCGGTCCGCGACGACGAGGTGATCGCGGCCGCCGCGGCCGCCGGGGTGACGATGTACCTGACCGGAACCCGGCACTTCTTCCACTGATCCGGTGACCCGGTGACCCACTGATCCACTGATCCGGTGACCCGGTGACCCGACGCCGAGGGCCCGTACTTCCGCAGGGAAGTACGGGCCCTCGGGCGTGGTGCGTCCGACTGCGGCTTACTGCGCCTTGACGACCACGGTGCTCATGATCTTGTCGGAGAAGGTCTGCTTCTTCGCGTCCCACAGCGGCCACAGGTAGCCGACGCAGCAGCTGAACGTGTCGAGCAGGTGCAGCGCCTCACGGGCGAAGGCCGCGCCGAAGCTCAGCGGCTGGCCGGTCGCCTCGTTCACCATGCGGATGTTGACGGCCTTCTGGCCCAGCGACTGGCCCATCGAGCTCTTCATGAGGGCGAGGACCGCCCAGATGATGATGCTCACGGCACCCGACAGCACGTTGTAGAGGGCCGGGCTGACGCCGCCGGTGGTGGAGGTCACGCAGTGGCCGCCCTGCCCGATCGCCGAGCAGTCCACGGTGGTCTTGCCCCGGATCATGAACAGGATGATGCCGGGGATGATGCCGATCACGACCATGTCGATGATGCGGGCGACCACGCGGCTGCCCCAGCCCGCGTAGAAGTTCTGCACCATGCCGGCGCCGCCGTACGGGCCCTGCTGCTGCGGGATGCCGTAACCGGGCTGCGGGGCACCGTAACCCGGCTGCGGGGCGCCGTAGCCGGGGGCCGGGGGCTGCTGCGGGTAGCCGTAGCCCGGAGCGGGCGGCGGGGCCTGCTGCGGGTAGCCGTAGCCGGGGGCCGGGGGCTGCTGGCCGTACGGGTTGTTCGGGTCGGGCGGGTAGCTCATTGATGCCTCCGAGCGGGATGGGACATGGGACGGGTGGACAGGGAAGACCCTCGGACGGACGGGCAGTTGAGCGTTCCGACCGGGTGGGACACTAGCGGAACCGCCTGACAGCGAGACAGGGGTTTCCGGCGGCGGGGATCCGTGGGGTTCAGGGGTGGATGATGCCGAACCGGCACAACTCCCAGACCCAGGCGACCGTCAGGGCGGTGCCGATCAGGAGGTTGCGCTTCCGGTCGGGCAGCTGCCACCACCAGCGCCCCGGTCCGAGCGGTGCGACCAGGAGACCGAGGGCGACCACCACGGTGACCGGGTTCGCGGCCAGTGCGGCCGACCAGTGCCCGTGACCGGCCTCGATGAAGACCGTGGTGCTGCCGCAGCCGGGGCACGGGATCCCGGTGAACCGGCGCAGCATGCAGAGCGAACCGGGGTCGTGCACGTCGTGCAGCCGGGCCACCACCAGCGCCGCCGCGCCGCCGCCGCCGAGGCGCAGCGCGACCCGCAGCAGGCCGCCCGAGAGCCGGTCGGCCGACCGGCGCCAGCGGTCGGTGAGACCGCTCACGAGGTTCGTCGTGCTCATACCTGGCGCGGCCACGGCTATTTGGCGAGGACCAGGTAGAAGACGACCAGTGCCACGGAGATCAGCACCGCCAGGGTGTTGAGCACGATCCCGCCGATCGCCGGGGTCCGGCCGACTCCGGTGGTGTTGGAGCGGTTCAGCCCGGCGATGCCGACACCCAGGCCGATCAGGCCCAGGAAGCCGCCGTAGACACAGGAGGCCAGCACGGCGATGAAGCCGAGCGCGATCGAGGCGGTGGCCATCGAGTTGGGCTGCGGCGCGGCGGGCGGTGCCGCGAACTGCTGCGGCTGCGGCTGGGGTTGCTGCGGGTAGCCGTAACCGGCCTGCGGCGGCTGCTGGTACTGCGGTGCGCCGTAAGACTGTTGCGGCTGCGGTGGCCCGTAGCCGCCGTACGGATCGGGCGGCGGTGTCTGGTACGGATTGCTCACTTGTGCTTCTCTTCCCCCGGGATCTCCCCGTCGTCTCCTACGGCCCGTCAACGGGCGTAGCGGGCGACGGCTGAGATGACAAGGCCCCTATCGTCAACCGGTCCGCGCGGCGGTGTCCAGCCGAGGCCCGGCCGAGCACCCAACTGTGGCGCAACCGCAACCCGAAGCCCACGCTCCGTCCTTCGGATCGGCACTTTCTGCACGGCCGGGGTGGTGACGCGGGCATCCCGGCCGATCCAGGAGAATGGGGCCATGACTGCCCAGATTCTCGATGGCAAGGCCACCGCCGCCGCGATCAAGTCCGAACTGGCCGTGCGCGTCGCGGCCCTCAAGGAGCGGGGCATCGTCCCCGGTCTCGGTACCGTCCTGGTCGGCGACGACCCGGGCAGCCGCTGGTACGTGAACGGCAAGCACAAGGACTGCGCGGAGGTCGGCATCGCCTCCATCCAGCGCGAGCTGCCCGCGACCGCCACCCAGGAGGACGTGGAGAACGTCGTCCGCGAGCTCAACGCCGACCCGGCGTGCACCGGCTACATCGTCCAGCTCCCGCTGCCCAGGGGCCTGGACCAGAACCCGGTCCTGGAGCTGATGGACCCGGACAAGGACGCCGACGGCCTGCACCCCACCTCGCTGGGCCGGCTGGCGCTCGGCATCGAGGGCCCGCTGCCGTGCACCCCGCTCGGCATCGTGGAGCTGCTGCGCCGCCACAAGGTCGAGATCAACGGCGCCGAGGTGGTCGTGCTCGGCCGCGGTGTCACCGTCGGCCGCTCGATCGGCCTGCTGCTCACCCGCAAGAGCGAGAACGCGACCGTCACGCTCTGCCACACCGGCACCCGTGACCTGGCCTACCACCTGCGCAAGGCCGACATCATCGTGGCCGCCGCCGGTGTCCCGCACCTGGTCAAGCCCGAGGACGTCAAGCCGGGCGCGGCGGTGCTGGACGTGGGCGTCAGCCGCAACGGCGAGGGCAAGATCGTCGGCGACGTGGACCCGGGCGTGGCCGAGGTGGCCGCCTGGATCTCCCCGAACCCCGGCGGGGTCGGTCCGATGACCCGCGCGATGCTGCTGAACAACATCGTCGAGGCGGCCGAGCGCCGCGCCGGTCGCTGAGTCGGATGGACCTCAAGGTGAGCCGGTCGCGCCGTCGGCCGGTGAAGACCACGGGCACGCTGCCCCCGGAGGGCTCGGGAACGGCGCTGCACCACAGCCACCCGCTGCCGGTCCGGCAGTGGCCGATAACCCTGGTCCTGGCGGTGGCCTGCGTCGGGCTCGCCATCGCCTGGTTCGGCGACTCCCGGGCCGGGCTGCTGACGAAGGTCGGACTGCTGACGGTCGGCGGTTCGCTGCTGCTGGCGGCCGTGCTGCGGCTGGTGCTGCCGGAGGTCGGCATGCTGGCGGTCCGCAGCCGGTTCACCGACGTCACCGTGCTGAGCTTCCTCGGCGCGGTGATCATGCTGCTGACCCTGGTCACGCAGCCGGACCCGTGGCTCCATCTGTCGGTGCTGGACAACATCGGCCAGCTGATCGGCCGCCAGCGGCACTGAGGCCGGCGTCCCCGGCACACCGGCGGCGGGCACGTCCCCGCCGCCGGTGGCGCCCGGCCGCCACCGCCGTCGACGACGGCCCCGCGAGCGGCCCGCCACGGGCTCCGGGAGGCGTCGGGCCCCGTCCGCCGCCGCGGACGGGGCCCTGTGCGTTTGTGACGTAATAACCAGGCCCTTGAACGCTCCGGGAGGTCGCCTTGCGATAACCTGGCGGCGGTTCTCTCGATGTCGAGAGATCATCCTCGGCTCCAGCGCGCCGACGTGCCTGGGGCACTGGCGATTTGCTGGAGAAGGTAGAAATGACTCGCACCCCCGTCAACGTCACCGTCACCGGAGCGGCCGGCCAGATCGGCTACGCGCTGCTCTTCCGCATCGCCTCGGGCCACCTGCTCGGCGCTGACGTGCCGGTGAACCTCCGTCTGCTGGAGATCCCGCAGGGCGTCAAGGCCGCCGAGGGCACCGCGATGGAGCTGGACGACTGCGCGTTCCCGCTGCTGCGCGACATCACCATCACCGACAACGCCAACGTCGCCTTCGACGGTGCCAACGTCGCGCTGCTGGTCGGTGCCCGCCCGCGGACCGCCGGCATGGAGCGCGGCGACCTGCTGCAGGCCAACGGTGGCATCTTCGGCCCGCAGGGCAAGGCCATCAACGACAACGCCGCGGACGACATCAAGGTCCTGGTGGTCGGCAACCCGGCCAACACCAACGCCCTGATCGCCCAGCGCAACGCCCCGGACGTCCCGGCCGACCGCTTCACCGCGATGACCCGCCTGGACCACAACCGCGCGGTCGCCCAGCTCGCCAAGAAGCTCGGCGTCACCGTCAACGAGGTCAAGCGCCTGACCATCTGGGGCAACCACTCGGCCACCCAGTACCCGGACATCTTCCACGCCGAGGTCGCGGGCAAGAACGCCGCCGAGGCCGTCAACGACGAGAAGTGGCTGGCCGAGGACTTCATCCCGACCGTCGCCAAGCGCGGCGCCGCCATCATCGAGGCCCGTGGCGCGTCCTCCGCCGCCTCGGCCGCCAACGCCGCCATCGACCACGTCCACACCTGGGTCAACGGCACCGCCGAGGGCGACTGGACCTCGATGGGCATCGTCTCCGACGGCTCCTACGGCGTGGAGGCGGGCATCATCTCCTCCTTCCCGGTCACCTGCAAGGACGGCAAGTACGAGATCGTCCAGGGTCTGGAGATCAACGAGTTCTCCCGCAAGCGCATCGACGCCTCGGTCGCCGAGCTGGTCGAGGAGCGCGACGCGGTCAAGGCCCTCAACCTGATCTGAGCCTGATCCGGCTCCGGGCGGAGCCGAACGCGAACCGAGCCGCGGCCGGATGTCTCCAGGGGCGTCCGGCCGCAGCCGTACACTGACCCACCGTGAGTGAAACCCTGCAGGACGCCGCCCTCGTCCTGGTCTTCATCATGCTGGGCGGCCTGTTCAACGTCGCCGAGATCTCGCTGATCTCGCTGCGCGAGGGCCAGATCAGGGAGCTGGAGGCCAGGGGCACCCGGGGCGCCGTCCGGGCCGCGCACCTCGCCGCCGACCCCAACCGGTTCCTGGCCGCCGTCCAGGTCGGGGTCACCTGCATGGGTTTCCTGTCCGCCGCCTTCGGCGCGGACACGCTGGCCGGGAAGGCCGCCCCCTACGTCGCCCGGCTGGGCCTGTCCGGCGGGGTCTCGGACGCCGTCGCGCTGGTCGGGCTGACCCTGGTGATCAGCTACGCCTCGCTGGTGCTCGGCGAGTTGACCCCCAAGCGGATCGGACTGCAGCGGGCCGACTCGATCGCGGTGCTCGCCGCGCCCGTGGTCGACGTGATGTCCGTGGTGCTGCGGCCGGTGATCTGGCTGCTCGGGGTCTCCACCAACGTGATGGTCCGGCTGTTCGGCGGCGACCCCAAGGCCGGGCGCGGCAGCATGAGTTCGGAGGAACTGCGCGGCCTGGTCGCGGCCAACACCGAACTCGGCAGCGACGAGCGGGCGTTGATCGCCGACGTGTTCGCCGCCGGCGAGCGCCAGCTGCGCGAGGTGATGGTGCCGCGCACCGAGGTCACCTTCCTGGACGCCGACCGGGTCCTCGCCGAGGTCCGCGAGGAGACCAACTCCTCCCCGCACTCCCGCTACCCCGTGGTCGAGGGCTCGTACGACGCGGTGGTCGGCTTCGTGCACGTCCGCGACCTGTACGGGGCCAAGGGCGGGCGTGCGGTGCGGATCCGCGACATCGCCCGTCCGGTCAAGCTGCTGCCCGCCACCAAACGGGTGCTCGAGGCGATGAGCGAGATGCGCCGCGAGGGCCACCACCTGGCCATCGTGGTGGACGAGTACGGCGGCACGGCCGGGATCGTCACCCTGGAGGACCTGGTCGAGGAGGTGATCGGCGAGATCCGCGACGAGTACGACGCCCAGGACACCACGGCCACCCGCCGGCTGGCCGGCGGCGGCATGGAGCTGGACGGCCTGCTCAACCTCGCCGACTTCGCCGAGGAGACCGGCGTCACCCTCCCCGAGGGCCCGTACGAGACCGTGGCCGGATACCTGGTGAGCGCGTTGGGACGGCTGCCGAGGGCGGGTGACCAGACGGTCACCGAGGACGGCGTCCGGCTCACCGTGGCCAAGCTCGACGGCCGCCGGATCGAGCGCATCAAGGTGAGTGCCGTCACACTGTCGGATGCTCCGAGCGCAGACGTTTCCTGACTGGTCGGTGGAGCTGGAACAATGGCGCTCATGGTCAACGCAGCGGTCACTGGTCCGGTGAAGGACCGTCCCCGGGTTCTCTCCGGCATCCAGCCCACCTCGGGCTCCTTCCACCTGGGCAACTACCTCGGCGCGGTGCGCCAGTGGGTCTCCCTCCAGGAGGAGAACGACGCCTTCTACATGGTGGTCGACCTGCACGCGATCACCGTCGAGCAGGATCCGGCGACCCTGCGGGAGAACACCCGGATCTCCGCCGCCCAGCTGCTCGGCGCCGGGCTCGACCCCGAGCGCTGCACCCTCTTCGTGCAGTCGCACGTCCCCGAGCACGCACAGCTCGGCTGGGTGATGAACTGCCTCACCGGCTTCGGCGAGGCGTCCCGGATGACCCAGTTCAAGGACAAGTCCGCCAAGCAGGGCAGCGACCGCACCTCGGTCGGCCTGTTCACCTACCCGATCCTGCAGATCGCCGACATCCTGCTCTACCAGGCCGACGCCGTCCCGGTCGGCGAGGACCAGCGCCAGCACCTGGAGCTCACCCGCGACCTCGCGGAGCGCTTCAACACCCGCTACGCGCCGACCTTCACCATCCCGAAGGCGTACATCCTCAAGGAGACGGCCAAGATCCTGGACCTCCAGGACCCGACCGCCAAGATGAGCAAGTCGGCCGCCTCGCCCAAGGGCCTGGTCAACCTGCTGGACGAGGCCAAGGTCAGCGCGAAGAAGTTCAAGAGCGCCGTCACCGACACCGGCACCGTGGTCTCCTACGACGAGGAGAACAAGGCCGGCGTCTCCAACCTGCTGCGGATCCACTCCGCGCTCAGCGGCCAGTCGATCGAGCAGCTGGTCGAGCACTTCGAGGGCAGGATGTACGGCGCCCTGAAGACCGAGCTGGCCGAGCTGTTCACCGAGTGGGTCACCCCGTTCCAGGCCCGCACCAAGAGCTACCTGGACGACCCGGCCGAGCTGGACCGGGTGCTCGGCCTCGGTGCCGAGAAGGCCCGCGAGGTCGCCGCCGAGACCCTGGCCACGGTCTACGACCGCATCGGCTTCCTGGCGCCGAAGCGCTGACGCGCTGATGCCCTCGCGCTCACTCCCCGATGGCGGCGACCTCCCGGAGGTCGTCACCATCGGGGTGTCCATAACCGTCCCGGAACCGTACGGCAGTGCCATCCAGGACGCCCGCGACGGCCACGGCGACCCGCTCGCCCGTTCGATACCCACCCACGTCACCCTGCTGCCGCCGACCGAGGTCCCCCGCGACCGGCTGCCCGACATCGAGAAGCACCTGAGCACGGTCGCCGCCGGGCACGCGGCCTTCCGGATGCTGCTCCAGGGCAGCGGCACCTTCCGGCCGGTCTCTCCGGTGGTCTTCGTCCGGGTCGAGGAGGGCGCCCAGGAGTGCCGGGTGCTGGAGGCCGCCGTGCGCTCCGGGCCGCTCGCCCGCGAACTCGCCTTCCCCTACCACCCGCACGTCACGGTCGCCCACGGCCTCGCCGACGAGGTCCTCGACCTGGCGTACGAGAAGGCCCGCGCCTTCCACGCCGCCTTCGCGGTACCGGGCTTCTGCCTCTCCCGCTTCGACGCGGACGGGGTCTGGCGGCCCTGGCACGGCTACACCTTCGGCCGCGGCTGAGCCACCCCGCCCGTTCGCGGTCCGGAACGGGTGGTGGAACTTCCCCGGCGTCGCCGGGACCGCGGACAGCCGTCCGTCTGCCGTCGGCCCGGGCGCTCCCGCGCCGACGCCGGTCAGCCGCCGCACCGCCCGGAGCCGCCACGTCCGCTGCCCGCCGGGTTCTTCGGGGTCTCGTCCGCTGCCCGCCGGGTCGTCGCGGCGGCCGGGCCCGCCCCGCACCGCGACCCCCGCCCCGCACCGCGACCGGTGCCACCGCTGCCCGACCTGCGTGCGGCGTACCACGCCCACGAGGAACGGCCGGCCGGTCTGCCGCCCGAGCTGGCCCGCCGTCGAGGACGGCTCGCGGAGGTCCGCGACGACCTGGCCGAGCGCTCCTCGGACACCTTCTGCCTGAACGACGGCCGGCAGGACGCGGTCCTCGCGGTGGAACAGGACCGCCGGGTGGTCGGCTTCCTCCGGGCGTACTTCCCCGTCCCCGGCCCGCTCCGGAGCAGCCGGGGGCGGACGGAGGCGCTACCGGCGCTCCAGTAGCGCGTCCACCACCCGGGACGCGGCCCGGCCGTCGTCCAGGTGGCAGTAGCGCTCGCGGAACGCCGCGTACCGGTCGGCGTGTTCGGCGGCCACCGCCTCCACCCGGCCGAGTGCCGAGACGAGCTGGGCCGAGGTTTCCAGCAGCGGCCCCGGGGCCTCGGCCTCGAAGTCGACGTAGAAGCCACGCAGGTCGTCCCGGTAGTGCGCGAGGTCGTGGGTGAAGAAGAGCATCGGGCGGCCGGTGACGGCGAAGTCGAACATCACCGAGGAGTAGTCGGTGACCAGCACGTCGGTGATCAGCAGCAGTTCGGCCGTGTCGGGGTAGTCGCCGACGTCGTACAGGAAGCCGTCGCCGCAGCCGGGCGGACGTTGGAGCACGTGCGCGTGCGGGCGCACCAGCAGCACGTGGTCACCGCCCAGCGCGGCCCGCGCGGCGCCGGTGTCGAGCCGCAGGTCGAGCCGGTAGCCGTCGCCGCGGCGGGCGTCCTCGCGCCAGGTGGGCGCATAGAGGACGACCCGCTTGCCGTCGGGGATGCCGAGGCGGCGCCGGACGGCCGCGGCCGCCCCGGCGCCGGGGCGGGCGAGCAGGTCGTTGCGCGGGTAGCCGCTCTCCAGGATCTCGCCCCGGTAGCGGAAGGCCCGGCGCAGGATCGGGGTGCTGAAGGAGTTGGGGGACAGCAGCAGGCTCCACTGCGGCACCTCGCGCGCGAGGCGCTCCAGGTAGCCGTCGTCGTCGAGCCAGCCGGTGTCGACGTCGTGGGCGATCCGCTTCAGCGGGGTGCCGTGCCAGGTCTGGAGGACGACCTGCCCGTCCCGGCGCTCGACGAACTCCGGGAAGTGGGTGTTGCCGACCAGGTAGCGGCTGGTGGCGAGGGCGTCGTACCACTCGGGGCTCCAGACGGTCACCGGCTCGACGCCCTCGGGCAGTTCGGCCTGGGCGTCCTCCACGGTCCACAGGTGGCGCAACCCGGGCGCGCGCCGGGTCAGTTCGGCGTGGATCGCGCGCGGGGAGTCGGCGTACCCGCGACCGCCGAAGACGTCGTACAGCACGGCCTCGTGCAGCGGGCGGCGCCGGGCGGCCGGGTAGCGCCGGGCGCGCAGCTGGAGTTGGCGGTGGGCGCTGCGTTCGGCGGCGGGCAGGACGGGGGTGGAGTCCAGGATCAGGGTGTCGTGCCAGCGCCGTTGCAGCAGGATGCGCTTGCCGTGGGTCTCGGCCGGGAGCGGCAGGACGCGCAGGACGTCCGGGGCGAGGACCACCTGCTGTTCGTTCCCGGGATCGCCCGCAGGCCGGATCAGCACGTCCCAGACGCCCTTGCGCAGCGGCAGCCGCCCGCCGTACGAGGTGGGGACGGTGAGCGGCACCCGTACGTGGAACCGGTCGTCGGGCAGCGGTTCGAGTGCGAGGTGCTGCTCCCCGCAGCCGCCGCCGTGCCGCAGTACCAGTTCGTGCGCGGCGGCCCCGGGCCGCGGGAAGTGGCCGGTGAGCAGGAATCCGCCGGCGGTCGAGGCGAGGGTGTCCACCACCGGGACGCAGTCCTGTTCGCACAGTTGCAGGCGGCTGTCGGCGAGGTGCTTGAGGCGGAGCGTCCGGCCGGGGGCCGGGAGCGCGAACTGGGCGGGCAGGGCGCCGGGGCGGTGGTCGAGGACGAGGGGCTCGGCCCGCCCGTCCGGGTAGTGCAGCACCGGGTCCCAGTGGGCGGTACCGGCCGGGTCGGGCGCGGGCCGGCCGCTGCGCTCGAAGGCGCCGAGCGGGATCCGGACGGTGAGGCTGCCTCCCGGCCCCGGCAGGACGGGCAGCGCGATGACGGCCGGGGACTGGCGGTGGCTGAGCCGGACCGTCGCGCCCTCGGCCCGCCGGCTGCTCAGACAGGCCAGCTCGACGCTGTCGCCGACGGTACGGGAGGCGCTGACCCGGGCGCGGGCGGTCTCGACCCGCAGGTACAGCTGGTCGCCCCGGAAGTACGGGATGGCCTGCACGCCCTCGGCCACCCAGGCGGCGGGCGGGTACTCGCCGGAGCCGCACCAGTGGGCGGTGAAGCCGCCCGGCCGGGGCCGCAGGCCGTTCAGCAGCAGGCCGCCGATCCGCCAGACGCCGTCCTCCCAGTGCCCGCCGCGCCGCAGCACCGCCGGGTCGATGCGGACCGCGAACCCGGCCCAGTCGAGGTTGAGTCCGGGTTCGGCGAGGTCGTCGGTGACCTCGGGGAGGTAGCGGGGGGTGGTGCGCAGCACGGTGAGGCGGCGCTGGCCGGGGCGGTGCAGGGTGATCAGGGTGCGGACGGCGCCGAGGTGGTCGGCGCTGCGGCCCGGGGTGTGGGCGTGGCCGACGAGTTCGAGCAGTCCGCCGACCCAGGCGGCGGAGCGGATCCCTATCCGGGGGGCCCGGTCGGGCGGGGCCGCGGGTGCCGTCCGGCGGGGGAGCGGGACGGAGAATCCGAGGGATCTGGCAAAGGAAGGTCGAGGCACCGGAATGCCCTCCGCGCTGCGGGAGTCGAGAACCCTGCTGGGTTTTCGCTATTGGACACCACAGCCGTCCGGCGGGTCAATTTCCGAATCAGGGCGACGATATGACGGCCGGTAATTCACAAGAATTCCCGACCGTCATGTCGTCAGTTCTTCAACAGTGCATCCACCACCCGGGACGCGGCCTGGCCGTCGTCCAGATCGCAGTAGCGCTCGCGGAACGCCGCGTACCGGTCGGCGTGTTCGGCGGCCACCGCCTCCACCCGGCCGAGTGCCGAGACGAGCTGGGCCGAGGTTTCCAGCAGCGGGCCCGGGGCCTCGGCCTCGAAGTCGAAGGTGAAGCCGCGCAGGTTGTCGCGGTAGTGGGCGAGGTCGTGGGTGAAGAAGAGCATCGGGCGGCCGGTGACGGCGAAGTCGAACATCACCGAGGAGTAGTCGGTGACCAGCACGTCGGCGACCAGCAGCAGTTCGGCCATGTCCGGGTAGGTGCCGACGTCCCAGAGGTAGCCGTTCCCGGCGCCCGGGATCTGGCCGCACATCAGCTCGTGGCTGCGGATCAGCAGCACCTGGTCCTCGCCCAGCGCGGCCTGCGCGGCGGCCAGGTCGAGTCGCAGGTCCAGCTGGTAGCCGTCCTGCGGACGCCGCCGGTCCTCGCGGAAGGTCGGTGCGTACAGCACCACCTTCCTGCCCTCGGGCAGGCCGAGCCGCTCGCGGACCCGCTCGGCGGTCTTCTCCCGGTCGCTCGCGAAGAGCAGGTCGTTGCGCGGGTAGCCGCTCTCCAGGATCTCGCCCCGGTAGCGCAGGGCCCGCCGCAGCACCGGCGTCGACCAGCGGTTGGCGGCGGCCAGCAGGCTCCACTGCGGCACCTCGTGGTCCAGGTGCCTGAGGTACTGGGCGTCGGTGAACCAGACCTTCTCGAAGTCGTGCCCGATCCGCTTCAGCGGGGTGCCGTGCCAGGTCTGCAGGACCACCTGGCCGGGGCGGCGCTCGAAGAAGTCGGGCAGATGGGTGCTGGTGACCACGTACCTGGCGGTGGCCAGCGCCTCGAACCACTCGGTGGACCACTGCCGGATCGGCTCGGCGGTCTGCGGCAGGTCGGCCTGCCGGTCGTCGGTGGTCCACAGGTGGCGCACCGGCGTGTCGCGGCGCACCAGTTCCTCGTGCACGGCGCGCGGAGAGCCGGCGTACTGGCCGCCGGAGGCGACGGCGTAGAGCACGGTGTCGGTCAGCGGACGGCGCTGCAGGGCGGGGAACTCGGCGCGCAGCTGCCGCTGCCGGTAGCCGCTGCGCTCCTCCGGCAGCAGGTCGGAGTGCGACTCCAGCGAGAGGGCGTCGTAGCGGCGGCGCTCCAGGGTGATCCGCTTGCCCCGGGCCTCGACCTCCAGCGGCAGCGAGCCGTGGCAGGACGGCGCCAGCAGGACCTGCGGCCAGGTGCTGTCGGCGGCGGCGCCGACGGGCCGGAAGAAGACCTCCCAGGTGCCCCGGCGCAGCGGCACCTGCCCGGCGAAGGAGGCCGTGGGCACGGCGGGCAGCGCGGCCCGGAACCGGCCCCCGGTGATCTCCACCGGGTAACTGTGCTCCTCCTCCAGCCAGTTGTGCCGGATCACCAGCTCGTACCGGTGCGTGCCCGGCAGCGGGAAGCTGCCGCTGAGCAGGAAGCCGTCGGCGTCCCTGGCGGCCGTGATCTCCTCGACCACCGGCTGCAGGACCTGGTCGCCGAACTGGAGGTACCCGCTGGGGGAGGGCTTGGAGTAGAGCGCCCGCGGCCCGCCGCGCGCGGTGCCGGGCGCGCCCTCGCCCGGCAGGCCCTCGATCGGCACGTCCAGCTGGGCCGGTGCCCGGCGGTCGTCTATCACCACGGGCACGGTGGAGCCGTCGGTCAGCTGGAGCTCGGTGTCCCAGCGGTCGCGCAGCCGGTCGGCGGAGGACGGGTCGAGCGCGTCCCAGGTCGCCCGGACGGCGGACAGTTCGGCGATCGGGAAGCTCGCGGTGAACGGCACGTGCGGCCCGGCGGGGGTGCCGAGCTCCAGCGGGAAGAGCAGGTCGCGGTCGGACTCGACGTGCTTGAGCCGCAGCCTGGCCCCCGCCAGGTCGGCGCCGGACCGCACCGACCCGGTCACCCGTACCTCGCCGGCCGCCGAATCCACCTGCACCGCACGGGCCCTGACCAGCTCGACCCGCAGGTAGACGTGGTTGTCCCGGAGCCAGGGCACGATCCGCACGTCGTCCTCGACCCAGTGCACCGGCGGGTACTCCGCGGTGTCGCTCCAGCCGCCGGAGATCCGGCCCTTGTAGACGCCGCCCTTGCCGACCCCGGCGATCAGCACCCGCCAGGAGCCGTCGCGCCAACGGCCGCGGTGCTTCAGGCGCTTGGGGTCGATGACGGCGCTGAACCCGGCCCAGTCGCAGCTGTACAGGTCGTGCGGGGAGCTGGCGGTGGCCTCCGGGCTGTACATCGTCCTGGTCTGCACGGCCAGCACCCGGTGGCCCTTGGCCTCGCGCAGCACCAGCACCTTGACCATGTCGTGCTTGTGCTCGGCCCCCAGGTGCTCGGGGAAGGCGTGCCCGGTGATCCGCAGCCGGCCGTCCTCCCAGCCGGACTCGTACAGCCGGCTGCGCATCACCAGCGCGTTGTCCAGCCGCAGCACGTCGGCGGGCACGCTCCTGCGGCCGCCGCGCAGGAACGGGTAGTCGGCGTACGGACGGAGCAGGCCGCGTGCCGGGGCGGCGCCGTTGCTGTCCTTCTCGAAGCGCATCTGCTCGACGAGCTCGTCCATCCGCCCCTGCAGGGTCAGGTGGTACTTGAGCCGCAACGGTGCGCGCAGCCGGCGGACCTGCTCGGGGCCGATCGCGCGGAGCAGCCGGCTGACGTTCTCCCGGTAGGCGTCTCGGTAGTCCTGGTCGCCCTCCAGCACCGACCAGAAGAACATCGGGATCTCCTCGACGAGGTTGTTCTCGTCGTAGGAGCGCAGATGGCGGCGGAACCCGGGTCCTGGCTGCTCCAGCAGCCAGGACCGGACCAGCTCCATCGACTTCACCCGGTCGATCAGGCCCTTGGGGTTGGTCCGCATCTGAGTGATCGACATCTCGCCGACCTCGCGCTCGCGCCAGTGGTAGATCGGCTCGGAGAGCACGTCCACGCTGCGGGCCAGGTAGTGGTGCGGCACGCTGACCGGCGCGTCCTCGTACAGGATGCCCTCGGGGTAGAGCACCCCCGCGGCGTCGAAGAACGCGCGGCGGTACACCTTGTTCCACGCGGTGCGGTCGGTGACCAGCGAGGGGATCTCGGTGATGTGGGTCCGCAGCCTGGTCTCCTTGAACGGCTTGCGGTGCCCGCCGGACTGGTAGTACCCGACGGCGCGGAAGCGCAGCACGTTGCCGGTGGCGAAGTCCGACCCGGTCTCGTCCAGGGTGCCGATCATCAGCTCGTACGCGCTGGGCGGCAGCGTGTCGTCGCTGTCCACGAAGGCCAGGAACTCGGTGCCCTCGCCGATGTGCCGGTAGCCGGTGTTGCGGGCGGCGCCGAGGCCCTTGTTCTCCTGGCGCACCAGCCGGAACCGCGCGTCCCTGGCGGCGTACGCCTCGGCGATGGCCGCACTGCCGTCCAGGGAGCCGTCGTCCACCATGACGCACTCGAAATCGGCGAAGGTCTGAGCCGCGATCGAGTCCAGACACTCTTCCAGGTAGCGCTCGACGTTGTAGATCGGGACGACGACGGAGAGGCGGGGTGCCATCGGCTGCGCGGGCCTTTCATCGGGGGCTTGGCGACCGGTCCGGAGCCGACCGGGGAAGGTCCGGGGTCGGCACACGGGCGGATAGTACCGCCCGAAAGTGACCGATTCGGGGAGACCGGGCGAGGCCGCCGGTCACGGGAGGCGGGCCACCAGGACGTACTCGTTGTACTTGAACACCCGCCCCGCGGCCTCGGGGAACGGGAAGGAGTAACTGCGCAGCACCGTCAGCCCGGCGTTCTCGGCGTGCTCCCGGAGGCCGTCGAAGTCCACCAGGCGGACGTGCGTCGGATCCGAGCGGTACCCGGCGGGCTGGGGGGTGATCAGGACCACCCGGCCCCCCCGGCGCACGCTCGGCAGGTAGCCCTTCAGCAACTGCGCCCCCGTCGCCGCGTCCAGGTGCTCCAGCACGTGCGCGACCAGCATGCTGTCGAAGGCGCCCGGTCGGCCGAGCTCGGGGTCGCTCTCGAACTCGGCCGCGGTGCAGGCCCGCAGGCCGCGGGCCCGCGCGGTGGCCACCGAGGTCTCGTTGTGGTCCACGCCGACGCTGCCCGGCGCGCAGTGCTGCAGGTTCCGGCCGACCCCGCAGCCGACGTCCAGCACCCGGCCGAGCCGCAGCCGGCGCAGGTTCCAGCGGTACGGAGCCTGGGTCGGCAGCAGCCGCTTGATCCCCGACTGCTCCAGGGTGACCAGCCGCTCGGTGTACGAGGCGCCGGCGGTGGCCTCCCCCGCGACGGAACCGGGGGCGGGGGAGCCGGGCTGCTGCGGCTCGTGGACTTCGGACATGGCGGTGGCCTCCCGGGGCTGCCGGCACGCTCTTTCTCAGGCGCGACGGGTTGATACGAGATCGAGCTGTGACGGAGAGTAGAGGCGCGGCGAAGCCGCCGCCCGCGCGATTCACTCGAAGGTACGACGCCGGTAACCGAGATTCCGCCAACTCGTTACGCGCTTGGTGGGAGAGTCGGTCGAGGCCGCTCGGGGGTGCGGACCAGGCCCTGACCGGGCCGTTCCGTGACCGGTCTCCCCAGGCCGCAATCCGGCCTGCGTCCGTCGGCGGACCGGTGATCTCCGGCGGCCCTCGTGTCCCCGTGGGAAAGAGTCCAATGCCCCGTTTCAGCGTGATCGTCCCGGTGTACCAGGTTGAGGAATACCTGACCGAATGCCTCGACTCGGTCCTCACCCAGTCCTGCGCGGACTTCGAGCTGATCGCGGTCGACGACCGCTCACCGGACGGCAGCGGCGCCGTCCTGGACCGGGCCGCCGAAGGGGACGAGCGGGTCCGGGTCCTGCACCTCGCGGAGAACGTCGGACTCGGCCGCGCCCGCAACGCCGGGCTCGGCATCGCCACCGGCGACTACGTGATCTTCCTCGACAGCGACGACACCCTCACCCCCGGACTGCTCCAGGCGGTCGAGGAACGGCTGAAGTCCTGCGACGACCCGGAGATCCTGGTCTACGACTACGCCCGCTCCTACTGGGACGGCCGGGTCGTCCGCAGCAGCTCCGCCCCCGTCTTCGCCCGCTCGGGACCCGAGGTCTTCACCCTCGACGACCGGCCCGACCTGCTCGAACTGCTGATGGTGGTCTGGAACAAGGCGTACCGCCGCAGCTACGTCGAGGAGCAGGGCCTGACCTTCCCGGCCGGCTACTACGAGGACACCCCCTGGACCTTCCCCGCGCTCCTCGCCGCCCGCCGGATCACCATGCTCGACCGGGTCGGCGTCCACTACCGCCAGCGCGAGGGCGGCGGGAACATACTCGCCACCGCGACCCGCAGGCACTTCGACGTCTTCGACCAGTACGACCGGGTGTTCGCCTTCCTCGACGGCCGGCCGGACCTCGCCCGCTGGCGCGCCGTGGTCTACGGCCGGATGCTGCACCACCTCAACACCGTGGTCAGCAAGCCCGGCCGGATCCCGACGGGTGACCGCCGGGAGTACTTCCGCCGGGCCGCCCGCCACTGCGCCCGGCTGCGCCCCGCCGACTACCGGCCCGCCCCGGACGGCGGGCGCGTCCGCATCGAACTCCTCAGCCGGGGGCGTTACTTGACCTACCAGGCGATCCGCGCCCTGGCCCGCAGTCGGCACGCGGCGACCCGCGCCGCGCGGCGCATCCTCTAGCGGATCCCCCGGGGAAGGCGGGCGTACCCGCCGTCCGGGAACCGCACGCATGGAGGGGTGCCGCCGCCCGTCTGCCCCTGTCTGCCGCAGTCGGCCCCGACCTCCCCGGCTGCCCGGTCCACACAGCTGCTCGACGCGGCTGCGCCGCGCCCCCGGGCGGTGCACCGCGGGTCGCCGGGTGGTGATCTCGCCCATGCGGGTGGTCGTCGCGCGCAGGGCGCGGACGGTGGTGGAGGGGAGGTCCCGACTGTGCCAACCTCGGTGCCCAGGGGCCTTTCCGCAGGTGGAGCGCCGGTCCGCGCGCCACCGCTGCCGCCCCGCCCCCGACGACCCGACGGAAGCGGATCACCATGCCCGACGCGGCGACCCAGGCGCCCGAGGACTCCGAGGGGGCAGGGCTCCGCCCGGCGGCCCGTCCCGGTCGGCTGGCCCCGTCCGCACTGCTCCCGTCCGCCGTCCTGCTCCTCGCACCCCCGCTGCTCCACCTGCTCCGCGCCGATCTGCTGACCCTCGTCCTGCTCTGGGTCGCCACCGCGGCCCGGTTCCGCTCCCGGCTCAGCGCCCTCGACCGGCTGGTCCTGGCCGCCGGACTGCTGACCGGCTGGTGCTGCCTGCTCGGCGTCCTCGCCTCGCTCTGGCCCTGGGGCCTGCACCCGGTCGCCCTCGCCGAGGCCACCGCCCTGCCGCTGGCCGTCGCCGTGCCGGCCCGGCCGGCACGCCTCTTCCGCCGGAGCTTTCGGGTCCCGCTCGCCGACCGCCTGCTGCTGCTCGCGATGGCGGCCGTCGGCTGGTGCTACCTCCGCCCGCTGCTGGCCGAGGACGCCACCGGACGGCTGGCCGCCCTGTTCCACGGAGAGGACCTGGCCCGGCACTTCGCGCTGTACGACGCCGTGCTGAGGCTCGGCGGCTATCTCGTCTTCCACCCCGAGCAGGCCGCCGTCGCACTCCAGGAGGGTTTCCAGAGCTACCCGCAGGGCAGCCACCTGGTCCTGGCCGTGCTCACCGGCTTCGTCCGCAGCGGCACCGGGGCGCCGGAGTCCCTGGCCTCCCTCGGCGCCTTCACCCTGCTCGCCGGAGCCGTCCTCACCGCCTGCGTGGCGGCCGTCCTCTGGGCGGCCTGCCGGGTGGCCGGGCCGGCGCTCGGCGGCTGGGCGGTGCTACCGCTGTGCGCGCTGACCGGCGGCTACCTGGTGCTGGCCGAGGCGACGCCGCTGCTGCTCGCGGGCTTCGAGAGCGAGCTCTTCGGCCTGGGACTGTTCGCCCTGCTCACCGCGCTGGCGCTGCGCCCGGTCGGCAGGCCGGGCGAACAGCTGCTGCTGCTCGGCTCGTTGACCGTCTCACTGGCCTTCGCCTACTACCTGCTGCTGGTCCCCGCGGTGCCGGTGCTGCTGATCTGGGCGGTGGTGCACCGGCGGCGCCTGCGGCCGGTGCGGCGGACGGCTTCGGCCGCCGCCGTCCTCACCGGCGCGGCGGCCGCCCTGCCCGTCCTGGCCAACTGGAGCCAGGCCGACTCGCCCGCCGTGCTGGCCATGCCCGGCGCCGTCCAGCCGGTGGTGCGGCACCTGCTGCTGCCGCTGCTCGCCCTGACCGTGCTCGGCCTGCTCACCCGGGCGGCCCGGCGCAACGCCGTCCGGCGGGCCGCGCTCGGTGCCGTCCTGGCGGTGGCCGGGATCGTGCTCGTCCTGCGGCAGTACCAGCTCGCCAGTACCGGGCACACCGAGTACTACTACGAGAAGCTGCTGCACCAGCTGGTCGTGGTCGGCATGGCCGCGCTCGGCGCCGCCGTCGTCCCGCTGTTCGGACCGCCCGGGCGGCGCGGCCGCGCGGAGACCGGTGCCGACCGCCGTACGGCTCCGCTCGCCCGGGCCGCCTGGTCCGGGGCCGCCGCCCTCGCGGTGCTGGCCGCGCTGGTCCTCAACTCCCAGCCGGACGAGCGGATCACCCGCAGCGGCTGGCAGGACAGCCGGGCCGCCGGCTACCTGCACGGCGCCGACGCGGCCCCGTTCAGTGCCGCCCTGGTCACTGCGGCGCACGCCTCCCGGCCGGTGCCCGATCCCAGGATCGGCGTCCTGCTCACCGAGCCGAGGCAGGGTGAGGACCCGCGGTTCTACGAGGGCAATCTCTGGCTCGGCGTGCTCGCCCGCGACAACGGCCGCTCCTGGCGGGCCTGGATCTGGGGCCGCTGGCGCCACACCCCGCAGGAGATCGTCGACTTCGCCGACGGCTCCCCGGTCCCGATGCGGGTCTACCTCGACGATCCGGTGCTCGCGGCCGACACCGAGCGGCTGGCCGGCCCCGGGCGCCGGGACCGCCTTGAGGTCGCGCTGGTCAGCTACGCCGAGAACGGCCGGCCGATCGTCCCCCGGGCTTACTGATGAAGCATCAGCCGCCCCTCCCGTGTGCCCCGTTCGGGCTCATGCGACCCCGCATCGATGCCCCGCCCGGGTCGCGCCTCGTTGCGCCCGGGGCAGTGCCGGAGGACTGCCCGGCGCCGCCCGACGGTGCGACCGGGCCACCCGCACTCCTCGCCCCCTCCCCGACGGAAGCGAAGCAGCATGCCCGATGTGGCCATTGAGGTACCCGACGACCCGCAGCTCGCCCCGCCCGACCCGCAGGCGTCCGCCGCCACGCCCGGGAGGCACCCCCGGGCCCGTCGGCTGCCCGCCGCCACGGCCGAGGCGGCCCTCGCCCTCGCGCTCGCCGTCGGCTTCATGGTCTGGGCCCGCAACATCCATGTGAACCCGCTGATCAGGGTCGGGCAGGTCAGCGGGCTGGCCAGACTCCAGTTCCGCGCCGCCCTGCTGGCGATCCCGCTGCTGGCCGCCGTCCTGTGGGCCGCCCACCGTGCCGGGGGCCCCCGCTGGCACCTGGCGCTCCGACTCGGGTGCGCCGCCGTCGCCGGGCTCGGCACCGGGATCGTCGCGGGCGGCATCGCCGTCGCCCTGCGCGGCACCCCCTGGGGCCTCGGCGGCCAGGACGGCGACCCGGGCACCCTCCAGGGCTACGCCGCCTCCTTCCTGCGCGGCGAGGGACTGCCCGACGTCTACCCGCCCGGCTTCATCGTGCTGCTCGCCGAATGGGCCAGGTACCTGCGCGGCGGTCACGTCGGCTACGCCCTGAAGGACCTCCAGCTCCTGCTCAGCGCGGTCTTCGGTCCGCTCTGCTACCTCGCCTGGCGCACCCTGCTCCGCCCCGCCTGGGCGCTGGCCGTCGCCCTGCCCGCCGCCATCCTCTTCCTCGACCCGATCCGGCCGTACAGCCATCTGGTGATGGTGGTGCTGCTTCCGCTGATCGGCCGCCTGCTCACCGAACTCACCCGCGTCGCCGAGCTGTCCGCCCGCGCCGCCCTGCTGCGCGGTGCGCTGCTCGGCGCCGTGTTCGGGCTGCTCTTCCTGGTGTACTCGGGCTGGTTCGTCTGGTCCGCGCCCGGCGTCCTGGTGGCCGTCCTGCTGCTCGTACCGTGGCGCCGGGGCAGGGCCGCCCTGACCCGGGCGGCCGGACTGCTCGGCGCCACCGCGGTCACCGCCGCCGCCGTCGGCTCGCCGCTGCTGCTCAGACTCGCCGCGCACGGCGCCGGGACGGTCGACCGCTACGCCTACTTCGACGTCTACATCGACCCGGCCTACGTCCTCGGCTGGCGCTCCGACCGCTCCGGCTGGCCCGCCGCCTGGGCCTGGCCGCCGCCCGGGGAGCTGGCCGGGCAGACCACCTTCTCGCTGCTGGTCCTGGCCGGCCTCGGCCTCGCCCTGGCCCTCGGCCTGCGCCGGCCCCCGGTGATCGCCGCGCTGAGCTGCCTGGCCAGTGCCTGGGTCCTGCGCTTCTGGTTCGCCGGCCACATGCAGCGCGACCAGGCCGTCATGCTCTACCCGCGCACCACCTGGCTGATCCTGTACGCGCTGATCGCCCTCACCGTGCTCGCCGCCCTGCTGCTCTCCGGCGGCGTCCGCGCGGCGTGGCTGCGCCTGACCGCCGGACGGCAGGTGCGGCTGCCGCGCTTCCTCGGCCGCAGGCTGGCAGCGGGCTCGCTCTGCGGGCTGGCGGTGTTCGGAGCGATGGCCGCGTCCTGGTCCGCCAACCGGTACATGCCGCAGGACCCGCAGAGCGGCACCATGGGCATCGACGCCTACCGCTCGCACACGCTCCAACGGGCGGACGGCAGCTGCCCGTTGTACGCTCCCGGGCACACCTGTGCGGCACCGCGCGAGGACTGGCGGCCGCAGGACAGCAAGGACACCAGGCTCTGGTGCGGCAACGTCTCCCCCGAGAACTGGCCCTTCTACTGCGGCGGTCGGGCGCCGTCGCCGGACCGGTCCGGGTGAGCCTCCGACGCTGACCCGCCCCCGGAGTGCCGCCCCCGTCCCGCCGGTCTGTCGGGATATACAGGGTTTTGCTCGGATTCACCCTTTCTGTCCCCTCTCAACTGCCCCGGCGGGGCGGGAGTGTGCCGATGGACTTCCTGACCCGACTGCCGGTGATCGGCCCGCTGGCCGCCCGAGTGCTGCGCAGCCGCCCCTACCTGGCCCTCGAACACTTCAACGACCTCAAGGGGCACCGCCTTGCCGGGGCCGTCACCTTCTTCGGCTTCCTCGCGCTGTTCCCGCTGCTCACCGTGGCGCTGGCGATCGCCGCCGCGACGCTCTCGCACGCGCGCGTGCAGCAGCTCCAGAACGACATCGGCAAGCAGATCCCCGGCCTCTCCAACGCGATCGACCTGAACGAGGTGGTCGCCAACGCCGGGACGATCGGCGTGATCAGCGGCGTGGTGCTGCTGCTCTCCGGCCTCGGCTGGGTGAACACCATGCGCGGCTCGATCCGCGAGATCTGGCAACTCCCTGAGGAGGGCGGCAACTTCGTCCTGCGCAAGAGCTGGGACTGCGTGGTCCTGCTCGGCCTCGGCCTGGTCACCGCCGTCTCCCTGGGGGCCTCCGCCCTCGGCAGCACGCTGGCCCAGCACGTCGCCCACGCGATCGGCCTGGCCGGCGACGGCCCCGGCCGCTACCTGCTGGCCGTCGTCGGCTTCGTGATCGCGGTCGCCTGCGACGTGCTCCTGTTCGCCTACCTGCTCAGCTTCTTCCCCCGGATCGGCGGGCAGCGCCGCCGTACCGTGCTGATCGGCGCGCTGATCGGCGCGGTCGGCTTCGAGGTGCTCAAGGTGCTGCTCGCCTCCTACCTCAGCAAGGTGGCCGGGCGCAGCATCTACGGCGCCTTCGGCGTCCCGATCGCCCTGCTGCTCTGGATCAACTTCGTCTCCCGGCTGCTCATGTACTGCGTCTCCTGGACCGCCCTGGACGACCCCGAGGCAGCCCGCGAGCGGGCCATCGCACAGGCCAGGGCCGCCCTCGCCGCCAACGGGGCCTGACCGGCCGCCGCCCCCTCCACCACCCGAGACCCTCCACCACCCGCTCCCTTTCACCACCCGCCCCGTCCACCACTCACTCCGCCCGCCCCCGCCTGGAGGCACTCGTGATCAGCGCCGAACCCGCCCTCGTCCCCGCCCCCGACGCCGCACCCCGCACCCCGGACGACGTGCCCGGCTGGTTCTGGAGGACCGACCAGCAGGTCTTCGGCTGGTTGCTGGACCGGCAGACCGCCGCCGGGACCAGCGGCGACATCCTGGAACTCGGCACCTACCTCGGCCGCAGCGCCATCCTGCTCGGCAACCACCTCCAGCCCGGCGAGACCCTCACCGTCTGCGACCTCTTCGACTCCGACGCGCCCGACGACGACAACTCCGCCGAGATGGCGATGTCGTACCGCGGGTCCCTCACCCGCCGCGCCTTCGAGGCCAACTACCTGGCCTTCCACCGCCACCTGCCCACGGTGATCCAGGCCCCGACCTCCGCCCTCGCCGACGGCCGCGTCCGGGCCGGGAGCTGCCGCTTCGTCCACGTGGACGCCTCGCACCTGTACGAGCACGTCACCACCGACATCCAGGTGGCCAGAGCGGCCCTCGGCCAGGACGGCGTGATCGCCCTGGACGACTACCGCTCCGAGCACACCCCGGGCGTGGCGGCGGCGGTCTGGGAGGCGGTCTTCGACCACGGGCTGCGACCCGTCTGCCTGACCCCCGAGAAGTTCTACGGCACCTGGGGCGACGCCGAGGCCGTCGGACGGGAGCTGCGCGCGCGTGACTGGCGGGGCGAGGGCTACCGCATGGACGAGGACACCATCGCCGACCACAGGGTCCACCGCCTCGCCTGGGACGGACCCGCCAGGAACGCCCTCGAACGGCCCCGCCGCTCCACCGTCCGGCGCCTCGCCCTCGACCTGCTCCCCCCGGTCGCCACCCGGGCCATCCGCCGCCGGTCGGCCCGCCGCCGCAGCTGACGTGCCGCCCGGCGGCTTCGGCCGCGACGGCCGGGCACCCGGCGCGCGGGGAGCCTCGCGAGACCGGCGGCGACGCTGCCGCGCCCTGTTCCGTGCTGCGCGTGCCCCCGGCCGGTCGGGCAGCTGCCAGGCGCTGCCCGACCGGCCGGGGGCGGCCCGTCAGTCGGGGCGGGCGGCGGTCGCGCCCACCGGCTCGGTCGTGCCGTCCGGTTCGGTGGCGGAGGCGCTCCGGAGCTGTTCGGCCCGGTTCCGGCGGCGTCGCGCCAGCAGGCCGAGCAGCGCGACCGCCCCGGCCGCCGCGCACAGCCCGGCGGCGATCCACCCGCCCGCGCCGACCTCGTCCCGCCGGACCGGCACGGCGTTCGGCGAGTCCCCGCCCTGTGTCCCCGACCCCTGCGAGTTCGCCTTCGCCAGCCCGTCCGGCTTGCCCGCCGACTCGTCCACGAGCCGCCCCACAGGGGCGACCTTCCCCGCCGCCGCGAAGCCCCAGTCGAGCAGCGCCGCCGTCTCGTCGTAGACCTTCATGTACGACTCGGGGTGCATCACCGCGACCAGCAGCGTGCGCCCGTCGCGCTCGGCGGCGCCGACGAAGGTGGCGCCCGCGTTGGTGGTGTAGCCGTTCTTGACGCCGATGAGGCCGGGGTAGCGGCCCAGCAGCCGGTCGGTGTTGGCGATGCCGAAGCTGGTGCGCCGGCCGGTGGCCTTGTCGTAGGCCCCGGGGAAGGTGGCCGTCTTGGTCGAGCAGTACGACCGGAAGTCCGCGTTGCGCAGTCCGGCCCGGGCGAACAGCGTCAGGTCGTACGCCGAGGAGAGCTGGCCGTCCGCGTCGTAGCCGTCGGGGGAGACCACATGGGTGTCGTGCGCGCCCATCGCGTCCGCCTGGGACTGCATCTGGGCGATGGTCCGGTCGACGCCGCCGTTCATGTGGGCGAGGACGTGCACCGCGTCGTTGCCCGAGCTCAGGAAGACCCCGCGCCACAGGTCCTCGACCTGGTAGTCGAGGTCCTCCTTCACCCCGACCAGGCTGCTGCCCTCGCCGAGGTTCAGCAGGTCCTCGTGGGTGACCCGGTGGACCGTCGAGCGCGGCAGCTTCGGCAGCACGGTGTCGGCGAACAACATCTTCAGCGTGCTGGCCGGGGGCAGCCGCCAGTGCGCGTTCTGGGCCGCCAGCACCTCGCCGCTCCCGGCGTCCGCCACCAGCCAGGACCGGCCGGTCAGGTCAGCGGGGAGGGCGGGGGCCCCGGCCTTGGGCGACACCTGGACCCCGGACAGCGCGAGCCGGGGGCCACCGGTCGTCGACATGCCCGGCGGGGGCTGCTCCTCCCGCGGCGGCGCCGCGGCGGCGCAGAGTGAGACGGCGGCGGCGACCACCGCGCAACGGTACGTGAGGTGACTGGCTGAGAGCACGGAGTGACCGTACCCAGGGCGTGGCCGGGCCGGTCGCCGCGCCGCGCGCGTCCCCCCGACGAGTGCCGGTCGCTGGGCCGTGTGGCCGACTCCTCATACTGGACTGCGACCCGACCTCCCCGCCCGCAAGGACGCCCCATGAAGCTCAGCCGCCGCACCTCCTGGTTCCTCGCCGCCTTCGGCGTCTGGTCCCTCATCATCTGGACCACCTTCGTGAAGAACCTCTGGAAGGACTCCGGTGGCCAGGCCTTCACCAACGGCGACCACTCGCAGCCCACCGCCTTCTTCTGGATCCACCTGCTGCTCGCCATCACCTCCCTGATCCTCGGCCTCCTGGTCGGCAGCATCGGCGTGCGCGGCCTGCGCGCGGACAAGAAGGCCTGAAACCGGGTTCCCCGGCCGGGGAACGGCTGAGGCCCCGTCCGTCGGACGGGGCCTCAGCCGTTGGTGCGCAGGGGATCAGAAGCGGCGGGTCACCAGGGCCCGCTTCACTTCCTGGATCGCCTTGGTGACCTCGATGCCACGGGGGCAGGCCTCGGAGCAGTTGAAGGTGGTCCGGCAGCGCCAGACGCCCTCGCGGTCGTTGAGGATCTCCAGGCGCTGCTCGGCACCCTCGTCACGCGAGTCGAAGATGAAGCGGTGCGCGTTGACGATGGCGGCCGGGCCGAAGTACTGGCCGTCGTTCCAGAAGACCGGGCAGGACGACGTGCACGCGGCGCACAGGATGCACTTGGTGGTGTCGTCGAACCGCTCACGGTCCTCCTGGGACTGCAGGCGCTCGCGGGTCGGGTCGTTCCCCTTGGTGATGAGGAACGGCATGACGTCCTTGTACGCCTGGAAGAACGGGTCCATGTCCACGATCAGGTCCTTGAGGACCGTGAGGCCCTTGATGGCCTCGACCGTGATCGGCTTCTCCGGGTTGACGTCCTTGATCAGGGTCTTGCACGCCAGCCGGTTGCGGCCGTTGATGCGCATGGCGTCGGAGCCGCAGATGCCGTGCGCGCAGGAGCGACGGTAGGTGAGGGTGCCGTCCTGCTCCCACTTGACCTTGTTGAGGGCGTCCAGGACGCGCTCCTTCGGGTCCATCTCCAGCTGGTAGTCGACCCACACCGGGTCCGGGTGCTCCTCCGGGTTGAACCGGCGGATCCGGAGGGTGAAGGTGATCAGCTGGGTGCCGCCGGCCTCGGCCGCGTCCAGAGCGGCCGAGTGCTTCTCCACAGTCGGAGTGCTCATCAGTACTTACGCTCCATCGGCTGGTAGCGGGTCGTGACGACCGGCTTGTAGTCGAGGCGGATCGAGGTGGTGCCGTCCTCGGCAACCTCCTGGTACGCCATGGTGTGCTGCATGAACTTCTCGTCGTCGCGCTTCGGGAAGTCCTCGCGGTAGTGACCGCCGCGGGACTCCTGGCGAGCCAGCGCGGAGACGACCAGCACCTCGGCCAGGTCGAGCAGGTTGCCCAGCTCCACGGCCTCCAGGAGGTCCGTGTTGTAGCGCATGCCCTTGTCCTGGATGGCGACGTTCTTGTACCGCTCGCGCAGCGCCGCGATGTCCTCGACGGCCTGCTTGAGGGTGTCACCGGTGCGGTACACGGACGCGTTGGCGTCCATCGACTCCTGCAGCTCCTTGCGGAGCTGCGCGACCGACTCGGTGCCGGTGGACTCGCGCAGGCCGTCGACCAGGTCCTGGACCAGCTTGCCCGGGTCGGCCGGGAGCTCGACGTAGTCGTGGTTGTGGGCGTACTCGGCGGCGGCGATGCCCGCACGGCGGCCGAACACGTTGATGTCCAGCAGCGAGTTGGTGCCCAGGCGGTTGGCGCCGTGCACCGAGACGCACGCGACCTCGCCGGCCGCGTACAGGCCGGGGACGATGTCGGTGTTGTTGCGCAGCACCTCACCCTCGACGTTGGTCGGGATGCCGCCCATGCCGTAGTGCGCGGTGGGCTGGATCGGGATCGGGTCCGTGTAGGGCTCGATGCCGAGGTAGGTGCGGGCGAACTCGGTGATGTCCGGGAGCTTGGCGTCCAGCTGCTCCGGCGGCAGGTGGGTGAGGTCCAGGTAGACGTGGTCGCCGTCCGGACCGCAGCCGCGACCCTCGCGGATCTCGCTGTAGATGGCGCGCGAGCAGACGTCACGGGACGCGAGGTCCTTCATGACGGGGGCGTAGCGCTCCATGAAGCGCTCGCCGTCCTTGTTGCGCAGGATGCCGCCCTCGCCGCGCGCACCCTCGGTGAGGAGGATGCCCATGCGCCAGATGCCGGTCGGGTGGAACTGGAAGAACTCCATGTCCTCCAGCGGCAGACCGCGGCGGTACGCCACGGCCTGGCCGTCACCGGTCAGGGTGTGGGCGTTCGAGGTGACCTTGAACATCTTGCCGGTGCCGCCGGAGGCGAAGACGACGGCCTTGGCCTGGAAGACGTGGATCTCGCCGGTGGCCAGCTCGTAGGCGACCACGCCGGCGGTCTTGCCCTCGTTGATCAGCAGGTCGAGGACGTAGAACTCGTTGAAGAACTCGACACCGTGCTTGACGCAGTTCTGGAACAGCGTCTGGAGGATCATGTGGCCGGTGCGGTCCGCCGCGTAGCAGGACCGGCGGACGGGGGCCTCACCGTGGTTGCGGGAGTGCCCGCCGAAGCGGCGCTGGTCGATCCGGCCCTGGTCGGTCCGGGAGAAGGGGAGACCCATCTTCTCCAGGTCGAGGACGGCGTCGATGGCCTCCTTGCACATGATCTCGGCGGCGTCCTGGTCGACCAGGTAGTCACCACCTTTGACCGTGTCGAAGGTGTGCCACTCCCAGTTGTCCTCCTCGACGTTGGCGAGGGCGGCGCACATGCCGCCCTGAGCCGCGCCGGTGTGGGAGCGGGTGGGGTAGAGCTTGGTCAGCACCGCGGTGCGGCCGCGCTGCGTCGACTCGATGGCCGCGCGCATGCCGGCGCCGCCCGCGCCGACGATGACGGTGTCGTACTGGTGAATCTGCATGGGGGTTAGTCGCCTCGTCCGGGTCGCTTACCGAATTAGATGTTCGGGTCGAAGGTGAAGATCACCAGGGTGCCGAGCAGGACCGTGAAGACGGTCGCGGCACCGAGGAGGAGCTTCAGCCACAGGCGAGTGGAGTCCTTCTCCGCGTAGTCGTTGATGACCGTGCGCATGCCGTTGGAGCCGTGCAGCATGGCCAGCCACAGCATCAGCAGGTCCCAGCCCTGCCAGAACGGCGAGGCCCACTTGCCCGCCACGAAGGCGAAGCTGATCTTGGAGACGCCACCGTCGAGGACGATGTTGATCAGCAGGTGGCCCAGGATCAGGACGACCAGGACGACACCCGAGAGGCGCATGAAGAGCCAGGCGAGCATCTCGAAGTTGGTGCGCGTACGACGAGGGGTCTTCTTCGTACGGGCGCGGGCCGGTTCGACGACGAACGCGTCGGCCGGGTTGCCGGTCCCCAGGCCCTGGCCCGTGTGGGCCTGGGCGGAGGGGACGACGATCGTGTCGGAGATCTCAGTAGCCATCGGGATCAGCCCCCGAACCAGGTGCGAAGGGTGTGCTGCAGGATCGGGTAGAAGGCGCCGGCCATCAGGACGACCCAGACGCCGACCACGGTCCAGAGCATCTGCTTCTGGTACTTCGGGCCCTTGGCCCAGAAGTCGACCGCGACGACACGGAGGCCGTTGAGGGCGTGGAACAGGATGGCGGCGGTCAGGCCGTACTCCATCAGGTTCACGAGCGGCGTCTTGTACGTCTGAATGACGGAGTCGTACGCCTGCGGCGACACCCGCACCAACGCGGTGTCGAGGACATGTGCGAACAGGAAGAAGAAAATGAGGACGCCGGTGACTCGATGAGCCACCCAGCTCCACATGCCTTCCCGGCCGCGGTACAGCGTTCCAGCCGGCACGGAAAACCCTCCGGAAGCGGATTGGGGGCTCGGCCGGCTTCGGTGTCGGTCAGCCCGGCCGGGTACGGTCCACCGGCCGCGAGCATCCTATCGACGCCTCGTCGTCGACCGCCTCCGGGGGTGTCAGGTGTGATCAAAGCAGCACTCACGGGCTAACGAAACCGGGAACCGTGACGCTGCGTGCGCGTACGACTGCGCTACGGTGCGCGGAATCCGACCCGCCCCCGCCCCAGCCGAGGACCTCCCGTGCCGCACCACCCCTTCCGCGTCCTCTGCTGCGCGCTGCTCGCACTGGCGACCGGCTGCACCACCGTCACCCCGTCCGTGGACCGGGTGGCGGCGCAGCCGCTCACCGCCGACCGGCTGAAGGCCGCCGCCGTCACCGGCGCCGACCTCGGCCCCGGCTACACGGTCACCGTGATGGCCCCCGGCCGTGAGACCCGGCAGGGCTCCGACCGCCGGACCTCCGACGTGGCGGCCTGTCAGCCGGTGCTCGACGCGGTGGGGCCGGGCGACCCCGCCACCGGCCCGTTTGCCGAGACCGACCTGGACGTCGCGGTGGCCGCGGACCCCAGAACAGACCCCAAGGGGGCCAGGGGCAGCGTCTACACCGGCCTGCTGGCCTTCAAGCCCGGCCGGGCCGCCGACATCCAGACCGAGCTGGACCAGGTGCTGGCACGGTGCGGCAGCTTCACCTCGACCGGCCAGAGCGCCGGGGGGCCGGGGCGCAAGGGCGGTGTGGTCCGCGCCAGGCACCGGCTGGCCAGGCTCGACACGCCCACTCCCGAGGGAGCCGACGGTGCGACCGCCTTCACCCTGACGGATGAATCCGGTCCCGACCCGCTGGCCCAGCGCGCCCTGATGGCGCGGACCGGCACGGTGCTGGCGGTGTTCACCACCGTCGGAACGGGCAAGGACCCGGCGCCCGCGCCGGACGACAGGCTCGTCCGGACGCAGGTGGCCAAGCTGCACAGGGCGCAGCAGCCTTAGCCGCGGGCCGGTGCCGGACGGCGGGCCTACCGGGAGGGGCTGGCGGCGGCGTGTGTGGCGACCAGGTGTTCCAGCCTGGTCAGGGCGATCCGGCGGAGCTCGTCGGAGGCGGTCAGCCGCTCCTCGTCCGGGTCGTTCGCCAGTCGGGTGCGGATCGAGACCAGCACGGCGTCGAGCATCTCCTCGGGGGCGATGCCGTCCAGGCAGACCACGAAGACGTGGCCGAACCGCGCCTCGTAGGCGGCGTGCGCGGCGCGCAGGGCGGTGTGGGCGGCCTGGCTGCCGGGTGCGCGCATGCCGAGCAGCGGCTGCGGCATCCAGCTCTCGTCCGCCAGCGCCTCGGCCAAATCGGCCGGACGCAGGTCGTACGAGGCCTCGCTCGCGGCGGCGAGCAGGGACTCTATGTCGGGGTAGGGGCGGTGGGCGGCGAGCCGCAGGGCCCACCGGTGGCTTCCGCAGCAGGCCAGCAGGGCCTCCTCGGCTGCGCCGGGGTCGGCCTCGTTGAAGCGGTGAAGCCCGAGCAGGGACGGCGCCGACAGGGGTGTGAGCCGCTGCGGCGGGATGTCGCTGGTCAGCGGGTCCTCCTCGGGAGGGGAGCAGGCAGGGAGCGGGTGCGCTGACGAACGTACGTGCGGCGCGGTGGCGCGACGGACCGGTGGAGGGCGAGGCCGGGCCGGATGTCAGGAGGCCGGCCCGGCAGCGGGACCACGGTAGTTGACGGCTCATCAGTTGTGGAGTCGGCGCGCAGAATTCACCCGGCCGAGCTATCAAGTTGTGACGTTGACACTCACGGGTCAGGTCCAGGGGCGCACGGGTGACGCGTCGACCCCGGGGGCGCGGGGAACCGCACGGGCCGGCGGGAGCCGACGGGCGACCGGGCCCGGTGGGCCGGTTGCACCCGCGAAGCCCTGGTGGGGGCGGTGCGACCGGCCCGCCGGCCCCGGTGCGGACCTCGGCCTTCCCGGTCCGGGAGGGCTACAGCTCGCGGTGGACCTTGTGGTTGGCGGCCTGGGCGCGCGGCCGGACCACCAGCAGGTCGATGTTGACGTGGGACGGGCGGGTGACGGCCCAGGAGACGGTGTCCGCGATGTCCTCGGAGGTGAGCGGCTCGGCCACGCCCGCGTACACCGCGGCGGCCTTGGCCTCGTCCCCGCGGAAGCGGGTGACCGCGAAGCCCTCCGACCTGACCATGCCCGGGGCGATCTCGATCACCCGGATGGGCTCCCCGCACAGTTCGAGGCGGAGCGTCGCGGCGACGCTGTGCGCGGCGTGCTTGGCCGCGACGTACCCGCCGCCGCCCTCGTACGCGGCCAGCGCCGCGGTGGAGGAGAGCACCAGGACCGTACCGTCGCCGGTCGCCCGCAGGGCGGGGAGCAGGGCCTGGGTGACCTGCAGTACGCCGATCACGTTGACCTCGTACATGGCCCGCCAGTCGTCCGGGTCGCCCAGCTCCACGGACTCGGCGCCGATCGCCCCGCCCGCGTTGTTGACCAGGACGTCCACCCGGCCGACCTCGGCCGCGAAGGCGGCCACGGCGGCGCGGTCGGTGACGTCGAGGGTGAGGGCGCGGCCGCCGATCTCCTTGGCCAGCGCCTCGATCCGCTCGGTACGGCGTGCGGTGAGGACCACCTCGAAGCCGTCCGCGGCCAGCCGCCTGGCGGTCGCCGCGCCGATTCCGCTGCTCGCACCGGTGACCACGGCCACCTTCTGCTCGGTCATTGCCACTCCTGGGGAGAGTTCGGTCTGTACCCCCCATGATCTCAACCGGCCCGATGATCCCAATTTCCCCGGGTACACCTGTGGGCGAGGTCCCGGCCGTGGCGTCCGTCCGCTCCCCGGCGCGCCGCACTACATTGCGAATCCCCGGCCGAACCTCGGACGGCGTTCATGCCGAGCCCCGAACAGTGTTCACGACAGCACCGTCACCCCGCGGAGGAACCCCGATGGCAGCCGAGCCCCGCCGCACCGAACCGGGCCGCTTCACCGAGTCAGGCACTTCCATCGAGCCGCTGTACGGCCCCGAGGCCCTCGCCGGCTGGGATCCGGCGACCAGGCTCGGCCGGCCCGGCGAGTACCCCTTCACCCGGGGCGTCTATCCGACGATGTACACCGGCAGGCCGTGGACCATGCGCCAGTACGCCGGGTTCGGCACCGCCGCCGAGTCCAACGCCCGCTACCGGCAGCTCATCGCCAACGGCACCACGGGCCTGTCGGTCGCCTTCGACCTGCCGACCCAGATGGGGTACGACTCGGACGCCCCGATCGCGGCCGGCGAGGTCGGCAAGGTCGGGGTGGCGATCGACAGCGTCGAGGACATGGGCGTCCTGTTCGGCGGCATCCCGCTGGGCGGGGTCTCCACCTCGATGACCATCAACGCCCCCGGCAGCCTGCTCCTGCTGCTGTACCAACTGGTCGGCGAGGCGCAGGGGGTGGCCTCCGGCAGGCTCACCGGCACGATCCAGAACGACGTGCTGAAGGAGTACATCGCGCGCGGGACGTACATCTTCCCGCCGAAGCCGTCGCTGCGCCTGATCGCGGACGTCTTCCGGTACTGCCGTGCCGAGATCCCGAAGTGGAACACCATCTCGATCTCCGGCTACCACATGGCCGAGGCGGGGGCGGACCCCGCGCAGGAGATCGCCTTCACGCTGGCCAACGGCATCGAGTACGTCCGGACCGCGATCGCCGCCGGGATGGACGTGGACGACTTCGCGCCGCGCCTCTCCTTCTTCTTCGTCTCCCGCACCACGCTGTTGGAGGAGGTGGCCAAGTTCCGTGCGGCGCGCCGGATCTGGGCCAGGGTGATGCGCGAGGAGTTCGGCGCGAAGAACCCCAGGTCGCTGATGCTGCGCTTCCACACCCAGACTGCCGGTGTCCAACTCACCGCCCAGCAGCCGGAGGTGAACCTGGTCCGGGTCACGGTGCAGGCGCTCGCCGCGGTGCTCGGCGGCACCCAGTCGCTGCACACCAACAGCTTCGACGAGGCCATCGCGCTGCCAACCGAGAAGTCCGCCAGGCTCGCGCTGCGCACCCAGCAGGTGCTCGCCTACGAGACCGACGTCACCGCCACCGTGGACCCGTTCGCGGGCAGTTACGTGGTCGAGTCGATGACCGACGAGGTGGAGGACTCCGCGCTCGGACTCATGCGGAAGGTCGAGGAGATGGGCGGCGCGGTGGCCGCGATCGAGCGGGGCTACCAGAAGGGCGAGATCGAGCGCACCGCCTACCGGATCCAGCAGCAGACCGACTCCGGTGAGCGCACCGTGGTCGGCGTCAACCGCTTCCGGCTGGACGCCGAGGAGCCGTACGAGCCGCTCAGGGTGGACCCGGCGATCGAGGCGCAACAGGCCGCCCGGCTGGCCGCGCTCCGGGCGGAGCGCGACGGAGCGGCGGTGGGCCGGGCGCTGACCGCGCTGCGCCGGGCGGCCCGGGGCAGCGACAACGTGCTGTACCCGATGAAGGAGGCGCTGGCGGCCAGGGCGACCGTCGGCGAGGTCTGCGACGCGCTGCGTGAGGTCTGGGGGACGTACACCCCGGTCGACCGCTTCTGAGTCCCGGCCGGCTTCCGGCCGGCGACGCCGAGGGGCCCCGGGTCGGTTGCGACCCGGGGCCCCTCGCTCACGCGCTGGATCAGTGCTTCTTGGCCAGCTTGAAGGACGCGAAGTAGTCCGCGCCGTTCGGGGTGCCGACACCGGTCGCGGTGTCGTAGCCCTTCGACGTGTTCAGGCCGTAGTCGGCGCCGATCTTGTACAGGCGGACCTTGAGCTGCCCGCCGACCATGCCGAGGTCGACGACGTTGCCGAACGGGGTGTGCACGGCAGCGTTGTTGACGTCGTGGAACGCCTTGGTGCCGGCCCGGTCGTAGATGGCCGGGTTGGCGAAGCCGACGGCGCGGCCGCCGCGCTCCTGGATGGTGTCGGCCAGCACGGCCGCGTACTCCGGAGCGGCGACCGAGGTGCCGCCGTAGCCGCCCTCGCTGTAGGCGCCCTTGTCGGGGGTGTAGCCGACCAGGGTGGCCGCGACCAGGTCACCGCTCATCGCGACGTCCGGGGTGGCCCGCAGCGGGGTCAGCGACTTGGTGCCGTCCGCGGCCGTCATCGAGACGGACTTGGGCACGACGCCCTTCTGGTACCAGGGCTGCTGGAAGTCCTTGGAGACGCCGCCGCCGCCACCGAAGTAGAACGCGCCGGGCATCGGGGTCCAGGACTTGCCGTCGGCCGAGAGCACCGAGCGCTGGTCGCCCATGGAGACCTCGTGGCCGTACTTGCCGCTCTTGTCGGCGAGCTCCAGGGCGGTGCCGCCGACCGAGGTGACCCACGGGGACGCGGACGGCCAGTCGGCCTGCGCCTGGTTGGTGTCCTTCTCGCAGTTGACACCGGTCGCCGCGGCACCGGGCGAGCTGTCGCCGCAGTCACCGCTGGAGACGGTGAAGCTGATGCCCTCGACGGAGCCGAGCTCGAAGAGCTGGTTGTCGGCGGCTATGACCGCCGGGTCCAGGTCGCCGCTCTTGCCGTGCATGATCTCGCCCCACGAGTTGGAGACGATGTCGGCCAGGTGGCCGTCGACGACCTTGGCCAGCGCGGCGTTCAGGTCGCCGTCCAGGCAGGAGTCGGCGCCGACGTAGGTGACCTTGGCGTCGGGCGCGAGACCGTGCGCCATCTCGACGTCGAGGGCCTCCTCGCCGGACCAGTCACCGCAGTCGGACTGGTGGTTCCACTTGTCCTTGCTGACGACCTCGGTGTACTGGCCCTTGGCGAACGGCTTGTCGCCGTGCAGCTTCGCGAAGTGGTTCGCGTCCTGCTCCATGGTGCCGAGCGCGTAGGCGTCGATGATGGCGATCCGGGCCCCCTTGCCGGTCACCTTGGCATCGGTGATGCCGTACGCCTTGCGCAGCTGGGTCGGGGTGTACGAGCACGGCGCGAAGGGCTCGTTCTTCTCGTACCCGGCCGGGGCGCCCTTGGCCATCTTGGACGCGTAGCCGTTGTCCGCGCAGGTCGGAACGGTCGGCAGGGCGGCCGGCCGGGCGGCCTCGGGCGAGGCGAGGGCGGACCGGGCCTGGGCGCCCTGCTCGGCGTCCTTCACCGAGACGGCCTGCGAGACGGCCTTGTGGTGGGTGTCGGTCAGGTCCGCGACGCCCAGCACCGCGTCGGCGACGGAGGCCGGGACCACGGCGTCGCGGGCGGGGGCGCGGTGGGTGCCGTCAGCCGTCCGGTACGTGTGGATCGGGGCGCCGAACGCCTTGGTCAGCGCGCCGGTCGTACCGGAGACCTCGAGGTAGTGCGCGGTCTGGTCGGTGACCTTGAGGCCGGCCCCGGTCAGCCAGGCGGTGACCGCCTTGACCTGGGCCGGGGTGGCGCCGAACTTGGCCTTGGCGTCCTCGGCGGACAGGAACTTGCCGTAGTCGGGCGAGTTGACGTCCGAGACGGCCTTGGCCAGGGCGGCCAGGCCGGCCTGGTTCTGGCCGGCCAGGTAGACCCGGGCGGTGCTCTGGACGGAGTCGGCGACGGCGCCGGTGTCCGCCTGCGCGGTGGCCCACGCCGGGTGGCTGCCCGGGAGCTCCTTGGCGCTCTGCTCGTTGACCGGGGTGGCAGCTCCGGCGGGAGTCGCGACCGCGAGCGTCCCCAGGATCAGCGCGGCAACGGCCGGGGCCGCGACCGCCGTCCGGGTGCGCAGGGTTCGTGCTGCTGGCACGTAGGGTCCCCACTTCTTCTGTGAAGCTCCGTCAGGTCACCTTCGTGAGGGCATGGCGGAGGAAGCCACGAGCAGTTCACCTAGTCGTGGCAGGGAAGTTGACTGTGCGGTAGTTGTCTATTCGGACGCGTGTGCGCCGCTCAAGAGTGCATGCCAAAGCTTTGCCAGGGCATGACCCGCCGGTAGGGCGGCATGACGGGGCAATCCGGTCAGAGGGGTGTAATGCGGAAGGTGGCGGAGGGCGCCGTGTCCGTCCGGCCCGGGACTCGTTGCACAGGGCAGTGATCATCGGGAAGGCGGCTGAAACGGTATGTCATACCCATCTCCACGGCCGGTAAGCGTGACTTCGCCGGAAGTCAGGCCAAATCCCCGTCACCGGCCTACTCTTGTTGAGGTGAACCAACCTCAGGCCGTCGAGTCCGCACCCCAGCCCCCCGCCCACCCCGGTGCCCTCCGGGCGGGGTCCGACCTGCGCACCCGGGTGCGGGTGCACGAGGCCGAGCTGATCGCGTTCCGGCGGGACCTGCACCGGCACCCCGAGCTCGGCCGCCAGGAGTTCCGCACCACCCGGCTGCTGCGCGAGCGCCTGGTGGCGGCCGGCCTGACGCCCAGGGTGCTGCCCCACGGCACCGGGATGATCGTGGACATCGTCCCGCCGGGGACCAAGCCGGGAGCCCCGTTCCTCGCCTTCCGGGCGGACATCGACGCGCTGCCGATCGACGACGCCAAGACCGACGTCCCCTACCACTCCACCCTGCCGGGCCGGGCGCACGCCTGCGGACACGACGTGCACACCGCCGTCGTGCTCGGCACCGCACTGGTGCTGGTCCAGGCCGCGCAGACCGGCGAGCTGAAGCAGCCGGTCCGGCTGATCTTCCAGCCGGCCGAGGAGGTGATGCCGGGCGGTGCACTGGACGTGATCGAGGCGGGCGGCATGGAGGGGGTCGGCCGGATCTTCGCGCTGCACTGCGACCCGCGGGTGGCGGTCGGCCGGATCGGCCTGAAGATCGGCGCGATCACCTCGGCCTGCGACCGCCTGGTACTCCACCTGGACGGCCCCGGCGGCCACACCGCCCGCCCGCACCTGACCACGGACCTGGTGACGGCGGTGGCCAAGGTGGCCGCCGACCTGCCGGCCGCGCTGGGCCGCCGGATGGACCCGCGCTGGGGCGTCAGCCTGGTCTGGGGCCGGATCGCCTCGGGCTCGGCGCCGAACGTCATCCCGCAGCACGCCGAACTGGAGGGCACCGTCCGCTGCCTGGAGCTGGCCGGCTGGCGCGAGGCGCCCGAGGCCCTGCACGAGCTGATCGCCAGGATCGCCGAGACGTACCGGGCCAAGTGGACCCTCGACTACCACCGCGGCGTGCCGCCGGTGGTGAACGAGCACGAGTCGATCGCGCAGCTGGAGACCGCGATGACCGCCCGCTTCGCGCAGGACGGCGGCCCGGTGGTCGAGGACACCGAGCAGAGCCTCGGCGGCGAGGACTTCTCCTGGTACCTGGAGCAGGCTCCCGGTGCACTGGCCCGGCTCGGCGTCCGGGCGCCGCACGAGAAGGGCGCGCGCGACCTGCACCAGGGCGACTTCGACGTCGACGAGCGGGCGATCGGGATCGGCGTGGAGCTCTTCGCGGCGCTGGCGCTGGAGCACGGCCGGGTGTGAGCCGCCGCGCGGCCGGTGGCCGGTAACCGGCTACCGGCCGGCGGTTGGCGGGCAGCGGGAAGTGCTCGGCGGACGGCGGTTGGCGGGTGGGTGGCCGGCGGATGGAGGAAAGCGGACGGCGACGGGTGACGGCGGGCGGTTTCAAGGCGGGCACGGTATTGGCGTAGGGTGTTCAGACACTGGCACAGGGTGTTCGCACTACCACCGGGTACTGACAGTTCGGGGAGTACGAGGTGGCGGTTTTGTCCGGTTCGTCCGGACGTAGGACCACATTTTGGTAACAACCCGAATGCCCTTCCAGGCCGTAACCCAACCGTGTTCTACGCGCGTTACGGTGGCGCTCGACCACGCCAAACGGGTGTGTGAGAAGGAGAAACTCCCTTGCGCCGTTCAATGAAGCTCGCCGCGGTAGTGCTCTCGGGTTCCCTGGGCATCGCCTCGCTCGCCGCTTGCGGCGCAAAGAGCACCGACACCTCCGCCTCCTCCGGCTCGTCCGGCGGCTCCTCGCTCAAGGTCGGCATGGCCTACGACATCGGTGGCCGCGGCGACCAGTCGTTCAACGACTCCGCCGCCAAGGGCCTCGACGACGCCAAGACCCAGCTCGGCGTGAGCGTCACCGAGGCCGAGGCCAAGACCGGTGAGGCCGAGGCCGACAAGGAGACCCGTCTCAAGACGCTGGTCTCCAACGGCTACAACCCGGTCATCGCGGTCGGCTTCGTGTACCAGACCGCCGTCGAGAAGGTCGCCAAGGACAACCCGAACGTCAAGTTCGCGATCATCGACTCCTCCTCCAACACCCAGCCGAGCAACGTCACTTCGCTGACCTTCTCGGAGCAGGAGGGCTCGTACCTGGCCGGTGTCGCTGCCGCGCTGAAGAGCAAGGCCAAGCACGTCGGCTTCATCGGCGGTGTCCAGTCCGAGCTGATCAAGAAGTTCGAGGCCGGTTACAAGGCCGGTGTCGCCTCGGTCGACCCGAAGATCCAGGTCGAGACCACCTACCTCTCGACCCCGCCGGACTTCAGCGGCTTCAACGACCCGGGCAAGGGCAAGGAGGCTGCCCAGGGTCAGCTGGACAAGGGCGCGGACGTCATCTACACCGCCGCCGGCTCCTCCGGCTCGGGCGCCATCGAGGCCATCGCGCAGGCCGGCAAGTGGGCCATCGGCGTCGACGCCGACCAGGCCAAGCAGCCGGCGCTGTCCAAGTACAAGGACCACATCCTCACCTCGATGGTGAAGAACGTGAACGTCGCCGTGCTCGAGTACATCAAGTCGGCCAAGGACGGCAACCCGCTGACCGGCATCAAGAACTTCGACCTGAAGGGCAACGGTGTCTCGCTGGCCACCACCGGCGGCTTCATCGACGACATCAAGGGCAAGCTGGACGACGCCACCAAGGCGATCACCTCGGGTGCCACCAAGGTCCCGACCGCTCCGCAGAGCTGACACCAGCCTCACCTGCCGCTGTCGCCTGTCGGGCAGCGGGCATGATTGACGCACCATCAGGGAGGGGCCCGGCGGGTCGCGCATGACGCGCTCCACCGGGCCCCGTCCCGTCCCCCCAAATCCCCCCGTCTTGGCCCTCCAGCGCAACGACGCGCCTCCATACCACCAGGAGATCGCCATCACCGCTTCCGAACCCGCCCTCAGCAAGGGCGGCAACCCCAGCGCGGGGACGGCGACACCGGCCGTCGAACTGCGCGGCATCACCAAGCGCTTCCCCGGCGTCGTGGCCAACCACGACATCAACCTCACCGTGCAGCGCGGTACCGTCCACGCCCTGATGGGCGAGAACGGCGCCGGCAAGTCCACGCTGATGAAGATCCTCTACGGGATGCAGAAGCCCGACGAGGGCACCATCGCCATCAACGGCGAGCAGACCGAGTTCAACACCCCCGGCGACGCCATCGCGCGCGGTATCGGCATGGTGCACCAGCACTTCATGCTGGCCGACAACCTCACCGTGTGGGAGAACGTCGTCCTGGGCGGCGAGAAGCTGCACGGCATAGGAGCCAAGGCCAAGGCCAAGATCAAGGAGATCTCCGACCAGTACGGCCTGGGCGTCCGCCCGGACGCGCTGGTCGAGGACCTCGGCGTGGCCGACCGGCAGCGCGTCGAGATCCTCAAGGTGCTCTACCGCGGCGCCAAGATCCTGATCCTGGACGAGCCCACCGCCGTCCTGGTGCCGCAGGAGGTGGACGCGCTCTTCGGCAACCTCCGCGAGCTCAAGGCCGAGGGTGTCACCGTCATCTTCATCTCGCACAAGCTGCACGAGGTGCTCTCGGTGGCCGACGCGATCAGCGTCATCCGGCGCGGCACCACGGTCGGCGACGCAGACCCGGCCGACGTGACCGCCCGCCAGCTCGCCGAGATGATGGTCGGCGCGGAGCTGCCCTCCCCGGAGAGCCGCGAGTCCACCGTCACCGACGTGGAGATGCTCAAGGTCGACGGCCTGCGGATCGCCAAGGCGGACGCCGAGGGCATCGAGCGCGTCGTCCTGGACGACATCACGCTGCGGATCCGCAAGGGCGAGATCCTCGGCATCGCCGGTGTCGAGGGCAACGGCCAGGCCGAACTGGTCGAGGCCATCATGGGCATGCTCCCGCTGGACGCGGGCAGTGTGGTCCTGGACGGCAGCGACCTCTCCGACTCGCTCACCCGGGCCCGCCGCGAGGCCGGTATCGGCTACATCCCCGAGGACCGCCACAAGCACGGCCTGCTGCTGGAGGCCCCGCTCTGGGAGAACCGCATCCTCGGCCACGTCACCGAGGCCCCGAACTCCAAGGGCATGCTGCTCGACCCCGCCGCCGCCCGTACGGACACCCAGCGGATCGTCGAGGAGTTCGACGTCCGCACCCCCGGGATCGACGTCACCGCGGCCTCGCTCTCCGGCGGCAACCAGCAGAAGCTGATCATCGGCCGCGAGATGAGCCACAACCCCAAGCTGCTGATCGCGGCCCACCCCACCCGCGGTGTGGACGTCGGCGCGCAGGCGCAGATCTGGGAGCAGATCCGCAGCGCCCAGCGCGAAGGCCTGGCGGTGCTGCTGATCTCCGCCGACCTGGACGAGCTGATCGGCCTCTCCGACACCATCCGGGTCATCTACCGCGGCCGCCTGGTCGCCGACGCGGACCCGGCCACGGTCACCGCCGAGGACCTGGGCACCGCGATGACCGGTGCGGCCACCGGCCACATCGAGTCCGACCCGGAGGCCGTCGAGGAGGACAAGGCGATCGCCGCCGAGGGCACCGAGACCGAGGCCGAGCACCCGCACCACGGCGAGTCGCACGACGAGCCCACCGACACCGCCGACGGCACCACGCAGGCGGGGGAGTAACCCATGACCAGTAGTCCTGACACCGCCAAGCGCCCGGCGGCCAAGCGCTTCGACGGCGAGCGCATCCTGCTCGGCCTCGCCGCGCCGGTGCTGGCCGTGCTGCTCTCGGTCCTGCTGTGCGGCATCCTGCTCGGCATCTCCGGCAAGGACCCGTTCAACGCCTTCAACGTGATGCTCACGTACGGCACCAAGTCCGACGCCCAGGTGCTGACCCTCAACCGGGCCACCACCTACTACCTCGCGGGTGTCGCGGTCGCCTTCGGCTTCCGGATGAACCTGTTCAACATCGGCGCCGAGGGCCAGTACAAGGTGGCAGCGCTGTTCGCCGCCTTCATCGGCGCCCAGGTGAACCTGCCCTCGTTCATCCAGATCCCGCTGCTGCTGATCGTCGCCATGCTGGTCGGCGCCATCTGGGCCGGCATCGCCGGTGTCCTGAAGGTCACCCGGGGCGTCAGCGAGGTCATCTCGACCATCATGCTGAACGCCATCGCCACCGCCGTGGTCGGCCTGCTGCTCGTCCCCGGCGTCTTCGCGCCGAAGGCCAGCGGCACCAGCAACTCCATCCAGACCGACCCGGTCTCGGCCTCCAGCCACTTCTTCACGCTGAACACCCAGGGCGGCCCCCTCTGGGGCTTCATCTTCGTCGCCGTCCTGGTCGGCGTGGTCTTCCAGCTGGTGCTCACCCGCACCCGCTTCGGCTTCGACCTGCGTGCCACCGGCCGCTCGGAGAGCGCCGCCCACGCCTCGGGCGTCAACGTCAAGCGCATGGTGCTCACCAGCATGCTGGTCTCCGGTGCGCTGGCCGGTCTGATCGGTCTGCCCGACCTGCTGCAGAACTCGTACTTCTACGGTCAGAGCTTCCAGCCCGGTCTCGGCTTCCTCGGTATCGCCATCGCGCTGCTCGGCCGCAACTCGCCGATCGGCATCGCCTTCTCGGCGCTGCTGTTCGCCTTCCTGGACGTCACCGCGGTCCAGCTGCCGTTCGCCGGGTACCCGCAGGAGATCGTCACGGTCATGCAGGGTGTCATCGTCATCTGTGTCGTCGTCGCCTACGAGCTGGTGCGCCGCTTCGGTCTGAAGCGCCAGCAGCAGAAGGTCGGCGCGGAACTTGCCGCTCAGGCCGCCGCGGCCGCCAAGAAGGAGGTCTCGGCGTGAGTACCGCAACTGCCGCCCGGCCCAAGACCCCGGGCAGTGCGCCCGTCAAGAAGGCCAAGGTCACGGCCCCGGTCGTGCTGCTGCTGATCGCAGGCGTCATCATGCTGCTGTCGGTGGTCGGCATACTGACCGGCAACCACGGCCTGACCTCCTCCGGCCAGGTCGCCGCCGCCCTCGGCTCGGCCGTGCCGATCGCCCTCGCCGGCCTCGGCGGCCTGTGGTCCGAGCGGGCCGGTGTGGTCAACATCGGCCTCGAGGGCATGATGGTCGCCGGCACCTTCTGCGGTGCCTGGGGCGGCTACCTGGTCAACCCCTGGTTCGGTCTGCTCGCCGGTATGGCGGGTGGCGCGCTCGGCGGTCTGCTGCACGCGGTCATCACCGTCACCTTCGGCGTGGACCACATCGTCTCCGGTGTCGGTATCAACCTGCTGATCCCCGGTATCTGCGCGTACGTCAACAAGATCTACTACACCGACTACGTCTCCGCCGGTGCCGGTGCCAACCAGTCCCCGCCCGCCGATCCGCTGCCGTACCTCACGGTGCCGGGGCTGTCGCACTGGCTGGACACCATCGAGTCCCACCACTGGTTCCTGGTCTCGGACGTCGCGGGCATCCTGGGCGGGGTGACCACCAACCTCTCGGTGGTCATCCTCCTCGCCGCCGCGCTGATCGTGGCCAGCTACTTCGTGCTCTGGCGCACGGTCTTCGGGCTGCGCCTGCGCTCCTGCGGTGAGAACCCGACGGCCGCCGAGTCGCTGGGTGTCAACGTCTACAAGTACAAGTACCTCGCGGTCATCGCCTCCGGTGCCTTCGCGGGCCTCGCGGGTTCGTACCTCTCGCTGGTGGCGGCCCACTTCTACAAGGACGGCCAGACCCAGGGCCGCGGCTACATCGGTCTCGCCGCGATGATCTTCGGCAACTGGATGCCGGGCGGCCTGGCCGCCGGTGCCGGCCTGTTCGGCTTCACCGACAGCCTCCAGCTGCGCGACGCCGACTCGGTGCACGTCCTGCTGATCGTGGTCGCGGTCGTCATGGCGCTGATGGCGCTCTGGCAGCTGTACCGCCGCAAGATCACCGGTGCGGTCGTCAGCTTCGTGGTGGCGGGCGGTATGGCCGTCTGGTTCGTGGCCACCGACTCGGTGCCGCGCCCGCTGATCGTCGCCACGCCGTACGTGATCACCCTGGTGGTGCTCGCGCTGGCCTCGCAGCGGCTGCGTCCGCCGAAGGCCGACGGCCAGATCTACCGCAAGGGCCAGGGCAAGTGACCACGACCTGGGCTCCGGACTGGGAGCAGCTGCGGGCCGCCGCCCGGGACGCGATGTCGCGCGCGTACGCGCCGTACAGCAAGTTCCCGGTCGGGGCCGCGGCCCTGGTCGACGACGGCCGCACCGTCATCGGCTGCAACGTGGAGAACGCCTCGTACGGGCTCGGGCTGTGCGCCGAGTGCGGCCTGGTGTCCGCGCTGCACGCCTCCGGCGGCGGCCGGCTGGTGGCGTTCAGCTGCGTGGACGGCGCCGGGGAGCTGCTGATGCCGTGCGGCCGCTGCCGTCAGCTGCTGTACGAGCACGGCGGCTCCGAACTGCTGGTCGACCTGCCCACGGGCGTGAAGACCATGGCGGAGCTCCTGCCGGACGCATTCGGGCCCGAGCGGCTCTAGCAACGGTTCTTGTTACGCGCGTAGAGTGTCGCGAGAAGACTGAAACCCGGTCTTTTCGCGGCACTCTCCGTATTTCGACCCTCGGTATTTCGATTCTCGTTTCCCGCGGCAACTCCTCGCAGACGAGTCGCCGATCGCATGTGAGCATCTGACCCACCCTCTTGGAGATTCCATGTCCATGGACGCCCCCTCCGTCATCCGGACCAAGCGCGACCGCGGAGAGCTGACCGACGCCCAGATCGACTGGGTGATCGACGCCTACACCCGTGGCGAGGTCGCCGACGAGCAGATGTCCGCCCTGGCCATGGCCATCCTGCTGAACGGCATGAACCTCCGCGAGATCAGCCGCTGGACGGACGCGATGATCCGTTCCGGCGTCCGGATGGACTTCTCCGCGCTGGGCGTGCCGACCTCCGACAAGCACTCGACCGGCGGCGTCGGCGACAAGATCACGCTGCCGCTGGCCCCGCTGGTCGCCGCCTGCGGCGCGGCCGTCCCCCAGCTCTCCGGGCGCGGACTCGGCCACACCGGCGGCACCCTGGACAAGCTGGAGTCCATCCCGGGCTGGCGGGCGCTGCTCTCCAACGACGAGATGATGACCGTGCTGCGGGACACCGGCGCCGTCATCTGCGCGGCGGGCGACGGCCTCGCCCCCGCCGACAAGAAGCTGTACGCGCTGCGCGATGTCACCGGCACCGTCGAGGCGATCCCGCTGATCGCCTCCTCGATCATGTCCAAGAAGATCGCCGAGGGCACCGGCGCGCTGGTCCTGGACGTCAAGGTCGGCTCCGGCGCCTTCATGAAGAACCTCGCCGACGCCCAGGAGCTCGCCCGCACCATGGTCGGGCTGGGTACCAACGCCGGTGTGAACACGGTGGCCCTGCTCACCGACATGTCCACCCCGCTCGGGCTCACGGCCGGCAACGCGCTGGAGGTCCGCGAGTCCGTCGAGGTGCTGGCGGGCGGCGGCCCGGCCGACGTGGTCGAGCTGACCATCGCGCTGGCCCGGGAGATGCTCGCCGCGGCGGGCGTGCAGGGCAAGGACCCGGCGGACGCGCTGCGCGACGGTTCCGCGATGGACCACTGGCGCCGCATGATCACCGCCCAGGGCGGCGACGTCGACGCCCCGCTCCCGGTCGCCCGCGAGCAGCACGTCATCACGGCCCCCGCCTCCGGTGTGCTCACCGAGCTGGACGCCTACGCCGTGGGCGTCTGCGCCTGGCGCCTGGGTGCGGGCCGCGCCCGCAAGGAGGACCCGGTGCAGGCCGGTGCCGGTGTCGAGATGCACGCCAAGCCCGGTGACACGGTCACGGCGGGCCAGCCGCTGCTGACCCTGCACACCGACACCCCCGAGCGCTACGACTACGCGATCGAGGCCCTGAAGGACGGCATCGGGGTCTCCCCGGCCGGTACGGCCTTCACCCCGAACCCGATCGTGCTGGACCGCATCGCGTGATCCCTCGGTGTCCTGCCGACGTGCGCCGCGGTCAGGCGTACGTCAGCAGGACACCGGTGTCGATCGTCCACGGGCCGACGGCGACGGTGTCGCCGAACGCGAAGTCCCTGCGGGAGGCGTAGTTCGGCTGGTCGTGCACGATGCCCGTGCCCTTGCGCGGGTCGACCAGCAGGTAGAGCGGGATGCCCATGGCCGCGTAGTCGCGGACCTTGTTCTCGTAGTCGTTCCCGGGGTTGGACTTGGAGACGACCTCGACGACCAGCAGCACTTCGTGCGGCAGCAGAGCAGGCTGTTGCTCCTCCATCGCCTTCTCGGCGAAGACCATCAGGTCCGGGCAGCGGAGCCGGCCCAGCCCGACATCCTCGAGGTCGGCGCCCGGGTGTGCGACGTACCCGGGGTGGGTGCCCGGCAGCTGGGCGTTCAGCTGTCGGGCGATTCGGATCACTGCCAGTTCGTGCCGCCTGACCGGCGACATCATCATGACGATCTGGCCGTCGGCGATCTCCACCTTGCTGATCCCGGGGATCTGCGGCAGGTGTCCGGCGATCTCCCGCAGGCGGGCGTACACAGCCGGATCGGTGCTCATGCCCGGAGTGTATCGACGGCGGCCGCCCGCCGGACGGCGCTCGCCTGCCGGGTCGCGTACAGCGTGATGCCGACGGCTGCGGCCATGGCGGCGAGGCCGACGGCCGCTGCTCCGGTCCACCCGGTGGAGTGGTACTCGTCGGCGCCGATGGTGCCGCCGAGGCTGTTGCCGAGGTAGTAGGCGATCAGGTAGAGCGCGGAGGCCTGGGCGCGGCCGTGGGTGGCGGTGCGGCCGACCGAGGACGAGGCGGTGGCGTGGCCCGCGAAGAACCCGGCGGTGATCAGGACCAGGCCGAGCAGCGCGCAGACCAGCGAGTCGGCGAGGGAGAGCAGGAGCCCGGCGGTGGTGGTGCCGATCGCCGCGTACAGGGCGCCGCGTCGGCCGAGGCGTCCGGCGAGGCGTCCCGCCCCGGCCGAGGTGGCGGTGCCGACCAGGTACACCACGAAGATCGAGGCGGCCACCGACTCCGGCAGGTGGAAGGGCGCGGCGATGAGCCGGTAGCCGACGGTGTTGTAGACCGCGCCGAAGACGGCCATGAAGAGCAGCCCGAGCGCGTACAGCCGCAGCAGCAGCGGGTTGCGCAGATGGGCCGACACCGTACGGCCGAGCGCGCGCGGATCCACCGGGGAGCGGCGGAAGTTGCGGGCGGCCGGGATGAGCACGCGGAAGGCCAGGGTGGCGAGCAGGGCCAGCACGGCCGAGGCGGCGAGGCCCCAGCGCCAGCCCCAGGCGGCGGCCGCCCAGCCGGAGACCAGGCGTCCCCCCATGCCGCCGATGCTGTTCCCCGCCACGTACAGACCCATCGCGGAAGCCAGCGCACCCGGGTGGACCTCCTCGGCGAGGTAGGCCATCGCGGTCGCGGGCAGCCCGGCCAGCGCGGCGCCCTGGAGCACCCGCAGGACCACCAGGGTGGAGAGGTCCGGCGCGAACGGCAGCGCCAGGGCGAGGACGGACGCGGCCACGGTGGAGGCCGTCATCACGGCGGTGCGCCCGAAGCGGTCGGAGAGGGCACTGGCCGGGAGCAGGGCCAGGGCCAGTCCGAGGGTGGCTGCGGAGGCGGTCCAACTCGCCTGGCCCGGCGTGAGGTCGAGGTCGGCGGAGAGGACGGGCAGCAGGCCCTGGGTGGAGTACAGCAGGACGAAGGTGGCGATCCCGGCCGCGAACAGTGCCAGGTTGGCCCGGCGGAACCCGCGCTCGCCGGGGCGGTGGCGCAGGTCCTGGCCCCGGACCCGGTCCGGGGCGGCGGGGGCGGCGTGGGCGTCATGGGACCCGGGCGCGGCGGCGGCCGGCTCGGCGGGAACTGACTGGGGACGGGCACCCGGTCGTGCTGCTGCGGATGCCCCCGTACTGGCAGGCGACATGGTTCGAACGTAGGACCGCTCGCCTGATGCGTCCAATACATGAATGGCGCAGAATCGATGCCGTGACGCATGAGAGCAGTTCGCAGCCGTTGCGCCCCGCCGAACTCGGCCAGGACTCGGCCGTCGCCCCGCTGGCACCGCAGTTGGCCCAGTTCGCGGCGGTCGCCAGGCTGGAGCACGTGACCCAGGCGGCGCAGCTGCTGGGTATGCCGCAGCCGACGCTCTCCCGGGCGGTGGCCCGGCTGGAGGCCGAACTGGGCCTGGACCTGTTGGCCCGTCAGGGCCGTACGGTCCGGCTGACCAGGGCGGGCCGCTTGCTGCTCGGCTCGGTGGAGCGGGCGCTGAGCGAGCTGGAGCGCGGTGTCGAGCAGGCCCGCGCGGAGACGGACCCGGTGACCGGGCGGGTGGCGTTCGGCTTCCTGCACACCATGGGGACCGACGCGGTGCCGGCGCTGCTGCGCGGCTTCCGGGTGGAGCACCCGCAGGTGCGGTTCCAGCTGGTGCAGGACTACGTCGCGGCGATGCTGGAGCGACTGCGTGCGGGCGAGCTGGACCTGTGCCTGGTCGCGCCGCTGCCGAACGCGCCCGACCTCACGGCCTGCCCGCTGGACGAGCAGCGGCTGTACCTGGTGGTCCCGTCCGACCACCGGCTCGCCGGACGGCGCCGGATCCGGCTGGCCGAGGTGGCCGACGAACCGTTCGTCGCGGTGGAGGAGGGGTACGGGCTGCGCTCGATCACCGACGCGTTCTGTGCGGAGGCCGGGTTCTCGCCCCGGATCGCCTTCGAGGGGGAGGAGGCGGAGACGCTGCGCGGGCTGGTCGCCGCCGGGCTCGGGGTGGCACTGCTGCCGCCGGGGCTGGTGCCGCGCCCCGGCGTGGTCGAACTGGAGGTGACCGCGCCCCGGACCCGCCGGGCGATCGGCCTGGCCTGGGTGACCGGCCGCCCGCTGACGCCGCCGGTGGCGGCGTTCCTGGACTTCGTCCGCTCCCGGCGCGGGCGGCTGCTCGACCACGACTAGCCGGGCCGGTCGGCCGGGGGCGCGTGCCCGGTGCCCTGCGCCCGTGCACAGCTTCGCGCGCCCCCTGAGCACCCGTTCGCCCGCCCTGCGGATGTCGAAGGGTGATCCTCTTGCGCCGTCCGAGTGATCGGCATAGTAAATCTACGCGCGTAGGGGCTACACTCCCGCAATGGAGAAGCAGATCCCTGTCGCTGCGGGCACCACAGGCCCCCGCATTCCCACCGCCGACCAGATCGCCCGTGCCCCGAAGGTGCTCCTGCACGACCACCTCGACGGCGGGCTGCGTCCTCAGACCATCGTCGAGCTGGCAGCCGCCTGCGGCTACGAGGGGCTCCCGACCACCGACCCCGCCAAGCTCGGCGAGTGGTTCCGCGAGGCCGCCGACTCCGGCTCGCTGGTCCGCTACCTGGAGACCTTCGCCCACACTTGCGCCGTGATGCAGACCCGTGAGGCGCTGATCCGGGTCGCCGCGGACTGTGCCGAGGACCTGGCTGCCGACGGCGTCGTGTACGCCGAGGTCCGGTACGCCCCCGAGCAGCACCTGGAGGCCGGCCTCACCCTCGACGAGGTGGTCGAGGCGGTCAACGAGGGCTTCCGCCTCGGCGAGGCCAACGCCCGTGCCAACGGTCACCGGATCCGGGTCGGCGCCCTGCTCACCGCGATGCGCCACGCCGCCCGCTCGCAGGAGATCGCCGAGCTGGCCAACCGTTTCCGCGACCAGGGCGTGGTCGGCTTCGACATCGCCGGCGCCGAGGCCGGGTACCCCCCCACCCGCCACCAGGCCGCCTTCGACTACCTCAAGGGCGAGAACAACCACTTCACCATCCACGCCGGTGAGGCCTTCGGCCTGCCGTCGATCTGGGAGGCCCTGCAGTGCTGCGGCGCCGACCGGCTCGGCCACGGTGTGCGCATCATCGACGACATCACCGTCCACGACGACGGCCGGGTCGAGCTGGGCCGCCTGGCCGCGTACGTGCGGGACAAGCGCGTCCCGCTGGAGATGTGCCCGACCTCCAACCTGCAGACGGCTGCCGCGACCTCGTACGCCGAGCACCCGATCGGCCTGCTCAGCCGGCTGAAGTTCCGGGTCACCGTCAACACCGACAACCGGCTGATGAGCGGCACCAGCATGAGCCGCGAGTTCGGGCACCTGGTCGAGGCGTTCGGCTACACCCTGGGCGACCTGGAGTGGTTCACCGTGAACGCGATGAAGTCGGCCTTCCTGCCGTTCGACGAGCGGCTCGCGATGATCAGCGACGTGATCAAGCCCGGCTACGCCGAGCTCAAGTCCGAGTGGCTGTTCAGCACCGGCGTCTGACGGTGGACCGGCGCCCGGGAGGTCTCCCGGGGCGGCGTCGGGTGTTGACGCGGCCCCGGAGTGCCCGAAACGGCGTCTGACAGGCGGTCGGATGGGCGCGGGACCGTCGCCGGGGCCCCGCGTTCATCCGACTGGTCACTCCTGTGAGTTAACGGTCGTTGTACCTCCCGGAACCTTGTCACTACGGTGGGCCAGTCACTGCTGACGCGGTGTAGCGGTGAGTGCCCCCGGGCGCACCCGCGCACCGGCCACCGACGAGGACCGAGGACCAACTGATGAAGCAGGCCACTCTGAAGGCTGCCGGAACCGCGGCGCTCGGCGTCGCGCTCGCGGCGGCGGCCGCCGGTTCCGCCTCCGCCGCCACCGGCGGTGGGCTCGGGCTCCCGACCAGCGCGCTGAGCCACTCCGACGCGCTCACCGGTGCCGCCACCAGCGCGACCGGCAAGCTTCCGGCGGCTGCCCCGGTCACCGAGGCGGTCGGCAACCTCAACTCCGGTGTCGGCTCCTCGCTGGCCCCCGCGGCCCCTGCCGCCGACGCTGACCCGCAGGCCCCGGCCGCCGCCACCAAGGCGGCGACCCGTGCCGGCCTCCCGGTCCCGGGTGCGGAGGGTCTGAGCAAGCTGCCCGGTGTCGGCACCCTCACCGGCGCCCTGCCCGGCGGCATCCCCGGCTGACCCGGCCGGACCGCGCGAGCGCGGTTCCCCGGCGGTGCCCGCTGCGGCGCCGCGACCCCCGACCCGGGCACTCCGCACGCCCGAACGCCCCGAAGGGCCGCCTGGACAGGCGGCCCTTCGGGGCGTTGTGGTGCCGGGAGCGGTCCTGGTGGTGGCCGGTTCACGGCTCCTGCGGGAGCAGCAGCCACAGGGCCAGGTAGATCAGGAACTGCGGGCCGGGCAGCAGGCAGGAGACCAGGAAGATGGTGCGGACGGTCCACGGGGAGAGGCCGAAGCGGTCGGCGATCCCGGCGCAGACACCGGCGATGACGCGGTTGTGGCGAGGACGGGCAAGCACGCTCATGGAGCTCTCCGAAGTCTTTCGGCCCGGTCCCGGTCTCTCCGGCGGGCATGACTCAATCTTCGGATCTGCGGCTGTCCGGAGCGTCGGCCGCGATGCTGATCCGACCCCCTGAACTCTCACCGGGGCGGCCCGGCGGGGGCTCAGGGTCGGTTCAGGGGTGGCCCCTGAGAACCGGCCGGTGGGCGGCGCCCAGCGGGGTGGGGACCGTGGTCGGCTGCAGTGCCGGGGCGGTGCCGGGCGTCGGCGCGTTCGAGGGCCTCGGCGCGGCTGCTGCGGCCGGCGCCTCGGCGGCCCGTCGGCGCAGTACGGACCGGCCGGTCGGGACGAAGGCCAGGTGGGTGGCGGCGACGCCGAGCGTGCCCAGCAGGATGTTGTCGACGTTGAGGACGTGCCCCGGCGTCCAGCCCTTGAGGATCTCCAGTGCGGTGGCCAGCAGTGCCGCACCGCCCGAGGTGTGCAGGAAGGACGGCAGCCAGCCGGTCCGCAGCCGGCCGCCGGCGAGCGGGAGCAGGACGCCGAGCGGTGCGAGCGGCAGCAGTCCGGCGGCCAGCTGCCGGGCGCCGGCGAGTCCGCCGACGGCCAGCGCCTGCCCCACCGAGGCGAAGGGGGTCAGGTTGGCCGGGTAGGTCCACCCGGCCGTCACCGGTCGCAGGACGAGCCATCCGACCAGCACCAGGTAGGCGGCGAGCACGGTCAGGGAGATCCGCTGCGCCCGGGGGGAGACCCCGGGCCGGGGGTCCGGTCCCCGGGTGCCCGGGGGCCGCGGCTGGTCGGACGATCCGCCCGGCGGCGCGTCCTTCGGCTGTTGTGGGGGCGCGGACTGGGAGGACCCCGGCGTGTACGGCGGAGCGTACGCCCTGTCGGTGGGGCTGCTCCCGGCCCGTACGCCGGTCCCGCGCTCGTGGCGCGTGGTGGTGCCATCTCGCTGCACGCGGGGGAGGACGCCGGGGCCGTCGTCCGTGGTTCCGCGCCCCGGTGCGCTGGTTTCGGGTAACCCGTTCACGGGCAGTGCGACGCCTCGGGCGAGGGAATCGCGCTGAACACACTGCTGGGACCCTTCGCCGAGGTGCCCGCTGTGACGCTCGCCGTCGCACTCGCCGTCGCACTCGGTGCGCCGGCCGAAGGGACCCCGGCCGACGGGGAGGGCGATCCGGAGGCCGCCGCGGAGGGCAGCGGACCGGTGCTCGGTGTCGGCGCCAGCACCGCCGTCGGAATCGTGTACGGGTTGGGGCAGGCCGTCCGGCTGGCCGGGGCACCCGCGTCGACGGGCACGGCGGTCGGCCGGATGCCGCAGCCCGTCGCAGCCGCCAGGACGGCGGCCAGCAGTGCGGCCGCCGCCGCGGTCCTGCGTACGTTCACTGGGCACCTTCCTGATCGGCCGCCTTGGCCTGCTGCGCGGTCGGAGCCCCGTCCGCGGACGGGACCGGCACGGAGGCCGGGTCCTGCTCCGCGGCGCCGTCCAGCGGGCCGCCCGGGGTGAGCGGCAGGGTCAGCGTGAAGACCGCGCCGACCTCGCCGTTGGCGGCGGTGATGGTGCCGCCGTGGATCTGTGCGTTGGCCATCGCGATGGACAGCCCGAGCCCGCTGCCCTCGGAGCGGGCCCGGCCCTTGTCGGCCTTGTAGAAGCGGTCGAAGACGTGCGGCAGCACGTCCTGCGGAATGCCGGGGCCGCTGTCGGAGACCTCGACCACCACGGTCCGGCCGGCCTGGCGGACCTTCACCCGCACCGGCGAGCCGCCGTGCTTGAGGGCGTTGCCGATCAGGTTGGCGAAGACCACGTCCAGGCGGCGCGGGTCGACCACCGCGAGGATCCCGCGCGGGGCGTCCACCTCGACCGCGTCGTACCAGGCCCGGCCGTCGATGCAGGACATGATCAGGTCGGCGATGTCCATCTCGTCCGCGACCAGCTTGGCGGTGCCGGCGTCGAAGCGGGTCACCTCCATCAGGTTCTCGACCAGGTCGGAGAGCCGCCGGGTCTCGCTGACCACCAGGCGGACGGCCGGCTCGATCATCGGGTCGAGCAGCTCGGCCTCGTCCTCCAGGATGTCCGTCACGGCCGTCATCGCGGTCAGCGGTGTGCGCAGCTCGTGCGACATGTCGGCGACGAACCGCCGGCTCTGCGCCTCGCGTGCGCTCAACTCCTCGACCTGCTCGGCGAGCGACGCCGCTGCCAGGTTGAACGTTCTTGCCAGGTCGGCGAGTTCGTCGCCGCCCTCGACGTCGAGCCGGGTGTCCAGCTTGCCCTCGCCGAGCTGCCTGGCCGCCTCGCCGAGGCGCTTCACCGGCCGCAGCACCGTGGCCGAGGCGGCCTGCGCCAGCAGCGCGGAGCCGATCAGCGCGAGCAGGGTGGCGATCGCCAGCGACCAGCCCAGGGTGTTCAGGTCGGCCCGCTCGTTCTCCAGCGACTTGAACATGTACGCCGTCGGCCCGCTCGGCGCCACCCTCGTGCCGCCGACCACGTACGGCTTCCCGTCCAGGTTCACCCGCTGCCAGTACAGGTGGTACGCGTACGGGTTGCCCGGGCCGACCTCGCGCGGCTTGGCCACCGCGGTGCGCAGCGGCTGCGGCACCTGGGCGAGCGTGAAGTTGGCGGGAGCGGACGAGGCGGCGCAGTCGGGCTGGTTCTCGTCGACCACCACCACCTGGTAGTTGAGGCCGGAGGTGGCCACCAGGTTCGCCAGGTTGGTCAGTTGCGGGCAACTGGCGTTCAGCGGCAGCTCGGAGACGTTGCGGGTGAGGGAGACCCGGAAGTCGTTCAGCGCGGTGTCCTGGGCGCGCTTGAGCACCGCGTCGCGGTTGAGCCAGTACGCGATCCCGGAGGCCGAGACGGCGGTGCACAGCGCGACGACGGCGAACACCGCGATCAGCCGCACCCGCAGCGAACGCAACTGCCGCCATCGCCAGGGGCGCGGGCGGCGCGGGGTATGAGGGTCAACAGTCAACAGGGGTTCTCACCAATGGTCGCTCAGGGCCGGGCCGCCGACGGCCCGTCAGACAGTCTCGCGGACGCCCCTCAGGGCTGGTTCGGCGGGTCGAGACGGTAACCCACCCCGCGCACCGTGCGGATCAGGGTCGGCGCCGAAGGTACATCCTCCACCTTGGCCCGCAGCCGCTGCACGCAGGCGTCCACCAGCCGGGAGTCGCCCAGGTAGTCGTGCTCCCAGACCAGCCGCAGCAGTTGCTGGCGGGACAGCGCCTGGCCGGGGCGGCGGCTCAGTTCGAGCAGCAGCCGCAGCTCGGTGGGCGTGAGCTGGAGGTCCTGGCCGTCCTTGGTGACGGTCATCGCCGAGCGGTCGATCACCACGCTGCCGTACGCCGAGGAGTCCGAGTTCTCCCGTTCGCCGCGGCGCAGCACCGCGCGGATCCGGGCGTCCAGCACCCGGGGCTGCACCGGCTTCACCACGTAGTCGTCCGCGCCGGACTCCAGGCCGACCACGACGTCGATGTCGTCCGAGCGCGCGGTCAGCAGGATGATCGGCAGCTGGTCGGTGCGGCGGATCCGGCGGCAGACTTCGAAGCCGTCGATTCCGGGCAGCATCACGTCCAGCACGATCAGGTCCGGACGCTGCTCCTTGAAGAGCTTCAGGCCGTCCTCTCCGGAGGCGGCCGTCACCACGCGGTGACCCTGGCGGGTGAGGGCGAGTTCGAGGCCGGTCCGGATGGCGTCGTCGTCCTCGATCAGAAGGAGGTATGGCACGGGCTCATTCTGGCTCACTCGGCGCACCGAATCACCTGCCGTGTCACGGCCGCCGGGGATGGGAACCGGAACGTGACCCGTCGGCGTCCAGGCTGGTGCGGAGGATGTGTGGACCAAAGTCCCGCCCGCTGTGACAGCCCTGTGACAGTCGGCGGACAGCGCCATGACGACCGGCAGGCAGGATTTTCCATGTCGCCGCAGCAACGCCCCGGCCCGAACGGCCCGGAGCGCGGCGGTGGACAGCGAACCGCTCGTACCGATCATGGGGGTGTCACGATGAACGCCACGCTCAAGACCCGCAGCACCGCGGCCGTCCGAAACGCGCGTTCGTCGGCAGTCGCCGCCAGGACACGCTTCGAGGTGCGGACGGACGAGACTTCCGGTGCCGTGATCGTACGGGGGTGCGCACACAGCACCGGGACCCGCCGCATCGGCGGCGGGAACAGGTCGGGGGACCTGTTCGGGGTCGGCCACCGGGGGACTGCGGCCGACGCCGGTTCGACCCTCACGCTGCGGGGAGTCCTCCCCGTCCGCGTGACGGGTCAGGGGAGTGCAACGGGCAACGGCGTTGCGGCCGGTCTCGGTTCGGGGGAGCCGACCGGTCGCACCGCCGCCACCGGGGCCACGGTGCTCCGCCTCCCCACCGTGGAGAAGGTCCAGCCGGTCGCAGCGGTCGCCGCGCCGGCCACCGCGCCGGCCGACGAGGACCACATCACCGAGTTCACCGCGTACGTCCGCGAGCGCCGTGCCTCGCTGTACGCCACCGCGTACCACCTGACCGGTGACCGGCACGAGGCCGAGGACCTGCTGCAGAGCGCGCTCTTCAGCACCTACCGCGCCTGGGGCCGGATCACCGACAAGGCGGCGGTCGGCGGCTACCTCCGCCGCACCATGACCAACCTGCACATCTCCGCCTGGCGGCGCCGCAAGGTCAACGAGTACCCGACCGAGGAGCTGCCGGAGACGGTCGGCGACACCGACGCGATGGGCGGCACCGAGCTGCGCGCCGTGCTCTGGCAGGCGCTGGCCAAGCTGCCGGAGAACCAGCGGACCATGCTGGTGCTCCGCTACTACGAGGGCCGCACCGACCCGGAGATCGCCGACATCCTCGGCATCAGCGTCGGCACGGTGAAGAGCAGCATCTGGCGCGCACTGCGCCGGCTGCGGGACGACGAGCAGCTGAACCGCACGGGTGACACCGTGCTGGCGTTCGGGGAGCTCGTCGCCTGAGAGCGACTCCCGTCGGGGGACGGGTGGGCAGGTCAAGGGGCGCGGGCGCCGGCTCGGGGGAGCGGCGGCCGACGGGGGCTCCCGAGGTCTGACCCAGCGGAGGGCCCGGTGCCGGGGAGAGGCACCGGGCCCTCCGTCATGTCCGGGGGCGGGGACCGGGCGGGACGGGGCGGGGACGGGGACGGGGACGGGGCGTGCGGTCCGAGGGGGTCGGCGGGCGGTGCGGCCCGCTCCGCAGGAGCCGGTGCGGGCGGGGGCCGCCGGGACCGCCCGGTTCCCGGCGCTTCCCGCGGCCGTCCCGGCCGGGTCTACTGCCGCTGCTGGAGGCGCAGTTGGAGCCAGCAGGACAGCCGGTCGTCCGGGTGGTCCAAGTCGAGGCCGAAGAGCTCCCTGGCCCGCCGCAGCCGGTACTTGAGGGTGTTGGGGTGCACCGACAGCCGTTCGGCCGCCTGGGCGATGTTGCCGACGGCGTCCAGCCACGCGGTGGTGCTGGCCGCGTAGGCGGTGTGCTGGACGCGGTCGTGCTCGACCATCGCGGTCACACCGGGGTGGCGCAGCCGGGGGCGGCGGGCCAGCTCGTCGGCGAAGTGGGCCAGCAGGACCCGGGCGTGCACCTCGGTCAGATCGGCGGTCCCGGGCGCCTGCCGGTCGTACGTGGTGACCCGGAGGATGTCGTCGACTTCGGCGCGCAGCTCGGTCAGCTCGCCCAACTCCTCGGCGGGGCGGCTGATCGCGGCCCGCAGCGGGGTGTTGCCGGGTTCGCCGGGTGCCCTGACCAGGGAACGGCCGACGGTGCTCACGGCCTGCTCCGCCAGCCGCCGCACGGCGGTGGGGGCGAGCTCGGGCAGCAGCGCGTACACCGTGCTGCCGAGCGCGGTGACGGCGGCCTCGGCGTGGACGGCGGACCAGTGCCGGGCGGTGACCGCGGCCAGCCGGGTGAGCTCGGGCGGCTCGCGGTCGGGCAGGCGCAGCGGGGCCAGGCCGACCAGGGTCACCGGCCGGGTCCGCTCGGAGAAGCCGAGCCTGAACCTGACCTCGGCCGCCGACCAGTGCCCGCTGAGCGCGCCGCGCAGCGCCTCCCCACGGGCGTGCAGGTCGAGCTCGGCGGCGCTGCGGCGGCGCAGCATGTGCAGGGCGGCGAGCCGGGCGCCGTCCAGCAGCGCCCGCTCGCCGGACCGGTCGAGGCCGTCCGGGCCCTCGATCGCCCAGAGGGTGCCGAGCGGCAGGTCCCCGGCGCGGATCGCGGCGGCGGCGCGCGGCAGCTCGTCCTCGGCCAGCGGAGGGAGCCGGACCACTCCGGGGGCGGCCAGCACCTCGCGGTACTGGCGCTGCTGCGCGGGCCGCTCGGCGGTGTCCGGCACCTGGCGCTCCAGGATGCCCCGGCGGCGCAGCTCGTCCATCCGCTGGTCGGGCAGGGAGGAGTAGGCGAGCACCCGGCGGTCCAGGTCCTCGACGGACACCGGGCCGCCGACCACGGCGGCGACGGCGTTGGCGAGGGCGAACAGCTCCTCGCTGGTCCCGCCGAGCATTGGCGATTCCGTCGGTTCCATGCCCGAACCTTAGGCGATTTTGCCAGAGACCGGTGCCCCGGACCTCCCGCACCATGGCTGGCACGAGCGGACGACGGCCGGCAGGGACCCTCCGGACCCGGACGCACCACCGGCCCCGTCCAGGAGAGGAAGTCCGGCCATGACCCTCGGCGCCGTCACGCCAGCATCCGCCCAGAACCGGCTGCTGACCCTGTTCCCGCAGGGCACCGCAGTCGCCGAGGGCGGCGAGCTGCTCATCGGCGGCTGCCGGGTGACCGAGCTGGCGGAGCGGTACGGCACCCCGGCCCTGCTGGTGGACGAGACCGCGCTGCGCACCCGGGCCCGCCGTTACGCCGACGGGCTGGCGGCGCGCTGGCCGAACTCGCGGGTGACCTTCGCGTCCAAGGCCTTCCCCTGCAGCGCCGTGTACCGGCTGCTGGCCCAGGAGGGCCTGGGCATGGACGTCGCCGGTGGCGGCGAGCTGACCCTGGCGCTGGCCGCCGGGGCCGACCCGGCCGGGCTGGTGGTCCACGGCAACGCCAAGACCGAGGAGGAGCTGCGGCTGGCGGTGTCGGCGGGGGCCGGGCTGATCGTGATCGACAACTTCGACGACATCGACCGGCTGGAGAAGATCGCCGTCGAGCACCCGGGCCGGGCGCAGGGCGTCCTGGTCAGGGTCACCCCCGACATCCGGCCCGACACCCACGCGGCGGTCTCCACCGGCCAGGCGGGCTCGAAGTTCGGCCTGTCGCCGGCCCGCGCCCGGGAGGCGATCGCGCGGCTGCGCGGCAGCGACCGGCTGCGGCTGGACGGCCTCCACGTGCACGTCGGTTCGCAGATCCTGCGGACCGAGCCGTTCACCCGGGCCGTCGAGGCGGTCGCGGAGCTGGGCGAGTTCGCGGTGTACGACCTCGGCGGCGGCCTCGGCTCCCGCTACACCTACCAGGACCGGCCGCCGAGCATCGAGCAGTACCTGGACGTCCTGGTCGCCGCCGCCCGCCGGGTGCTGCCCGTCGGGGCCCGCATCCTGATCGAGCCCGGCCGCTCGCTGGTCGCCGAGACCGGTGTCTCGCTCTACCGGGCGGTCACGGTCAAGGACGGCGAGCAGCCGATCGTCGCGGTGGACGGCGGTATGGGCGACAACCTCGAAGTCTCGCTGTACGCCCAGCGGTTCGAGGCCACCGTCGCCACCCGGGTCGGCGGCGGCGAGCCGTGCCGGCTGGTCGGGCGGCACTGCGAGTCCGGCGACACGCTCAGCGACGGCGTCCTGCTGCGCGACCCGCGCCCCGGGGACCTGATCGCCGTACCGGCCACCGGTGCCTACACCTACGCGCTCAGCAACAACTACAACGGAGCCCGCCGGCCGCCGGTGGTGTTCTGCGGCGAGGGGCGTTCGCGGGCGGTGGTGCGGCGGGAGACGTACGAGGACCTGATGCGGCGGGACCTGGCGTGAGGGGGCTCCTCGCGCCGGGTCGGCTCGCCGCCCTCAGCCGGGCGGGCGGGCGGCGGCGCCGGGCCGGTGCTGCCCGGCTTGCGGTGTCTCAGGCCCCGACCGCCGCAGGCGTCCGCGCGGCCACCGTCCGCACCCGGCGCTCGGCCTCCGGTCCGGCGCAGGCGTACGCGCCGAGGCCGACCTGCCGGGACACGATGCCGTGCTCGGCACGCATCAGCCGCCACCCGCGCCGCAGCAGCACCGGCAGCGACTTGCGCCCCTCGCGGACGTCCCGCCGCAGGCGCCGCCAGGCGGTGGTGAGCGGGTGGTTGCGCAGGCAGAGCGCGTCGCCGAGCAGCTCCTCGGCCGCGCACTGTTCGGCGATCTCGGCGGCGAAGATCCCCTCGGCGATGAACGCCGGGGCGCCGTCGAGGTGCAGGGTACGGGTGCCGATCCGGCCGTTGTCCGGGATCGAGTACACCGGCACCTCGGCCCGGCCGCTCTCCGCCAGCTGCCGGATCGCCGCCACCGCCTGCTCGCGGTGCCAGGCGAGCGGCGAGTCCCAGTCCACCCCGCCGTCCGGGAGCAGGGGGAGCGTCGGGTCGTCGCCGTCCTTGTAGAAGTCGTCCAGCTGGAGCACCGGCAGCCCGGCTCTGGCGGCGAGTGAGGACTTGCCCGAACCGGAGGGCCCGGAGAGCAGTACCACGTGGGCACGGGGTATCGACGGCTGGTTCAGCGGGGAGTCACTCACGGGACACCAGTCTGACGCATCAGGCACCGATGCCGAAACCGGGCGTACGTCACCTCTTGGTCTCCGGCGTACGGCTCAGCCGTTGCCCAGCGCCAGCCGGACGGAGCCCAGGTAGCGGGTGTGCACCTGGATGTTCACGGCGGCCCCGGCACCGGGCGGCTGGTAGACGGTGGCGGCCCAGTCGTGGTCGTACCAGGTGTCCGGTTCGGGGTCGAAGAACTCGCCGCCGGGCTCGAACTCCAGGTACGGGTACCGCCGCGAGCCGAAGGCAGCGGTGGCCCTGGCCGGGGTGAACAGCAGACTGCCGCCGGTGTACTGGGGCGGCCAGCCGGGGCGCTCGGAGCGGACGGAGCACGGGATGCGGACCGGGAGTCCGGCCGCCAACCGCCGCTGCGCCCGGCGGGCCCGCAGCGCCCGCAGCGGCCCGTCCCCCATCAGCACGGCAAGGTCGGCCAGGATCTCCCACACAGCTGCTCTCCCCACGGTCGCGGACTTCTGTGAGGGAGGACCGCCGGTGCGCGGTCCTGGTTGCCCGCCGATCGGCGGGTTCCACCCCGGCGGGCGGCGGGCGCACCCGGCGGTCGGCCGGGCCCACAAGACGACGGACCCGCACCAGGGGGGGAGAGGTGCGGGTCCGTCTACGGCTCGTCCGGGCCCCTGGGGGGAGTGGGGCGCTGGGGACGGCCGGTCCGTGGTGCGGTCAGATACCCATCGGGTGCCAGACCGTCTTGGTCTCCAGGAACGAGAGTAGCCGCTCGGTTCCGGGCGCGTTGGTCCAGTCCAGGGCGGTCGGGTCGACCGCCGGGCGGAGCACCCGCTTGAGGGTCTCGGCGGCCGCGGCCTCCAGCTCGGTGGCGGAGCCCGGGCCTTCGGCGGCGATCGCGCCGGAGAGGTCGAGCCCGTTCACGTCCTGGTGCGAGGCGAGGGTGGGCGCGATGTCGGCGGTACGGCCGGAGATCACGTTGACCACGCCGCCCGGCAGGTCGGAGGTGGCCAGCACCTCGCCCAGCGAGAGCGCCGGCAGCGGGGCGTCGGCGGCGGCGGCCACCACGACCGTGTTGCCGGTGGCGATCACCGGGGCGATCGCCGAGACCAGGCCGAGGAACGAGAACCCGTACCCGGACTGCGGCGCCACGACGCCGACCACACCGGTCGGTTCGGGGGTGGACAGGTTGAAGTACGGACCGGCGACCGGGTTGGCCCCGCCCGCGATCTGCGCCACCTTGTCCGTCCAGCCCGCGTACCAGACCCAGCGGTCGATCGCGGCGTCCACCAGGGCGGCGGCCTTCTTGCTGCCGATGCCCTCGGCGGTGGCCACCTCGGCGGCGAACTGCTCGCGGCGGCCCTGCAGCATCTCGGCGACGCGGTAGAGGACCTGGCCGCGGTTGTACGCGGTGGTGCCCGACCAGCCCTTGACCGCCGCGCGGGCGGCGAGGACGGCGTCCCGGGTGTCCTTGCGGGTGCCGAGCGGGGCGTTGGCGAGCCACTGGCCCTTGCTGTCCGTCACCTCGTACACCCGCCCGCTCTCGGAGCGCGGGAACTTCCCGCCGACGTACAGCTTGTAGGTCTTGAAGACGTCAAGTCGCGTGCTGAGCTCAGACATCGAGGTAGGCCTCCAGACCGTGGCGGCCACCCTCGCGGCCGTAGCCCGACTCCTTGTAGCCGCCGAACGGCGAGGTCGGGTCGAACTTGTTGAAGGTGTTCGCCCACACCACACCGGCCTTGAGCTGGTTCGCCATCCACAGGATGCGCGAGCCCTTCTCGGTCCAGATACCGGCGGAGAGGCCGAACTGGGTGTTGTTGGCCTTCTCCACGGCCTCGGTGGGCGTGCGGAAGGTCAGCACCGAGAGCACCGGGCCGAAGACCTCCTCGCGGGCGATCCGGTGCGCCTGGCTGACCCCGGTGAACAGGGTCGGGCGGAACCAGTAGCCGGCGGAGGGGAGTTCGCAGTCCGGGGCCCAGCGCTCGGCGCCCTCGGCCTCGCCGATGGCGGACAGCTCGGTGATCCGGGCCAGCTGGGCGGCCGAGTTGATCGCGCCGATGTCGGTGTTCTTGTCCAGCGGGTCGCCGACCCGCAGGGTGGCCATCCGGCGCTTCAGGGCGTCCAGCAGCTCGTCCTGGATGGATTCCTGGACCAGCAGCCGGCTGCCGGCGCAGCAGACGTGGCCCTGGTTGAAGAAGATGCCGTTGACGATGCCCTCGACGGCCTGGTCGAGCGGCGCGTCCTCGAAGACGATGTTCGCGGCCTTGCCGCCGAGTTCGAGGGAGAGCTTCTTGCGGGTGCCGGCCACCTGCTTGGCGATCGCCCGGCCGACCGGGGTCGAGCCGGTGAAGGCGACCTTGTTGACGTCCGGGTGGGAGGTCAGCGCGGCGCCGGTGCGGCCGTCACCGGTGACGATGTTGACGACGCCCTTGGGCAGACCGGCCTGACGGCAGATCTCGGCGAAGCGCAGTGCGGTCAGCGGGGTGGTCTCGGCGGGCTTGAGGACCACGGTGTTGCCGGTGGCGAGCGCGGGAGCGATCTTCCACGCCAGCATCATCAGCGGGAAGTTCCACGGGATGACCTGGCCGGCCACGCCCAGAGGCCGCGGGTTGGCGCCGTAGCCGGCGAAGTCCAGCTTGTCGGCCCAGCCCGCGTAGTAGAAGAAGTGCGCGGCGACCATCGGGAGGTCGAAGTCGCGGGTCTCGCGGATCGGCTTGCCGTTGTCGATCGACTCCAGCACGGCCAGCTCGCGCGAACGCTCCTGGATGATCCGGGCGATCCGGAACAGGTACTTGGCGCGCTCGCTGCCCGGCAGTGCCGACCAGTCGGTGAACGCCTTGCGGGCGGCGGCGACCGCGCGGTCGACGTCCTCGTCCGTACCCTGCGCGAACTCGGCCAGGACCTGCTCGGTGGCCGGGTTGACGGTCTTCAGCGCCTCGCTGCCGCTGGAGTCCACGAACTCGCCGCCGATGAAGTGGCCGTACGAGGTCGCGATGTCGCCCGCGGCGGCGGGGGACTCGGGGGCGGGGGCGTACTCGAAGAGGCGGCCCTTGGGGCTCACGGTCTCTTCCGCCTTCTTGTTGTTCTTGGCCATGGTCTCAGTCCACCGTCACGTAGTCGGGACCGGAGTACCGGCCGGTGGTCAGCTTCTGACGCTGCATCAGCAGGTCGTTCAGCAGGCTGGAGGCGCCGAAGCGGAACCAGTGCGGGGTCAGCCAGTCGTCACCCAGGGTCTCGTTGACCATCACCAGGTACTTCATGGCGTCCTTGGTGGTCTTGATGCCACCAGCGGGCTTCACGCCGACCTGGATGCCGGTCAGCGCCTTGAAGTCGCGGACGGCTTCGAGCATCAGCAGCGTCACCGGGGGAGTGGCGTTGACCGCGACCTTGCCGGTGGAGGTCTTGATGAAGTCGGCCCCGGCCAGCATGGCCAGCCAGGAGGCGCGGCGCACGTTGTCGTACGTCTGCAGCTCACCGGTCTCGAAGATCACCTTGAGGTGGGCGGAGGTGCCGTCCGGGCGCTTGCACGCCTCCTTGACGGCGACGATCTCGTTGTAGACGTCGAGGTAGCGGCCGGAGAGGAAGGCGCCACGGTCGATCACCATGTCGATCTCGTCGGCACCGGCCGCGACCGCGTCGGCGGTGTCGGCCAGCTTGACCGGGAGCGCGGCGCGCCCGGCCGGGAACGCGGTGGCGACGGAGGCGACCTGGATGTCGGTCCCCTTCAGCGCGGCCTTCGCGGTGGCGACCATGTCCGGGTAGACACAGATCGCGGCGACGCGGGGAGCGGTCGGATCGCTCGGGTCGGGGTTCCGGCCCTTGGTGCACAGCGCGCGCACCTTGCCGACCGTGTCCGCGCCTTCCAGCGTGGTCAGGTCGATCATCGAGATGGCCAGGTCGATGGCGTACGCCTTGGCCGTGGTCTTGATCGAACGGGTACCGAGGGAGGCGGCGCGGGCTTCCAGGCCGACGGCGTCGACGCCGGGCAGGCCGTGCAGGAAGCGACGGAGCGAGGCCTCGGACGCCGCAACGTCCTGAAGGCCGCCGCCCGCAGCGCCGAGGGCGTTGGCTGCAACAGTGGACATGGTCACAAGGGCAGCATATCTACGCGCGTAGTCACGTGCTAGGGAGGGCCCCTTATCGATGCGGGACCGAGACCTGCGGCGGCCGCCGGGCGCTTCTGGGGCGGGTGCGGGGCGGCTTCGGAGCGACTTCGGAGCGACTTCGGAGCGACTTCGGAGCGACTTCGGAGCGACTCTGCGGCGGCCCTGGGGGCGCGAGGGCAGTGCGTGGGGCGTGCGAGGGTCGGCAGGCCGCCGGCCGCCGACTGTCAGCGCTGTCGGTGTCGGCATCGGTGGTGCCGTCGGTGCTCCCGGGGCCGGCAGGGCGGTCGGCGGCTCGTCCGTGCAGGCCGGTGCGGGTGTGAGAGCGTCCGCATTTCGTGATGTCAGGCCCATGGGGAACCCGGTTCCCATGGGGCAGAATCGTCCCCATGACCGAATCCGACGGCACGCCCGACCCGGGCAGCGCCGCACCCGAGGAGAAGTACGCCGACCGCGTCTACCGCTCCGTCCCCGGCGTCATCTCCGGCGTACTGCTGCTCGCCGTCGCCGGGTGGCTGATCGTCGACGCCATCGTGACCGGCACCGGCCGCACCCCGTGGATCGCGCTCGCCGCCGCCCCGGTCTTCGCCCTTCCGGTGATCGCGTACACACTGCGTCCCGTCGTGTACGCGAACGAACGGCGGCTGCTCGTCCGCAACCCGCTGCGGACCGTGGAGGCGCCGTGGGCTTCGGTCGACGCGCTGCGGGCCGGGTACTCGGTGGAGCTGCTGGCCGCCGGGAAGAAGTACCAGGTCTGGGCCGTCCCGGTGTCGCTCCGCCAGCGCAAGCGGGCCAACCGGGCGGCGAACAGGGCGGCCGGCGCCGCCGCCGAGGCGTTCTCGGACCGGACGCGCACCTTCGGTCAGCCCGCCCAGTCGCGGCGCGGGCTGCGGCAGGGCGACTCGGACCCGACCCGTGCGTGGTCGGACCAGGTGGTCGACACCCTGCAGGAGATCGCCGAGCGCAATGCGGGCCGCCCCGACGCGGTCGGCCCGGTCGCGGTCCGCTGGTGCTGGTGGATCATCGCGCCCACGCTGGTCGGCCTGGTCGCCTTCGTCACGCTGATCGCCGTGACCTGAGCGCCTGCCGGACCTGAACGCCTGCCGGACCTGAACGCCTGCTGTGCCCCGGGCTCGGCCGTGACCCCGGGCTGGGGTCGGCCCTGACCCGGGAACCGAGTCCGCGCCCCCCGGGGCCGAGCCCGAGCCGTCGGCTCGCCGTGATCCGGCAGCGGGCCGTGACCTGGCGGTGGCCGCTCGGGACCGGCCTCCGGGCCCCCGTGACGCGAACGGGCCCGGTGCTCCGATCGAGGAGATCGGAGCACCGGGCCCGTTCGCCTGCCGCACACCGGCCGCACACCGATCGGTGTCTGACGCCGGTTCGGTGCGGTCGGTCGATCAGATGCCGGCGGCTGCGGCGAGGTCGCGCTTGATGGCGTCCAGGACGGCGGCGGCCCGCTCGCGGGCCCCGCCGAGTTCGGTGGCGGTGGCGACCGGCAGGACGACCTCCAGGTAGCACTTCAGCTTGGGCTCGGTGCCGGACGGGCGGACGACGATCCGGGCCGACCGCACGCCCTCGCCGGCCAGGTAGTAGCGCAGGCCGTCGGTGGGCGGCAGGTCGGCGGAGCCGGCGGTCAGGTCGTCGGCCCGGGTGACCTGCAGCCCGGCCAGGACGGTCGGCGGCTGCTCGCGCAGGCGCTGCATCGCGTTGGCGATCAGCGACAGGTCCTGCACCCGGACCGAGAGCTGGTCGGTGGCGTGCAGGCCGTGTGCCAGCGCCAGGTCGTCCAGCAGGTCGCTGAGGGTGCGGCCGGACTGCTTGAGGGTTGCGGCGAGCTCGGCGACCAGCAGGGCGGCGGTGATGCCGTCCTTGTCCCGGACGCCCGACGGGTCGACGCAGTACCCGAGCGCCTCCTCGTAGCCGTAGCGCAGACCGTCGGCGCGGGCGATCCACTTGAAGCCGGTCAGCGTCTCGGCGTAGTCCAGCCCGGCTGCGGCGGCGATCCGGCCCAGCAGGGTGGAGGAGACGATGGTGGTGGCGAAGGTGCCGACGGCCTTCTTGGCGACCAGGGCCTCGCCGAGCAGCACGCCCACCTCGTCGCCGCGCAGCATCCGCCAGCCGCCGTTGGCACCGTTGCCGCGGTCCGGGACGGCCACGGCGCAGCGGTCGGCGTCCGGGTCGTTGGCGATGATGATGTCCGGGCCGACCGCGGCGGCGGTGCGGAACGCGAGGTCCATCGCGCCCGGCTCCTCCGGGTTGGGGAAGGCCACGGTCGGGAAGTCGGGGTCCGGCTCGGCCTGTTCGGCGACCACGGTGGGCGCGGGGAACCCGGCCTTGGCGAAGGCGGACAGCAGGACGTCCCGGCCGACGCCGTGCAGCGGGGTGTAGACGACGTCCAGGTCGCGGGCGCCGTCGGCGTCGACGGTGGTGACGGCGCGGTCGAGGTACGCCTCGATGACGTCCTCGCCGAGCACCTCCCAGCCGCTCTCGGCGCGCGGGACGTCGGTGAGCGAGGCGATGGCGTCGATCTCGTCGGCGATACCGGCGTCGGCGGGCGGGACGATCTGCGAGCCGTCGCCCAGGTAGACCTTGTAGCCGTTGTCCTGCGGCGGGTTGTGGCTGGCGGTGACGGTGACACCGGCGGCGGCGCCGAGGTGGCGGATCGCGAAGGCCAGGACCGGGGTGGGCAGTGGGCGCGGCAGCAGGGCGGCGCGCAGTCCGGCGCCCACCATCACGGCGGCGGTGTCGCGGGCGAAGTCGTACGACTTGTGGCGGGCGTCGTAGCCGATCACCACGAGGTCGCCGAGCTGCTGCTTCTTGACGTAGGCGGCGAGGCCGGCGGCGGCGCGGATCACCACGGCGCGGTTCATCCGCATGGGACCGGCGCCGAGTTCACCGCGCAGGCCCGCGGTGCCGAACTGGAGACGGCCGTCGAAGCGTTCGGCCAGCCTGGACCAGGCGATGCGCTCCTCGCTCTCGGCGTCGGGGCCTTCGGCGGCGGCCAGCAGGGCGGTCAGTTCCTCGCGGGTCTGCGGGTCGGGGTCCTCGGCGAGCCAGGTCCGTGCCCGGGCGAGGAGGTCGGTGGTGGATGCCTGCGCCATAGCTCTGCCAGCTCCATCTGAGGGTCGGTGGGGTCCGGGACGCTGCGGGGCCCAGGACCGGGGCGGGGTCGGAGGGAGATCCGGGTGGAGGTGAGGTCCCGGCCGGAGGTCCGGTTGGGGCTCCGGTTGGAGATCCGGGTCGGACGGGATCCGGGTGGAGGGAGTTCAGGATCGGTCGACACAAGGCCGTCGGACCGATGGCGGACAACAGGTGACAGATTCTGAAATCCGTCATCGGTCATCCGTCGTCGCTCCGACGGCCCCTGTCTACTGATTCTGCGTCAGCTCGGGCTCAGATCCGCTCAAGGACCTTGGCCAGCAGCGCGCCCATCCGCTCGGCGCTGGCCTTGCCGGCCTCCAGCACCTCGGCGTGGTTGAGCGGCTCGCCGGTCATGCCGGCGGCCAGGTTGGTGACCAGGGAGATGCCGAGCACCTCGGCGCCGGCCTCGCGGGCGGCGATGGCCTCCAGGGTGGTGGACATGCCGACCAGCTCGCCGCCGAGCACCCGGGCCATGTTGACCTCGGCCGGGGTCTCGTAGTGCGGGCCGCGGAACTGGACGTAGACGGCCTCGTCCAGCGACGGGTCCACCTCGCGGCAGAGCTCGCGCAGGCGCGGCGAGTACAGGTCCGTCAGGTCGACGAAGTTGGCGCCGACGATCGGGGAGTCCGCGGTCAGGTTGATGTGGTCGCTGATCAGGACCGGCTGGCCGGGCGTCCAGCCCTGGCGGAGACCGCCGCAGCCGTTGGTCAGCACGATGACCTCGCAGCCCGCGGCGGCCGCGGTGCGGACGCCGTGGACCACGGTGGCCACGCCGTAGCCCTCGTAGTAGTGGTTGCGGCCGAGGAAGATCAGGGCGCGCTTGTCGCCGATCTTGACGGACCGGATGTTGCCGGAGTGCCCCGCGACCTTGGGAGCCGGGAAGCCGGGGAGCTCGGTGATGGGGAACTCGAAGTTGCCCGGAGCCGACGGGTCACCCAGCGCGTCGGCGGCCGGCACCCAGCCGGAGCCCATCACCAGGGCGAAGTCGTGGCGCTCGGCACCGGTCAGCTCGCGCAGGCGCGCAGCGGCGGCCTGGGCGGCGGCGTAGGGGTCGGCGGAGACGACCGACTGAGGAGTTGCGTTCACATCGCCGAGGATAGACAAAGATTCGCCTACGCGCGTAGACAGTCGGCCCAAGCCATGCCGGATTGTTACCCGGTTGACCCGAAACGACAGGCCGGGGCCGGTTTCCGGCCCCGGCGGCTGTCGGAAGGTCCGAACGCCCGGGGTCCCGGGCGCCCCCTGGGCCCCGGAAGTCGGCCCCCGGGGGGCGTCAGGGGACTCGGACGCCCCCGGGCGCCGGGCCGGGCCGGCCCGGTGCTCAGCAGGGTCGGCGCCGCAGGTCCAGCACGTAGTCGTCGGGAGCGCCGGCGCTCTCCGCCGCGTCCGCGATGAGCCCGAGGTAGCGCGCGGCGGGCAGGCCGCCCTCGTAGTCGTTGAGGACGTACGTCCAGACCGGGATGTCCCCGTCCAGGGTGTGGGCGCGCAGCCGGATCTTGCGGTAGATGCCGAGCTGGAGGCCCTCCCAGCGGTCGAGGCCGTCCTCGTCCATCGGGGCGACGTCGTACAGGGAGACGAAGACCTGGTGCTTCTCGTCCTCGACGACGGTGGCCAACGAGCCCTCCCAGCCGAGGTGTTCGCCGCCGAAGGTCAGTCGCCAGCCGTCCAGCCAGCCGGTGCCGCGCAGCGGGGAGTGGGGCGCGCGGCGGCTCATCTGCCGGGCGTCGAGGTTGGTGGCGTACGCGGCGTAGAGGGGCATGGGCGTCAGCCTACGGGAGGCCCGGGCGCCGACAGGGGGCGGGGAGTGTTCATCGTCACATCGGCTTGGAGGTGAGCACATAGCAACGCCCCCGGCGTGGCTTTGGTTCCGGCGTGCGGGACAATGGTGGACGTGACTCGGATCGTGATCATCGGTGGCGGACCCGGCGGATACGAGGCGGCCCTGGTGGCCGCCCAACTCGGCGCGGAGGTGACCGTCGTCGACCGCGACGGTCTGGGTGGATCGGCGGTGCTGACGGACTGCGTGCCGTCCAAGACCCTCATCGCGACCGCCGAGGTGATGACCACCTTCGACAGCTCCTACGAGGAGCTGGGCATCACCGTCGCCGACGACACCCCGCCGCTGGAGCGGCCGGCCCGGGTGGTCGGCGTGGACCTCGGCAAGGTCAACCGACGGGTCAAGCGGCTGGCGATCGCCCAGTCCCACGACATCACCCAGTCCGTGACCCGGGCGGGCGTGACGGTCCTGCGCGGCAAGGGCAGCCTCGCCCCCGGCGGCCAGCACGTGGACGGCTCGCGCGACGTGGTGGTCGAGCGCGAGGACGGCAGCACCGAGTCGCTGCGTGCCGACGCCGTGCTCATCGCCACCGGCGCGCACCCCCGCGAGCTCCCCGACTCCCGGCCGGACGGCGAGCGCATCCTCACCTGGACCCAGGTCTACGACCTGGAGGAGCTGCCGCGCGAGCTGATCGTGGTCGGCTCCGGCGTCACCGGCGCCGAGTTCGCCGGCGCCTACCAGGCGCTCGGCTCCGAGGTCACCCTGGTCTCCTCCCGCGACCGCGTGCTGCCCGGTGAGGACCCGGACGCCGCCGAGGTGCTGGAGGAGGTCTTCCGGCGCCGCGGCATGAACGTGATGAGCCGCTCCCGCGCCGAGACCGTCAAGCGCGTCGGCGACCACGTCGAGGTCACCCTGGCGGACGGCAAGGTCATCCGGGGCACCCACTGCCTGATGGCGGTCGGCTCGATCCCGAACACCGCCGACATGGGCCTGGAGGAGGCCGGGGTCAAGCTCAACGACTGGGGCCAGGTCCAGGTCGACCGGGTCTCCCGCACCACCGCCCCCGGTGTGTACGCGGCTGGTGACTGCACCGGCGTCTTCATGCTCGCCTCGGTCGCCGCGATGCAGGGCCGGATCGCCATGTACCACGCGCTGGGCGACGCGGTGCAGCCGCTCAACCTCAAGACCGTGGCCTCCAACGTCTTCACCGACCCGGAGATCGCCACCGTCGGCTACACCGCCGCCGACGTCTCCTGCGGCAAGATGGACGCCGTCGAGGTCAAGCTCCCGCTGCGCGGCAACCCCCGGGCGAAGATGCAGGGCATCCGGGACGGCTTCGTGAAGCTGTTCTGCCGCCCCGGCACCGGCATCGTGGTCGGCGGCGTCGTGGTCGCCCCCAGGGCCAGCGAACTCATCCACTCGATCTCGCTCGCCGTGGACAACAACTTGACGGTCGAACAGGTGGCCAGTGCGTTCACGGTCTACCCGTCCGTCTCCGGCTCCACCGCCGAGGCCGCGCGGCAGCTGCACATCCGCAAGCGGGAGAGCTCGGACTCCTGAGCTGTGAAAGCGAGTTGAGGCGGCCGCCGCGGCGGCCGCCTCTGCCGTCCCCGGCGGGGCTCACCCGTGCGGCGGAGCGCTCAACGGCCTTGCTGACGGCGCGTATTGTACGGTCGCGCGCTGCTCCGACGTGAGCATTTCCCGTTACCAGGAGCAAACGCCTGAAAGCAGACGGTCATTCAGGTTACCGTCGGTTCTGTGTTTGCAGCAGAACGTCGCCAGTTGATCCTCGAAATGGTGCGGGCCAACGGAGCCGTGTCGCTCCGTGAGCTGGCCCGCGTCGTCCAGACCTCCGAAGTCACCGTACGCCGAGACGTCCGGGCCCTGGAGGCCGAAGGGCTGCTCGACCGCCGGCACGGCGGCGCGGTGCTCCCCGGCGGTTTCACCAGGGAGCCCGGCTACCCGCAGAAGACCCACCTCGCCGCGGCCGAGAAGAGCGCCATCGCCGACCTCGCGGCAAGCCTGGTCGAGGAGGGCGACGCCGTGGTGGTCGGTGCCGGCACCACGACCCAGGAGCTGGCCCGCCGTCTGGCCCGGGTCCCCGGGCTGACGGTGGTCACCAACTCGCTGCTCGTCGCCCAGGCCCTGGCGCACGCCAACCGGGTCGAGGTGGTGATGACGGGCGGCACCCTGCGCGGCTCCAACTACGCGCTGGTGGGCAGTGGGGCCGAGCAGTCGCTGCACGGCCTGCGGGTCTCCAAGGCCTTCATCTCCGGCAGTGGGTTGACGGCCGACCGCGGCCTGTCGACCACCAACATGCTCTCCGCGAGCGTGGACCGGGCGTTGGTGCAGTCGGCCGCCGAGGTCATCGTCCTCGCCGACCACACCAAGCTCGGCGCGGACACCATGTTCCAGACCGTGCCCACCGAGGCGATCACCCGTCTGGTCACGGACGAGCACGCCGCCGCGGAGGACCCGACCGCCAGGGAGCTGGACGCGCTGGCCGACTGCGGCGTGCAGATCGCCGTCGCGCCGCTCGGCCTGACCGCGGAGCCGCCCGTGCACCAGTCCGTGCCCGCCGTCGCCGTCGCCCCGCGCCGCACCGCTCCGCCGCCCGGCCCCGCCCCCCTGCCCGGCCAGCGCCGACCCGGTGCGCACGGCGGCCCCCCCACCCAACTTCCCTCGCGCCTCGCAGAGTTGGGTGCCCCTCGCGGCCGCTAGCCGTAGCGGAACGTTCAACCCGGCCGTGTGGGCCCCCGGGAGCGGGGGTCCAGGGGTGCGGAGAGGTGCGTGGAGCCGCAGGGAGCGCATGTACGGCCGGGTCGCGTGCTGCTGAGGCGTGATCGGCCGGGTCGCGTTCGACTGGGCCGTGTGCTGCTGAGGCGTGACCGGCTGGGTCGCGTGCGGGTGTCGCAGGTTCTCCGGGTTCCGTCCCCCCGGGGGGCCCGCCCGGTCCTGAGGGGCCGCTCTCGTTCCCGAGGACCCACTCCCGCTGTCGGGGCGGCTCGGCCGCACCGGAAACGCGACCGGTCCGCACACCCGGAGGTGTACGGACCGGTCCACGGGTCGTGCCGTGGTGTCAGTCCTTGATCTCGCAGAGGGCCGCACCGCTGCTGACGCTGGCGCCGACCTCGGCCTTGAGGCCGACGATGGTGCCCGCCTTGTGGGCGTTCAGCGGCTGCTCCATCTTCATCGCCTCCAGCACCACGATCAGCTCACCCTCGGCGACGGTCTGGCCTTCCTCGACCGCGACCTTGACGATGGTGCCCTGCATCGGCGAGGCCAGCGTGTCACCGCTGACCGCCGAGCCGGCCTTCTTCGTGCCGACCCGGCGCTTGGCCGCGGCCTTGCCGGTCGCCGCGCCCGCGGCCGGAGCCGAGGCGACGCCGAGCGAGGACGGCAGCGAGACCTCGATCCGCTTGCCGCCGACCTCGACCACCACGGTCTCGCGGCCCTCGGGCTCCTCGCCGTCGCCGCCCGCGCCGGTGAAGGCGGGGATGGTGTTGTTGAAGTCGGTCTCGATCCAGCGGGTGAAGACCGTGAACGGCTCTTCGCTGCCGGTGAGTTCGGGAGCGAACGCGGGGTCGGTGACCACGGCCTGGTGGAACGGGATCGCGGTGGCCATGCCCTCGACCTTGAACTCGGCCAGCGCCCGCGCGGCCCGCTGCAGCGCCTGCTTGCGGGTCGCGCCCGTGACGATCAGCTTGGCCAGCAGCGAGTCCCACGCCGGGCCGATCACCGAACCGCTCTCCACGCCCGCGTCCAGCCGGACACCCGGACCGGACGGCGGTGCGAACAGCGTCACCGTGCCCGGGGCGGGGAGGAAGTTGCGCCCCGGGTCCTCGCCGTTGATCCGGAACTCGAACGAGTGGCCGCGGACCTCGGGGTCGTCGTAGCCGAGCTCCTCGCCGTCGGCGATCCGGAACATCTCGCGGACCAGGTCGATCCCGGTGACCTCCTCGGAGACCGGGTGCTCGACCTGCAGACGGGTGTTGACCTCCAGGAAGGAGATCAGGCCGTCCTGCGCGACCAGGAACTCACAGGTGCCGGCGCCGACGTAGCCCGCCTCGCGGAGGATCGCCTTGGACGCCCGGTACAGCTCGGCGTTCTGCTCGTCCGTCAGGAACGGTGCCGGAGCCTCCTCCACCAGCTTCTGGTGGCGGCGCTGCAGGGAGCAGTCACGGGTGGAGACGACGACCACGTTGCCGTGGCTGTCCGCCAGGCACTGGGTCTCGACGTGCCGGGGGTTGTCCAGGTAACGCTCGACGAAGCACTCGCCGCGCCCGAACGCGGCCACGGCCTCGCGGACCGCGGAGTCGTACAGCTCCGGGATCTCCTCCAGCGTGCGGGCCACCTTCAGGCCGCGCCCGCCGCCGCCGAAGGCGGCCTTGATGGCCACCGGCAGACCGTGCTCGGTCGCGAACGCCACGACCTCGTCCGCGCCCGACACCGGGTCCGGCGTGCCGGCGACCAGCGGCGCACCCGCGCGCTGCGCGACATGCCGGGCGGTCACCTTGTCACCGAGGTCGCGGATGGCCTGCGGCGGCGGGCCGATCCAGGTCAGGCCCGCGTCCAGCACGGCCTGGGCGAACTCGGCGTTCTCCGACAGGAAGCCGTACCCCGGGTGGACGGCGTCCGCACCCGAGTCGGCGGCTGCCTGGAGGACCTTGGCGATGTCCAGGTAGCTGGTGGCGGGGGTGTCGCCGCCGAGCGCGTAGGCCTCGTCGGCCGCGCGGACGTGCAGCGCGTCCCGGTCCGGTTCGGCGTACACGGCGACGCTGGCAATACCGGAATCCCGGCAGGCCCGGGCGACGCGGACGGCGATTTCCCCGCGATTGGCGATGAGCACCTTGCGCACTGTGGCTCCCTTCTTGAACCTCGTTGAGTCTAGGGATTGCCGGGTCGTACCGGCGAGTAGCCCCAGGTGGTGAGCTTGCCCACACGGAGCGTGACACTGATTCGTGATCGGTTGAGCACGGAGCGGGACGCTTTGCAGGTGGCGGAGGCTGTGTGGGGTGGTCGTCGGCGGTCTACGGGAGTCCGCGGCGCCCTGCCGGGTGCCGTGGCCTTCGCCACAGTCGCTCGACGGCAGCGGCGCCAGCCTATCGGCCGCTCTGTTCGGCGGGAGTGGGCCGGAGCGACAGATGTGAGGGCCTGGATCTGTCAGGATCCGCAGCACGGTTCCGAAATGGACCCGAATGGTCCGGTGTGCCGGAAATCCGGCAGTCGGACGGGTCGGGCGCGGCCGGCTCGTCGACGGGCGTGGTTGTCGGCCGAGGCCGGGAGCGGCCGTCCGGGCGCGTCTGTCCCGGGGGCGGCTGTCCGGGCGCGTCGAGGTTTCGTCGGGCTCGGCAGGGCCCGAACGGCGGGAAGCCGTCCCGGCGGGTTCGGCCGACCGCTTCGGGGCGCCTCGACCGCGTCGGAGTGTCCCACCGAGGGCGAGCCCGGCCCGCCAGGTGCGGCCGTCCCTCGCGGGCACCGGTGCCCGCCCGAGCCGACACCCCCTCAGGAGCCTTCGGCGGCCCGGTTCCCTGGTGGCCGATCAGCTCCAGAGATCGGTCAGCCGGACGTCCAGGTCGGCCAGCAGGCGGCGCAGCAGCGGCAGCGAGAGGCCGATGACGTTGCCGGGGTCGCCGTCGATGCCGTCGATGAACGGGGCCGAGCGGCCGTCCAGGGTGAACGCCCCGGCCACGTGCAGCGGTTCGCCCGATGCGATGTACGCGGCCACCTCGGCGTCGTCCGGGTTGCCGAAGCGGACGGTGGTGGAGGCGGTCGCCGAGGACTGCTTGCCGGTGGCGGTGTCGATGACGCAGTGCCCGGTCTGCAGCACGCCGTCCCGGCCGCGCATGGACTGCCAGCGGGCCAGCGCCTCGGCGGCGTCGGCGGGCTTGCCGAGGGCCTGGCCGTCCAGTTCCAGGACGGAGTCGCAGCCGATCACCAGCTGGCCGTCGGCGAGCTGGGAGGCGACCGCGCTGGCCTTGGCCTCGGCCAGGACCAGCGCCAGCTCGCCGGGGGTCGGTGCGCTCAGCGCGTCCTCGTCCACACCGCTGACGATCACCTGCGGGTCCAGGCCGGCCTGGCGCAGCAGCCCGAGCCGGGCGGGGGAGGCGGAGGCGAGGACGAGGGTGCGGTTGGTCATGCGGCCAAGCCTATGCGGTCCGGCCGTGGAGCCGGCCCGGTATGCGCATCGGGGGCGTGCGCATCGGGGCGTACGCGTCGAGCGGCGTGCGCACCGTGGGACGGCCGGGGAGCGGTCGGACCGCCCGGGGGTGCACCCGGATCAGAACAGCATCAGTGCGACGGCGGCCACCAGCAGGAGGGTGGCGAGGATCGGACCGGCTCGGCGCAGGCGCTCCTGCACCTGCCGGGTTTCGGGCGAGGGCTCGTCCCGGGGGTCTGACCAGAGCACCCGTCCAGCCTGCGCCGGAGGGTGTGCCGGGCGCTTGAGTATCCGTACTCAGTTCATCCGCATTTCTGGTGCGCACATGACACTCTGGGTGGTGACCGGTTCACTGCCCGTCGAACGCCGGGATCCACCGGAGGCCGGGTGACCGCTCGCTCCCCGCGGGTCCACGGGGAGCGAGCGGTCACGGCCGGAGCTACCCGGCCCAGCCGGAGGTGCGCCAGGCATGGGCGCCGTGTTGCGGGACGCGGCGCATGCGCCTGGCCCGGTCGTTCCATGCGGAGGCCGGGCCGCCCGCCCGTCCGGCCGCCTCGGCGGCGGCCTGTGCGGCGGCGGCCCGGGCTTGGACCACCGCCAGGACGGTGGCCAGCTCCTCGGGGGTCGGCTGCCCGTGCAGCACCTGAATCGGAGGCATGCTCACATCCTCTTCCTGTTCGGACCGGTGCGAAAGTGTGCGAAGGGTCCGGCTACAGCGGGATGTTGCCGTGCTTCTTGGGCGGCAGTACCTCGCGCTTGCCGCGCAGCGCCCGCAGCCCGCGCACGATGTGCCGACGGGTCTCGCTCGGGGCGATCACGGCGTCCACGTAGCCGCGTTCGGCGGCCAGGTAGGGGTTGAGCAGGGTGTCCTCGTAGGAGGCGAGCAGTTCGGCGCGCTTGGCGTCGGCGGTCCCGGCGGCGTCCGCCTCGGCGATCTCGCGCCGGTGCAGGATGTTGACCGCGCCCTGGGCGCCCATCACGGCGATCTGCGCGGTCGGCCAGGCGAGGTTGAGGTCGGCGCCCAGGTGCTTGGAGCCCATGACGTCGTACGCGCCGCCGAAGGCCTTGCGGGTGATCACGGTGATCAGCGGGACGGTGGCCTCGGCGTAGGCGAAGATCAGCTTGGCGCCGCGGCGGATGATGCCGTCCCACTCCTGGCCGGTGCCGGGCAGGAAGCCGGGGACGTCCACGAACGTGAGCACCGGGATGTTGAAGGCGTCGCAGGTCCGCACGAAGCGCGCGGCCTTCTCGCTGGCGGCGATGTCCAGGCAGCCGGCCAGGTCCATCGGCTGGTTGCCGACCACGCCCACCGGGTGCCCCTCGACCCGCCCGAAGCCGGTGATGATGTTCCCCGCGTACAGCGGCTGGGTCTCCAGGAACTCGCCGTCGTCCAGGATGTGTTCGATCACCGTGTGCATGTCGTACGGCTGGTTCGCCGAGTCCGGCACGATGGTGTCGAGTTCCAGGTCCTCGTCCGTCACCGAGAGGTCGGCCTGCTCCGGGTAGACCGGCGGGTCGGAGAGGTTGTTGGACGGCAGGTACGAGAGCAGGTTCTTGACGTACTCCACCGCCTCCTTCTCGTCGGCGGCCAGGTAGTGCGCGTTTCCGGACTTGGTGTTGTGGGTGCGCGCGCCGCCCAGCTCCTCCATGCCGACGTCCTCACCGGTGACCGTCTTGATGACGTCGGGGCCGGTGATGAACATGTGCGAGGTCTGGTCGGCCATCACCACGAAGTCGGTGACGGCGGGGGAGTAGACCGCGCCGCCCGCGCACGGGCCCATGATCAGCGAGATCTGCGGGATGACACCGGAGGCGTGCACGTTGCGGCGGAAGATCTCGCCGTACAGGCCGAGCGAGACCACGCCCTCCTGGATCCGGGCGCCGCCGGAGTCGTTGATGCCGATGATCGGGCAGCCGGTCTTCAGGGCGAAGTCCATCACCTTGACGATCTTCTCGCCGAAGACCTCGCCCAGCGAGCCGCCGAAGACGGTGAAGTCCTGGGCGAAGACGGCCACCTGACGGCCGTCGACCGTGCCGTAGCCGGTGACCACTCCGTCGCCGTACGGCCGGTTCTTCTCCTGGCCGAAGTTGGTGGAGCGGTGGCGGGCGAACTCGTCGAACTCCACGAAGGAGTCTTCGTCCAGCAGTTCGGCCACCCGCTCACGGGCGGTCAGCTTGCCCTTGGCGTGCTGCTTCTCGACTGCGGCCGAGGAGCCGGAGTGCACCGCCTCGTCGAGCCTGCGCCGCAGGTCGGCGAGCTTTCCGGCGGTGGTGTGCGGGTCGTGCGGCGCCTCGGTCATCCGGTGGCTCTCCCTGGTCCATGTGCCGCGACCTGTTCGGTTCTGCGCGTGAGGGCGCGTGCGGGCAGGGCGGCGCTGCGAACTACCGTTGGGTAGCGTAGCCAGCGCGGGCGGCTTCCGGTTATGGCCAGCGACACAGTGTGTTCATCGGAGTTTCTGCGGGACGATAGGGCGGCCTACGGCCATCTGCCGCTCCTACCGGGGCCCGAGGTTCCAGGAGCCCCCGACTGCCCCCGTGCCGCTACCCGCTCCCCGGCCCTCCGGAGCCCCCGCTGCTTCCCCGCGCCGCTGCCCGGCCCCCGGCGGCTTCTTCCCGCCCCCCGGAACGCCCTTCCCGCCCCCGGAGGACTCCGCCGCGCCCTGATGCGCCGCCCGGCGGGCCGTCAGGCTTCGCCGTCGGTACGCTGGCCCGGTGACCGACCCCTCCCGCCCCCGCCGTAGCGGCCTGCGTGGCTTCGGCCACGACGGCCCCTCCCCCTGGACCGACCTGGAGCGCCCGCCGCTGGACGGCGCCCGGCTGCGCCGCGACCTCGTCCGCCCGGACGGGTTCTGGACCGCCGTGGACGTGGTCACCGAGACCGGCTCCACCAACACCGACCTCGCCGCCCGCGCCAAGGAGGGCGAGCCCGAGGGCGCCGTCCTGGTCGCCGAGTCGCAGAACGCGGGGCGCGGCCGGCTCGAACGTCAGTGGAGCGCCCCCGCCCGCTCCGGCCTCTTCCTCTCCGTGCTGCTGCGGCCGACCGGGGTGCCCGTCGAGCGGTACGGCTGGCTGCCGATCCTGGTCGGTGTCGCGGCGGCGACCACGCTCGGACGGGTGGCGGAGCTCGAGGTCGGCCTGAAGTGGCCCAACGACCTGCTGGTCACCGTGGACGGCGCCGAGCGCAAGCTGGGCGGCATCCTCACCGAGCTCAGCGGCGGCGCGGTGATCGCCGGACTCGGTGTCAACGTCTCGCTGCGCGAGTCCGAACTGCCCGTCCCCAATGCCGCTTCGCTGACCCTGGCCGGGGCCGAGGTGGCCGACCGGGAGACCCTGCTGCGTGCACTGCTGCGGGAGTTCGCCGAGCTGTACGGGGAGTGGGTGGCGGCGGCCGGCGACCCGCACGCCAGCGGACTGCTGCCCGCCTACGCGGCGCGCTGCACCACGCTGGGCCGACCGGTCCGGGTCCAACTCCCCGGCGGGCGCGAACTGGTCGGCGAGGCGGTGGCCGTGGACGGCGACGGCCGCCTGGTGGTCCGCACCCCGGACGGCCAGCGCCAGGCGGTGGCCGCCGGGGACGTCGTACACGTACGGCCGGAGCAGGCGTGAGTGCGGGTGCGCCGGGCGGCGCGGCGGGGTCCTGACGGGGTCCTGATACGGCCTTGTCCCGGCCGGATGCCCCGGATTACGTGATTCCGTGCGAACATTCCACCTGGCAGCGGTGTGAGGCGCGCCACTACCCGAGCGGTGGTCGGGGCGCCCCTGGGACAGGGCAGGACGAGAGGCAAGTGCGGCAACCGCACGGGGATGGACCGGTGGTAGGCGAAAACGTCGGCGGCAACGGCGACACGACGGATCCGGACGGTCAGACGGTCGCGCTGGACCTGGAACGGCTGATCCTCGACGCACCGCGCCGGTACACGCCGTACCAGGCCGCCCGCGCCGCCGACGTGCCGATGGAGATGGCCACCCGCTTCTGGCGGGCGATGGGCTTCCCGGACATCGGCCAGTCCAGAGCTCTCACCGACGGCGACGTGATCGCGCTGCGGCGGCTCGCCGGGCTGGTGGAGTCCGGGCTGATCAGCGAGCCGATGGCGATCCAGGTGGCCCGCTCCACCGGCCAGACCACCGCGCGGCTGGCGGGCTGGCAGATGGACACCTTCCTGGAGAACCTCACCCAGTCCATCGAGCCCGGTATGACCAGGGCCGACGTCGCCTACCCGCTGGTCGAACTGCTGCTGCCGGAGCTGGAGCAGTTCCTGGTGTACGTCTGGCGGCGCCAACTGGCCGCCGTCACCGGCCGGGTGGTGCAGGCCGCCGAAGACACCGAGATCACCAGCGGCCGGCTCGCCGTCGGCTTCGCCGACCTGGTCGGCTTCACCCGCCTCTCCCGCCGGCTGGAGGAGGAGGAACTGGGCACGCTGGTCGAGAGCTTCGAGAACACCTGCTCCGACCTGATCGCCGGATTCGGCGGCCGGGTGATCAAGACCCTGGGTGACGAGATCCTCTACGTCACCGAGGACCCCGCCACCGCCGCCGAGATCGCGCTCAGCCTGGTCGAGGCGCTCGCCAAGGAGGACACCATCCCCGCGCTGCGGGTCGGTATGGCCTTCGGCACCGTCACCTCGCGGATGGGCGACGTCTTCGGCACCACGGTGAACCTGGCCAGCCGGCTGACCTCGATCGCGCCCAAGGACGCGGTGCTGGTGGACGGCGAGTTCGCCGCCGCGCTGGAGCTGAACGGCGGCGTCGTGCCGCCGTCGATCTCCGCCTCGGTGGACGGAATGGCGGAGCACCACGTGGCCGACGCCTCCGAGCACCGGTTCCACCTGCAGCCGATGTGGCGCCGTCCGGTGCGCGGGCTCGGCCTGGTGGAGCCCTGGCTGCTCACCCGGCACGTCCACGACCTCTGAACCGGGCCTCACCGGATTCGCACACATTCGCTCAGACAAATAGGGCAAAGTCCCAGCAATGGGCCATAGCCTTGGTCCAGGATGGCAGTCCTGGAGCGTTCCGGGACACTCCGGGCAGGCCCGGGGCATCAGGGATGAGGCGGAGCCGGTGAGCGAGGCGACCATGACGGAACCCGTGCACGTGTCCGTACCTCCGGCCCTCGACCCGCGCCTGCAGGCCGTCGTCGAGCTGGCCCAGGACATGACGGCCGCGCTCACCCCGCTGGACGCCGTCCGTGCCGCAGCCGTCCGCGCCACCACCGCGCTCGGCGCGACCATGGCCGCCGTCTCCGTCTGGGACCGGGAGTCGGGCCGGCTGCGGGTGCTGGTCAACCACGGCGATCTGGCCCCCGGGGAGGAGGAGCTGCCGGCGGACGAGTCCTACCCGGTCGCGGACTTCCCCGAGATCGTCACCTATCTGGAGGAGCACTGGACCACCGGCCGCCTCCCGCGCGCCTGGGTGCAGACCGCCGAGAACATCGAGGCCCCGCACTCCGTGCACGCGCACCCGGGCGCCGGCGCGTTCTGCCAGCAGCGCGCCGTCGGACTGCGCCGGCGCGGGCGGGAGTGCTGCCTGGTCGCACCGATCGTGCTGCACGGCCAGGCCTGGGGCGAGCTCTACCTGGCCAGGACGGTCGGCCTGCCGGTCTTCACCGACGCGGACGCCGACTACGCGACCCTGCTGGCCGCCCAGATCTCCGCCGGGCTCGCCCAGACCGAGCGCCTCGCCGATCTGCGCCGGCTCGCCTTCACCGACCCGCTCACCGGCCTCGCCAACCGCCGGGCCGTGGACGCCCGGCTGGAGAGCGCACTCCAGGCCCACAACCGTGACAACACCGTGGTCAGCCTGGTGGTCTGCGACGTCAACGGGCTCAAGCGGGTGAACGACCAGCTCGGCCACGAGGTCGGCGACCGGCTGCTCGAACGGTTCGCCCACCAGCTCTCGCTGGCCGCCGCCAAACTCCCCGGCAGCCTGGCAGCCCGGCTCGGCGGCGACGAGTTCTGCCTGCTCGTCGAGGGCCAGAAGGCTGACGAAGTCGTCGTGGTGGCGGAGGAGTTGTGCGCCCGTGCGCTGGCCCTGGCGGACGGCGAGGGCGTTGCCTGCGGGGTGGCCTCCACCGGTGACTCGATCGGTCCGGTGACCACCTCCGACCGGCTGTTCCGGCTCGCCGACGCCGCGCAGTACCGGGCCAAGGCCGCCCGTGCGGCCCACCCCGTGGTCGCCGGACGGAGCCACGGCCCCGGCTTCACCCCCGACCCGACCGTCCTGCTGGCCGACTCCGCGGACCCGCACCACCGCGCGGACGGCCGCCGCCCGGGCCAGGGCCGCGCCCATTTCGGCGACCGCCGGCGGTTCCGCGGTGCCGCGCACAGTGCCGACCCCGGACAGCTGCTGGCCGTCGTCCTCGCCTCCCTCGACCAGCACGGCGCGGTCCGCGTCCACCACCCCGCCGACACCCTCAGCCGGCTGGTCACCGTCGCGGAGACCGCCGCCCGCCTGCTGGACGCGGTCGGCTGGTGGGTCAGTTACGTGCCGCCGGGCTCGCAGCTGATGCGTACCGCCCAGCACGCCGTCTACCGGATGACCAGCGGGCCGACGAGCAGCGGTGCCGAGACCCAGCGGGCCCAGATCGAGGCCCCCGACGCGGTCTTCGACCTCGGCTACTACCCGCTCACCCGGCGGGCGGTACGCGGGGGGGCCTTCGCGCTGCGCTCCGGTGCCGCCGGGAACGACCCGGCGGAGGAGGCGATGATGGTGGTCAGCGGCTACAAGGGCATGCTCGCGGCGGGCGGCGGCAACGCGGCGGGCGGCTGGCTGGTGGAGCTGTTCGCGGACGAGTCCACCCTGCCGTTCGGTCAGGTCGCCGCCGCACTCCGGGCGCTGGTCGCGGTCGCCCTCTCCGGACCGACCTCGCCACCGCCCTGAGTCGCCCTGCCCCGGGTCGAGCCGCCCCGCTCGCCCTGAGCCGATCCGAGCCGATCCGAGCCGATCCGAGCCGAGCCGGGGCGGCCGCGCACGCGTGGCCGGTTCGGGCCGGTGGGGCGGGCTAGTTGACGTCCGGGGTGATCCGGTCCGGGCGGGTGTAGACGTTGGCGCCCCGGCCGCGCAGGAAGCCGACCAGGGTGAGGCCCAGTTCCTCGGCCAGGTCCACCGCGAGCGAGGACGGCGCCGAGACGGCGGCCAGCAGCGGTATCCCCGCCAGGGCCGCCTTCTGGGTCAGTTCGAACGAGGCGCGGCCGCTGACCAGCAGCAGATGCTCCGTCAGCGGCAGCCGGCCCTCGCGCAGGGCCCAGCCGATCACCTTGTCCACCGCGTTGTGGCGGCCCACGTCCTCGCGCGCGCAGAGCAGTTCACCGCTCCGGGTGAACAGGCCCGCGGCGTGCAGTCCGCCGGTGGACTCGAAAGTCCGCTGTGCTGCGCGCAGTTGGTCCGGCAGACGGTACAGCAGCTCGGGGGAGACCGTCAGCGGGTCGAGGTCGAGCGGGTGGCGCACGTGCATCCGGACCGCGTCGACGGTGTCCCGGCCGCAGAGGCCGCAGGCGCTGGTGGTCAGCAGATTGCGGTGGCTGGAGAGGGCGGTGGCGGCGCCGCGCACGGTCGCGTCCACCACGTTGTAGGTGTTGGCGCCGTCGGCGTCCGTCCCGGCGCAGTAGCGGAGCGCGGACAGTTGCTCGCCGCTGTCCACCAGCCCTTCGCCGACCAGGAACCCGGCCACCAGGTCGAAGTCGTGCCCGGGGGTCCGCATGGTCACCGTCAGCGCCTCCCCGCCGACCCGGATCTCCAGCGGCTCCTCCGCCGCCAGCGCATCCGGCCGTGCCGCCTGCTCGTCCCCGCGCAGCCGCACCACCCGCCGCCGCACCGTTGCCCGTGCCATCAGACCTCCGCCTCCCTGGCCTCGTCCTGCCCAGCCTGCGGCATCCGGCCGCCCGCACGGAAATCCGGCAGGTGGCCCGCCGCCGTCCGCCGGGAGATGCTGGTGTCCGCCGCCGCTGTTCCGGGTCGGCAGATTCCTCCCGGAACGACGGTTGTCATATCTTCATTCACCTGCTGTGATTATGTATATGGATATGCACAGTGCTGTGGCCCCCGACGCGTCGCTCGTGCTGGTCGGCAAGGCCGACGTCAGCGCCGAGGACGTGATCGCCGTCGCGCGGGGCAATGCCCGGGTCGAGATCGGACCGGACGCGCTCGCCGAGATGGCGGGTGCGCGGGCCAGGATCGATGCTCTCGCGGCGGAGCCGCGTCCCGTCTACGGCGTCTCCACCGGTTTCGGTGCGCTCGCCGTCCGCCACATCAGCCCCGAGCTGCGGGCGCAGCTCCAGCGGTCGCTGGTCCGCTCGCACGCCGCCGGCATGGGCCCGGTGGTGGAGCGCGAGGTGGTCAGGGCTCTGATGTTCCTGCGGATGAAGACGCTGGCCTCCGGCCGCACGGGCGTCCGCCCGCTGGTCGCGCAGACCATGGCCGCCATCCTCAACGCGGGCATCACCCCGGTCGTCCGGGAGTTCGGCTCGCTCGGTTGTTCCGGTGACCTGGCGCCGCTCTCGCACTGCGCGCTGGTCCTGATGGGCGAGGGCGAGGCGTACGGTCCGGCCGGCGAGCTGCGTTTGGCCGGTGAGCTGCTGGAGCAGGCCGGGATCGAACCGGTCGAGCTGCTGGAGAAGGAGGGCCTGGCCCTCATCAACGGCACCGACGGCATGCTCGGCATGCTGGTGATGGCGCTCGCCGACCTGTCCCGCCTGTTCACCACGGCCGACATCACCGCCGCGATGAGCCTGGAGGCGCTGCTCGGCAGCGACAAGGTGCTCGCCCCCGAGCTGCACGGCCCGATCCGCCCGCACCCGGGCCAGGCGCTCAGCGCGGCCAACATGCTCGCCGTCCTCCAGGGCTCCGGCCTGACCGGGCACCACCAGGACGACGCGCCGCGGGTCCAGGACGCGTACTCGATCCGCTGCGCCCCGCAGGTGGCCGGTGCCGGCCGCGACACCCTCGCCCACGCCCAGCTGGTCGCCTCCCGCGAGCTGGCCGCCTCGGTCGACAACCCGGTGGTGCTGCCCGACGGCCGGGTCGAGTCGAACGGCAACTTCCACGGCGCCCCGGTCGCGTACGTGCTGGACTTCCTCGCCATCGCCGCCGCGGACCTGGGGTCGATCTCCGAGCGCCGTACCGACCGGCTGCTCGACAAGGCCCGTTCGCACGGTCTGCCGGCCTTCCTGGCCGACGACCCGGGCGTGGACTCCGGTCTGATGATCGCCCAGTACACCCAGGCCGCCCTGGTCAGTGAGAACAAGCGCCTCGCCGTCCCGGCCTCGGTGGACTCCATCCCGTCCTCCGCGATGCAGGAGGACCACGTCTCGATGGGCTGGTCCGCCGCCCGCAAGCTGCGCCAGGCCGTGGACAACCTCGGCCGGATCCTCGCGGTCGAGCTGACCGCCGCCGCCCGCGCGCTGGAGATCCGCACCGACAACGGCAGCGGGCCGACCGCGCCCGCCACCGCCGCCGCCGTGGCCGCCGCCCGTGCGGCCGGTGTCGGCGGCCCCGGCCGGGACCGCTTCCTCTCGCCCGACCTGGAGGCCGCCGCCGCGCTGGTCGCCTCGGGCGAGCTGGTGCACGCCGTCGAGCAGGTCACCGGGCCGCTGGCCTGACGGACCCGGGTGGTGGGGCGGCCCCGGGCGCAGGGCCGCCCCGGGGGGTAGGGGACCGCGTGAAACCGGAGGGTTGACGGGGTGCGGCCGCGGCCCGGTGGGCAGGCTGCACCCCGTCACCTACCGGTGAGGCGGTGCGGCATGCCCGACACGGGAGCGGTTCGGCTCCGGTACCTTCCGATTCGCGCTCCCCACGCCCCCGCGGGCCCGCCCGGCCGCGCCCGGGCCGTCGGGCGCGGCGGTGGCCGTCCCGCTGTTCGATACGTCGTTGCCCACCCGGCAGGACTGCGCCACAGTCGTCCCAGCCGCCGTGACCCACCCGATGGCCAACGGCGCGCGCTGCAACCGAGCTCGGAGGTACCGCTGATGACCGCCATGGACGAGACCGGCACGGCCGGGCCCTCCGCCCGTCTGCTCCAGCTCTTCGAAGGCCATCGGCTCACCCCGACCCAGCGGCGGATCGCGCACTCGCTGGTCCGGCACGCGGCCGAGGCGCCGTTCCTCTCCAGCGTCGAGGTGGCCGAACTCGCCGGGGTCAGCCAGCCCTCGGTCACCCGCTTCGCCGTCGCACTCGGCTTCGACGGCTACCCGGCGCTGCGCAGGCAGCTTCGCGAACTCGGCGCGGGTGAGCCCGCCGCCCCCGAGACGCCCGCCGACGCGGTCCGCAACGAGCACCAGCAGGCGGTGCTCGCCGAGATCGAGCACCTGCGGCACCTGGCCGAGCTGCTCGCCGACCCCGAACCGATCGTCCGGGCCGCCCGGCTGCTGGCCGCCTCCCGTCCGCTGCCGGTGCTCGGTCTGCGCGCCGCCTCGGCCCAGGCCAGGGGCTTCGCGTACTTCGCGGCCAAGGTGCACCCGGACATCCGGCTGCTGGACGAGGGCGGCAGCATGCTCGCCGACCGGCTGGAACAGATCTCCGCCGCCGGGGCCACCGCGCTGCTCTGCTTCGCCCTGCCGCGCTACCCGCGCGAGCTGATGGACGCCCTCGCGGTCGCCCGGGACTGCGGGCTGACCGTCCTCACCGTGGCGGACAGCTCCTTCGCGCCGGTCGCCAAGCTCTCCGACCTCCTCCTCCCGGCGGCCGTCGGCACCGGTCTGGTCTTCGACACCGCCTGTGCGCCGATGATGCTCGGCCGGGTCCTGCTGCAGACCATGTGTGACGAAATCCCCGGTGCCGAGGCCAGGTTGGAGGCCATCGAGCACTCGGCGGCGGCGCGCGGCCTCTTCCTGGACTGAGCAGGTCGCGGCGGACGGGCTGGTCGGCGTCCGGTCCGCACGTCTGACGCCGGGCCGTCCTTGGCCCAACACGCCTGATGCACAAGGCGCCTGACGCCGATCGGCCCGGCACCTGACAAGTCCCGACCCCGGACGCGTCCCGGCGCCGTGCGCTCGCGTCCCTCCGGGGCGCGGTTCAGGCGTGCTCCGGTTCCACGTTCGGCACACCCGTACGACTCCGGACGGTTGCCGACGGTCCATTGGCGGGCATTCCATCAACAGGCCCCGGTGCAGGGGCCGGACGGGGGTGCCAGCCATGCGTCCGATCCACCAGATGAGACTGACCGGCCGGCTCGCGTCAGGGGCCGACGAGTGGTCCTGCCCCACCTGCGGGCGGCGCATCGCGCTGCGGCGTCCGCCCGACCCCGAGTTGGTGGTCCTGGAGACCGGCGACGAGTCCGCCGTCCACGTCGGCCTGATCGAGCCGGACGAGGCCGAGGCGGCGGCCGCGGCCGCCGCCGAGAAGTACGGCCTGGGCCCGATCCAGGAGATCCCCCGTCCGCCCGGATCCGGCGCGCCCCAGGCCGCTCAGCCCGGTGCCGCTCAGCCCGGTGTCGCCACGCCCGATGCCGAGGACCGCGCCTGGCTGGCCGAGATCGGCATCGACTGGGACGGTGGTGCTGCGGCCTGAGGTGTGCTGCACGAGGTCCACCGGGCCCTGGGCGGGTGCGGATCATGCTTGGGGCCGGGGGTCGGCCGGGCCCGTTCACAGGACGGCTCCGGGGGTCTGGTCGTAGCCGGTCTGTTTGGATATATTCAGTCGAGTCATCGCTGAATGAATCCATCCGCAAGGAGGTCGGGAGCATGGTGGAGCAGACGAGTGGTCCGCGTGAGGTGCGTGCGGCGCGTGGGACGCAGCTGACCGCGCAGGGCTGGCAGCAGGAAGCCGCGATGCGGATGCTGATGAACAACCTCGACCCCGAGGTCGCCGAGCACCCGTCCAAGCTGGTCGTCTACGGCGGCACCGGCAAGGCCGCCCGCGACTGGCGCTCGTACGACGCGATGGTCCGTACCCTGCAGACGCTCAAGCAGGACGAGACCATGCTGGTCCAGTCGGGCCGCCCGGTCGGCGTGATGCAGACCCACGAGTGGGCGCCGCGGGTCCTGATCGCCAACTCCAACCTGGTCGGCGACTGGGCGAACTGGGAGGAGTTCCGCCGTCTGGAGAGCCTCGGGCTCACCATGTACGGCCAGATGACCGCGGGTTCCTGGATCTACATCGGCACCCAGGGCATCCTCCAGGGCACCTACGAGACCTTCGGCGCCGTCGCGGCCAAGAAGTTCAACAACACGCTCGAGGGCACCATCACCCTCACCGCCGGCCTCGGCGGCATGGGCGGCGCCCAGCCGCTGGCCGTCACCATGAACGGCGGCGTGGCGATCTGCATCGACTGCGACCCGTCCCGCATCTCCCGCCGGATCGAGCACCGCTACCTGGACGTCGAGGCCAAGAACCTGGCCCACGCGCTGGAGCTGGCCACCGAGGCCCGGGACAAGAAGCAGCCGCTCTCCATCGGCCTGCTGGGCAACGCCGCCGAGCTGTTCCCGCAGCTGCTGGCGATGGACGCCCCGATCGACATCGTCACCGACCAGACCAGCGCCCACGACCCGCTGAGCTACCTGCCGATCGGCGTCGACTTCGACGACATGGCCGACTACGCGGCCGCCAAGCCCGCCGAGTTCACCCAGCGCTCGCGCGAGTCGATGGCCAAGCACGTCGAGGCGATGGTCGGCTTCCAGGACCGCGGCGCCGAGGTCTTCGACTACGGCAACTCGATCCGCGGTGAGGCGCAGCTGGCCGGCTACGACCGTGCCTTCGCCTTCCCCGGCTTCGTCCCGGCGTACATCCGGCCGCTGTTCTGCGAGGGCAAGGGCCCGTTCCGCTGGGCCGCGCTCTCCGGTGACGCGCAGGACATCTACAAGACCGACAAGGCCGTGCTCGACCTCTTCCCGGAGAACGAGTCGCTGCACCGCTGGATCAAGATGGCCCAGGAGAAGGTGCACTTCCAGGGTCTCCCGGCACGCATCTGCTGGCTCGGCTACGGCGAGCGCGACAAGGCCGGTGAGCGCTTCAACGACATGGTGGCGTCCGGCGAGCTGTCCGCCCCGATCGTGATCGGCCGCGACCACCTCGACTGCGGCTCGGTCGCCTCCCCGTACCGCGAGACCGAGGCGATGCTGGACGGCTCGGACGCCATCGCCGACTGGCCGCTGCTCAACGCCATGGTCAACGTCGCCTCCGGCGCCTCCTGGGTCTCCATCCACCACGGTGGCGGCGTCGGCATCGGCCGCTCGATCCACGCCGGTCAGGTCACCGTCGCCGACGGCACGGCGCTCGCCGGCGAGAAGATCCGCCGGGTGCTCACCAACGACCCGGGCATGGGCGTCATCCGGCACGTGGACGCCGGGTACGACCGCGCGGTCGAGGTCGCCGACGAGCGCGGCGTGCGCGTCCCGATGGGTGAGCTGTGACCGCTCTGCCGTCCGGGGACAGCTTCGGTCGGATGTGGGCGGAGCTGCTCCCCGTGGGCCGCTCCGCCTCCTCCGGCGGTTACCGCCGGTTCGCCTGGAACTCCGCGGACGCCGAGTGCCGCGCCTGGTTCGAGGAGCAGGCCCGCTCGCGCGGCCTGACCTACGAACTGGACCGCAACGGCAACCAGTGGGCCTGGCTGGGTGACCCGCAGGCCGAGGGGGCCGTCGTCACCGGCTCGCACCTGGACTCCGTCCCGGACGGCGGCGCCTTCGACGGCCCGCTCGGCGTGGTCTCCTCCTTCGCGGCCCTGGACGAACTCCGGGCGCGCGGAGCCGAGTTCGACAAGCCGCTGGCGATCGTCAACTTCGGCGACGAGGAGGGCGCCCGGTTCGGCGTCGCCTGCATCGGCTCCCGGCTCACCGCCGGGGTGCTGGGCCGCGAGCAGGCGTACGAGCTGCGTGACGCCGACGGCGTCCGGCTGCCCGACGCGATGGAGCGGGCGGGCTACGACCCGACCGCGATCGGCGCGGACGGCGACCGCCTGGCCCGGATCGGCGCCTTCGTCGAGCTGCACGTCGAGCAGGGCCGCCACCTGACGGAGCGCACGCCGGTCGGGGTGGCCAGCGCGATCTGGCCGCACGGCCGCTGGCGCTTCGACTTCCACGGTGAGGCCAACCACGCCGGTACCACCCGCATCGAGGACCGCCGCGACCCGATGCTCACCTACGCCAACACCGTGCTCTCCGCACGCAAGAAGGCGAAGCTGGCCGGTGCGCTGGCCACCTTCGGCAAGGTCGCGGTGGAGCCCAACGGCACCAACGCCATCGCCTCGCTGGTCCGGGGCTGGCTGGACTCCCGGGCGGCCGACGAGCGGACGCTGGACGCGCTGGTCGAGGAGATCCGGCAGGCGGCGGACGAGCGCGGCGGGCGGGACGGCGTCCGGGTCGAGCTGACCCGCGAGTCGTACACGCCGGTCGTCGACTTCGACGGTCCGCTGCGCGACCGTCTCGCGAAGGTGCTGGGCGGCGTGCCCGTCCTGCCCACCGGGGCGGGACACGACGCCGGAATCCTGGCATCGGCGATCCCGACCGCCATGCTGTTCGTGCGGAACCCGAGCGGAGTGTCGCACTCCCCGGCCGAGCACGCCGAGGAGGCGGACTGCCTCGCCGGTGTGGCCGCCCTCGCCGACGTACTGGAGGACCTCGCATGCCAGCCGTGACGACGACGTACTGGGCGGAGTACGCCTGGCTGCCGCACGTCAACGGTCCTGTGGTCGAACAGGACGTGCTGATCACCGTCGGCGTCGGCGGGAAGATCCTCAGGGTCGCCCCGGACAGCGGGCCCTGCCCGGCGGACGCCGTCCGGCTCACCGGGCTGACCCTGCCGGGCCAGGCGAACGCCCACTCGCACGCCTTCCACCGCGCCCTGCGAGGCAACGTCCAGGTCGGCTTCGGCACCTTCTGGACCTGGCGGGACACCATGTACCGGTTCGCCGGGGCGCTCGACCCGGACAGCTACCTGGCGCTGGCCACCGCGGTGTACGCCGAGATGGCGCTCGCCGGGATCACCGCCGTCGGTGAGTTCCACTACCTGCACCACGGCCCCGGCGGCACCCGCTACGACGACCCGAACGCCATGGGCCACGTGCTGATCGAGGCGGCGGCCAGGGCCGGGATCCGGATCACCCTGCTCGACACCTGCTACCTCTCGGCCGGCTTCGGCGCCGAGCCGACCAAGCCGCAGCTGCGGTTCAGCGACGGGGACGCCGACGCCTGGGCGGCCCGGGCCGCCGAGCTCAAGGAGAGCGAGCACGTCAGGATCGGGGCGGCGGTCCATTCGGTCCGGGCGGTGCCGGCCGAGCAGCTGAGCACCGTCGCGCACTGGGCGGCGATGCGCAAGGCGCCGCTGCACGTCCACCTCTCCGAGCAGACCGCCGAGAACGACGCCTGCCTCACCGCCCACGGGGTCACCCCGACCCGGCTGCTCGCCGACCACGGCGTCCTCGGACCCCGTACCTCGGCCGTGCACGCCACCCACCTCACGGACGAGGACATCCGGTTGCTCACCGACTCCTCGACCAACATCTGCATGTGCCCGACCACCGAACGCGACCTCGCCGACGGCATCGGCCCGGCCCGCCGGCTGGCCAGCGGCGGCTGCCCGATCACCCTGGGCAGTGACAGCCACGCCGTCGTCGACCCGTTCGAGGAGGCGCGGGCCCTGGAGCTGAACGAGCGCCTGCACACCCGCACCCGGGGTCACTGGACGGCGAACGCCCTGCTGCGGGCCGGCACCGAGGACGGTCACGCCTCGCTCGGCTGGTCCGAGGCGGGCCGGATCGAGGCCGGTTCGCTGGCGGACTTCACGGTGGTCGCGCTCGACTCCGTGCGCACGGCCGGGCCCGCGCCCGCGCTCGGCGCGGAGACGGCGGTCTTCGCTGCCTCGGCCGCGGACGTCCGGCACGTGGTGGTGGGCGGTCGCCTGATCGTCCGCGACGGCGTGCACCAGCTGGTCGCGGACGTTCCGACGGCCCTGCGCGACTCCATCGCGACCCTGCAGTCCTGACCCGCTCCCGCCCGCGCCCCCGTCGGCGTCCGCTTCTACGAAAGGTCCCCGTTGAGCTCGCTTCTGATCACCGACATCGGCAGCCTGGTCACCAACGACCCCGCACTCGGCGCCGGCCCGCTCGGCCTGCTGGAGGACGCGGCCGTGCTGGTCGAGGCCGGGCGGGTGGCGTGGGTCGGCCCGGCCGCCTCGGCGCCGGCCGCCGACGAGCGGTACGAGGCCGGCGGTCGGGCGCTGCTGCCCGGGTTCGTCGACTCGCACGCGCACCTGGTCTTCGCGGGCGACCGCACGGCCGAGTTCAACGCCCGGATGTCCGGGCAGTCCTACAGCGCGGGCGGCATCCGCACCACGGTCGCCGCGACCCGTGCCGCCAGCGACGAGGAGCTGGACGCCAACCTGGTCCGCTTCCTGAACGAGGCGCTCCGCCAGGGCACCACCACCGTCGAGTGCAAGTCCGGCTACGGTCTGACCGTCGCCGACGAGGCGCGGGCGCTGCGGATCGCCGCCTCGCACACCTCCGAGACCACCTACCTCGGCGCCCACGTGGTCGCGCCCGAGTTCGCCGACGATCCCGCGGCCTACGTCGACCTGGTCACCGGCGAGATGCTGGACGCCTGTGCCCCGCACGCCCGCTGGGTGGACGTCTTCTGCGAGCAGGGCGCCTTCGACGGCGACCAGGCCCGTGCCGTTCTCAAGGCCGGGCAGGAGCGAGGGCTGATCCCCCGGGTGCACGCCAACCAGCTCTCGTACGGTCCCGGAGTGCAGCTCGCGGTCGAGCTCGGCGCGGCCTCGGCCGACCACTGCACCCATCTCACCGACGCCGACGTGGCCGCCCTCGCGGGTTCCGACACGGTCGCCACCCTGCTGCCGGGCGCGGAGTTCTCCACCCGCGCGAAGTACCCCGACGCGCGCCGGCTGCTCGATGCGGGCGCCACCGTCGCGCTCTCCACCGACTGCAACCCGGGCTCCAGCTTCACCAGCTCGATGGCCTTCTGCATCGCGGTCGCCGTCCGCGAGATGGGGATGACCCCCGACGAGGCCGTGCACGCGGCCACCGCCGGTGGTGCGCGCGCGCTGCGGCGTCCGGACGTCGGCAGCGTGACCGTGGGCGCGCGGGCCGACCTGCAGCTGCTGGACGCCCCCTCGCACGTCCACCTGGCCTACCGGCCGGGTGTGCCGCTCACGGCGGCGGTCTGGCACGCGGGCGTCCGGGCGGTCTGAGCGGGCACCCGGACAGACGCCGAAGGGCCGGTACCCGTCACGGGTACCGGCCCTTCGCTCACGGGTGCGTCAGTGCACGTCGCCCATGAGCTTGACGACCTTCTTGCGGTACATCGCCAGTGCGACACCGGCGATCAGCGCCATCACGCCCTGGACCGCGAAGTACCAGGTGCTGCCGACCACGTCGTCGCCCAGGACCAGCTGGAAGATGGCGGCGACACAGTCACCGGCGGTGACGGCGAGGAACCAGACACCCATCATCTGGCTGGCGTACTTGGTGGGAGCCAGCTTGGTGGTGACGGAGAGGCCGACCGGCGAGAGGGTCAGCTCACCGACGGTCTGGATCAGGTAGACCATGGCCAGCCACAGCGGGGTGACCTTGACGCCACCGGCGGCGGCGCCCATCGCCAGCATCATCACCAGGAAGGAGGCGCCGATCATCAGCAGACCGATGGCGAACTTCATGGTGGTGGTCGGGTTCTTGCCGCGCTTGGCCAGCCAGACCCAGAGCCAGGCGCAGACCGGGGCCAGCGCCATGATGTACAGCGGGTTCAGCGACTGGAACCAGCTGGACGGGAAGTTCATGCCGAACAGCTCCGAGGAGGTGTTCTTGTCGGCGAAGACGTTCAGCGTCGAGCCGGACTGGTCGTAGATCATCCAGAACACGGCGGCGGCCACGAAGAACCAGATGTAGCCGCTCATCTTGGACTGCTCGTCCGAGCTGAGGTCCTTGTCCTTCTTCACCTTGGCGAAGACGAGCACCGGGATCGCGATACCCGCGATCGACAGCGGCCAGATCGCCCAGTCGATGCTGAAGTTGCCGGTCGCCGCGACGATCGCGTAGAAGACCACGGCGAGCGCCAGCCACAGGCCGGCCTTCTTGAAGATCGCGCTCTTCTCCTCGGCCGAGATCGGCGAGGTGACCACGTCGCTCTTGGCGCTGAGGTGGCGGGTGCCGAGCAGGAACTGGCCGAGGCCGAGCGCCATGCCGACGCCGGCGAGCGCGAAGCCCAGGTGCCAGTTGACGCTCTGGCCGACGGTGCCGATGACCAGCGGGGCCGCGAAGGCACCGAGGTTGATGCCCATGTAGAAGATGGTGAAGCCACCGTCGCGGCGCGGGTCGTTCGGGCCGTCGTACAGGTGGCCGACCATCGTCGAGATGTTGGCCTTGAGCAGACCGGAGCCGATGGCGATGAGGGCCAGGCCGGCGAAGAACGACACGGAGGCCGGGACGGCCAGCAGGAAGTGGCCGATCATGATGATGCAGCCACCGACCGCAACGGTCTTGCGGGCGCCGAGGAAGCGGTCCGCGATCCAGCCGCCCGGGAGGGCCAGCAGGTAGACCATGGCCGTGTACACGCTGTACACGGCGCTGGCGACTGCCACCTTCATGCCGAGGCCGCCCTCGGCGACCGAGGCGGTCATGTAGAGCACCAGCAGGGCACGCATGCCGTAGTAGCTGAAGCGCTCCCACATCTCGCTCATGAAGAGTGTGGCGAGCCCTCGGGGGTGCCCGAGGAAGGTCTTGCCGCTGGAGGGTGCCGACTTGTCGAGGTCAGCAGCCACGGTCGTAGACGCCATAGGTATGGGGTTCCTTGCCTGACGTCGTCCGCACAGAGGGGGGTTGAGGCGGACGGGGACCAGACCACTGTACGTGCCGGTATTCCGGTCATTCAGAGGACAAAACTGGCTATGTACGTATTGTCTAAGTAAAGGATCATGGGTGTCCGCTGCGGCATTCGATGGCAAGTTCGCAATTCTTCCTTCGAACCGCAGGTTTAGCGCCAAAATTTTTCGGCCATGCCCGACCGGCCCGCCGATCGGCGGGGGCTTGGGCGGACTTTGATAACAATCACGCTCTGTGAACTAGTTCACAGTGCCCGTCAGGTGCCGGATCCGGCCCGCCACCAGCGGGAACGCGGCCCCGCACGGCACCGCGGCCGCCCCCCGGGGGGCAGGAGCGCGCGGTCCCGCCGACCGCCCGTCCCGGCTGGGTGGTCCAGCCGGCCACCGCGTCGCCGGTCGCCGTCGAGGGGAACCACGGCCCCGGCACCCGGCCGGTGCGCTCCGCCGGAGCCGGCCTGCCGGTCGGGTGCCGGGCCGGCGGGGGACGGATCCGGGCCGCGTCCGCCCCGCAACTCGGCCGCGCCGCCTGCCATCCGTCCTCCCTGACCCGTCGGCGGTGACCGGTCACGCCGGGAGCCGGGAGCGGCTCCGCCCGGCAGGACGGGGGTGCGATTGCGCCGTCCGGCGAGAATCCGCAGTCCGGGGGGCCTGATCACGGGCCGCCAAGCCGACTACCATCGCCCCATGACCTGTGTGCTGCTGGCCGAGGACGACCCGGCAATCTCCGAACCGCTGGCCCGCGCCCTGCGCCGCGAGGGCTACGAGGTCCTCGTTCGCGAGGACGGCCCGGCCGCGCTCGGCGCCGCCCTCACCGAGGAGGTCGACCTCGTCGTCCTCGACCTCGGCCTTCCCGAGATGGACGGCCTCGAAGTCTGCCGTCGCCTGCGTGCCGACGGCCGCAGCTGCCCGGTGCTGGTGCTGACCGCGCGCGCGGACGAAGTGGACACCGTGGTCGGCCTGGACGCCGGCGCGGACGACTACGTCACCAAGCCGTTCCGGCTGGCCGAGCTGCTCGCCCGGGTCCGGGCGCTGCTCCGGCGCGGCAACGTGGACCAGCTCACCACCGGCGCCCACGGCGTGAAGATCGACATCGAGTCGCACCGCGCCTGGCTCGGCGAGGAGGAGCTGACCCTCTCGGCGAAGGAGTTCGAACTGCTCCGGGTGCTGGTCCGGGACGCCGGGCGGGTGGTCACCCGCGAGGAGATCATGCGCCAGGTCTGGGACACCACCTGGTGGACCTCCACCAAGACCCTGGACATGCACATCTCCTGGCTGCGCAAGAAGCTCGGCGACGACGCGGCCAACCCCCGCTACATCGCCACCGTGCGCGGCGTCGGCTTCCGCTTCGAGAAGAACTGACCCGCCGCCCCGGGGCCGACCGACCAGCCGGTGACCAGCCGGCCACCGACACCGTCAAGCTGAACCGACCAGAGGGTGCGCCGGCGTGAAGCGCAGGATGATCAACTCACTGCTGGGCGTGGTCCTGGTGGTGGTGGCGGTGTTCTGCGTCCCGCTCGCTCTGATCGAGAAGCAGAGCATCGTCAACGCGGCGAACGACCGGGTGGACGCGGCGGCCGTCCGCGTGCTCGGCCTGGTGGAGAGCCGGCTCGCCGCGGGCGAGCCGGTCACCGGGGAGAAGTTCGCCGCCCAGGTCACCGACGGCAGCTTCGTCACCGTCGACATCCCGGGGCAGCCGCTGATCGCCGTCGGCCGCCCGGTCAGCGGCCCCGCGCTCACCGCCACCGAGCAGGGCCTGAGCGGGGAGACCGTCACCGTCGTCCAGTCCAGGACCGACGTGGACCACGAGATCGGCAACATGCTGCTGCTGCTCGGCCTGGTCGCCCTGCTCGCCGTCCAGGCGGCGGTCGCCCTCGCGGTCTGGCAGGCCAAGCGGCTCGCCCGCCCGCTCACCGACCTCGCCGAGACCGCCGAACGCCTCGGCTCCGGCGACCCCCGCCCGCGCGACCGCCGCTACGGGGTCCCCGAACTCGACCGGGTCGCCGAGGTGCTGGACACCAGCGCCGAGCGGATCGCCCGGATGCTCACCGCGGAGCGGCGCCTGGCCGCCGACGCCTCGCACCAGCTGCGCACCCCGCTCACCGCGCTCTCCATGCGGCTGGAGGAGATCACCGCACTCGCCGAGGAGCCGAACACCGTCCGCGAGGAGGCGACGATCGCGCTCCAGCAGGTCGAGCGGCTCACGGACGTGGTGCAGCGGCTGCTCACCAACCAGCGCGACCCGCACAGCCCGACCGCCGTGGTCTTCGACCTGGACGACGTCATCAAGCAGCAGATCGAGGAGTGGGGCCCCTCGCTCCGCGAGACCGGGCGCAGCCTGCGGATCGAGGGCCTGAAGAGCGTCTCGGTGATCGGGACCCCCGGTACGGTCGCCCAGATCCTGGCCACCCTGATCGAGAACTCCCTGATGCACGGCGCCGGGGCCATCACCGTCCGGGTCCGCCCGTCCGGGAACTCGGTCGTCGCGGAGGTCCAGGACGAGGGACCAGGTGTCCCGCCCGAGCTCGGCAACCGGGTCTTCGAACGTGCCGTCAGCGGCCGCAACTCCACCGGCATCGGCCTCGCCGTGGCCCGCGACCTCGCCGAGGCCGACGGCGGCCGGCTGGAGCTGCTCTCGCTCCAGCCCCCGGTCTTCGCCCTCTTCCTCAGCCGCAGCGGCGTGCGGTAGCGGCGCGCCGCGTCGGCTGCGGCCGGTGCGCCCGGCTGCTCGGCGCCTGTGCCGGTTGCCCGGTGCTTGGCCCGGTTACTTGGCGTACTGCGGCTGCTCGGCCGCGAGGAGCAGTTCGGCCTCGCCCGCGACCTGCGGCTCGGCCAGCTCCGGCATCGCCTTGAACACCCAGGTGCGGTAGGAGAAGAAGCGGAACACCGTCCCGGCGGCGAGGCCGACCACGTTCTTGGCGATCAGCTGGCTGCCGGGCGAGGTGTAGTGCAGGACGTGCACCGAGAAGGCCAGGATGCCGTTCTCGATCAGCATGCCGATCCCGCTGAAGATCAGGAAGAGCGTGATCTCCCGCTTGCGGGAGGCCGCGTCGCGCTCGCGGTACAGCCAGTACCGGTAGCCGAGGTAGTTGGTCCCGATCGCGACGGCGGTGGCGATGAAACCGGCCAGCGAGTGGATCAGGCCCTCGCCCTGGAGGCAGACCCAGAAGACCACGGCGTTCACCACGACGCCGACCAGGCCCACGACACCGAACTTGATCACTTCACCGGAGAGGCCGCGCAACCGCCGGATCAGCGAGGGCTCGGTGCTGGTGGTCGCGGTCATACCCGGCAGTCTCCTGTGCTCGCGTACGAGGGGTAGGTGGGCGCTCGCTGGGGCGCAGCGCGACGGAGCCCCTCGCGTACAAGATCGGATAGTGCTTCTTGGGGCCCGGCCCCCCAGGTTACCCGTTCTCACCAAGCCCGTTGGCGCCCAGGGCCACTCGCGGCCACCGGGCCCCGGGGCCGCCCGGCTCGGTGCACCGCCCGCCACCGGCCCGGATATCCTGGGCAGCGTGACTTTCGCGGGCAATGCAAATTTTCCAGTGGTGGGCATGATCGGCGGCGGGCAACTGGCCCGCATGGCACACGAGGCGGGTATCCCGCTGGGTGTCCGCTTCCGGCTCCTCGCCGACACCCCGCAGGACTCCGCCGCACAGGTGGTCTCGGACACCGTCCTCGGTGACTACCGTGACCTGGACACGCTGCGCCGCTTCGCGGCCGGCTGCGACGTGGTCACCTTCGACCACGAGCACGTCCCCACCGAGCACCTGCGCGCCCTGCAGGCCGAGGGCATCGCGGTGCGGCCCGGCCCGGACGCACTGGTCAACGCCCAGGACAAGGGCGTGATGCGGGCCAAGCTGGACTCGATCGGTGCGCCCTGCCCGCGTCACCGCCTGGTCGCCGATCCGGCGGACGTCACCGCCTTCGCGAACGAGCCGGGGAGTGACGGGGGCGGCTACCCGGTCGTCCTGAAGACCGTGCGCGGCGGCTACGACGGCAAGGGCGTCTGGGTGGTCGACAACGAGCAGGAGGCGGCCGCGCCGTTCCTGGCCGGCGTCCCCGTGCTGGCCGAGGAGAAGGTCGACTTCCTCCGCGAGCTGGCCGCCAACGTGGTCCGTTCGCCCAGCGGCCAGGCGGTCGCGTACCCGGTGGTGGAGAGCCTCCAGGAGAACGGCGTCTGCGCCGAGGTCACCGCCCCCGCGCCCGACCTCGACCCCGAACTCGCCGCCGAGGCCCAGGCACTGGCCCTGCGCATCGCCGGCGAGCTGGACATCACCGGCCACCTCGCGGTCGAGCTGTTCCAGACCCGCGACGGCCGCATCCTGGTCAACGAACTGGCGATGCGCCCGCACAACTCCGGCCACTGGTCCATGGACGGTGCCGTCACCTCGCAGTTCGAGAACCACCTCCGCGCCGTCCTCGACCTGCCGCTGGGCGACCCGCGCCCGCGCGCCAAGTGGACCGTCATGGTGAACGTGCTCGGTGGCGACTACCCCGACATGTACCACGCCTTCCTGCACTGCATGGCCCGCGACCCGGGCCTGCGGATCCACATGTACGGCAAGGACGTGAAGCCCGGCCGCAAGGTCGGACACGTCAACGTCTTCGGGGACGACCTCGACGACGTGCGCGAGCGCGCCCGCCACGCGGCCGCCTACCTGCGAGGGACGATCACCGAATGAGCACCAGTACCAGCCCCGTCGTCGGCATCGTCATGGGCTCCGACTCCGACTGGCCCGTGATGGAGGCCGCCGCCCAGGCCCTGGACGAGTTCGAGGTCCGCTACGAGGTGGACGTCGTCTCGGCGCACCGGATGCCGCGCGAGATGGTCGCGTACGGTGAGCAGGCCCACCGGCGCGGTCTCAAGGCGATCATCGCGGGTGCGGGCGGCGCGGCCCACCTGCCGGGCATGCTCGCCTCGGTGACGCCGCTGCCGGTGATCGGCGTGCCGGTCCCGCTGCGCTACCTGGACGGCATGGACAGCCTGCTGTCGATCGTCCAGATGCCGGCCGGTGTGCCCGTGGCCACCGTCTCGGTCGCGGGCGCCCGCAACGCCGGACTGCTGGCGGTCCGGATGCTCGCCGCCTTCGACTCCGAACTGGCCGAGAAGATGGTCGAGTTCCAGGCCGAGCTGAACACCCAGGCCACCGAGAAGGGCAAGAAGCTGCGCGCCAAGGTGGCCGGCTCCACCTCCTTCGGCTTCGGCGGCTGACCCGGCCGGCATGCCGGACCTCCCGCGCCGCACGCTGCTGGCGCTCGGCGCCCTGGGGTCCGGCGTGCTCTGCGGCTGCTCCGCCGACGGGCCGCGGGCCGCACTGCGCCTGGCAGCCGGCCCCGAGGGCGGGCCGTACGAGACCTTCGGGCAGCGCCTGGCGGCCGAGATCCACCGGGCGGACGGCGGTCTGACCGTGCAGGTGCTCGGAACGGCGGCCAGCGTCCGCAACCTCCGGCTGATCGACGCGGGCGGAGCCGAGCTGGGGCTCACCCTCGCGGACAGCGCAGCCGACGCGGTCGCCGGGCGGGCCTCCTTCACCCGCCCGGTCGCGGTCGCGGCGATTGCCCGGCTCTACCTGAACTACCTGCACCTGGTGGTGCCCGCCGGTTCGCCGGTCCACGAGGTCGGCCAACTGGCCGGCCGTGCCGTCTCGTCGGGGGCGGACGGTTCCGGCACCTCGGTGGCGGCCGAACGCGTCCTGGCCGCAGCAGGGTTGAGCTCCGCCGGCACCCGACGGCTGGGGCTGGCCGATTCGGTGGCGGCACTGCGGGCCGGGCGGATCGACGCCTTCTTCTGGTCCGGCGGCGTCCCCACCCGCGCCGTCGCGGACCTCGCCGTCGGCACCCCGGTCCGGCTGGTCCCGCTCGGCGAGACGGCGACCGCGCTGCGCCGGGCGCACGGTCCGGTCTACGAGAGCGTCTCGATTCCGGCCGGCGCCTACCGGGCGCAGCTGCCCGTCGACACCCTGGGCACGCCCAGCTACCTGGTCTGCGGCGCCGCGCTGGACCAGGACGTGGTCCGGGCGGTGACCGGGACGCTGTTCCGCAGCCGGGACCGCCTCCAGGTGCCCGACGCGCCGGGCAGCCGCCTCGACGAGCGCTACGCGATCGGCACCGGCACGGTCCCGCTCCACCCGGGCGCGGCGGCCTACTACCGCGCGGTCTACGGCTGACCCGGAAGACCCCTCCGGGAGTCCCACCCGACCCGACCCGACCCGCTCGGGCGCCGGGCGCCGGTGGTCACCTCCCGGTCTCGCGCCCGCGGCCGGCCGGGCCGGCCCCCGCGCCCCGGCCGGGTCGGTCCGCGCCCCCGGAGGGCCGGCCCTCCGGGGCCAGGTCGAGCCGGACGACCAGGCCCCGGGGCCGGTTGGGCAGCAGGGCGAGGGTGGCGCCGCAGGTCCGGGCGAGTTCGGCGGCGATGGCCAGGCCGAGGCCGCTGCCGGGGACGTTGCCCTGCCCGGGGGCGCGCCAGAACCGGCCGGGGGCGGCCTCGCGTTCGGCCGGGGAGAGGCCGGGGCCGTCGTCGGCGACGCTCAGGGTCCGGTCGGCGAGGGTGACGGCGACCCGGCCGCCGGACGGGACGAACTTGGCGGCGTTGTCGAGCGCGATGTCCGCGATCCTGGCGACCGCACCGGGCAGCGGACCCTGGTCCGCCAGATCGACCGAGAGCGTGAGCCCCTTCGCCGCGTACAGCTCCTGCCAGCCCGTCAGCCGCTCGTGCAGCCCGCTCGCCGGTCCGCTGCCGGGCAGCCCGGCGTCGGCCTCGACCCGGGCGAGGGTGAGCAGGTCCTCCAACAGCACGGTCAGCCGGTCGAGTTCGGTCAGGGCCTCCTCGTACTCGGACCGCCCGGTGCGGGACAGATGCGGTTCGAGGTTCTCCAGCCGCAGCGAGAGCACGGTCAGCGGGGTGCGCAGCTCGTGCGAGGCGTCGGCGACGAAGGCGCGCTGGCGTTCCAGCGCGGCCGAGATGCCGTCGGCCATCGCGTTGAACCGCTCCTCCAGCCGCCGGAGTTCGACCGGGCCCCGGACCAGGCCGATCCTGGCTTCGAGCCGGCCGTCGGCGATCGCCCGGGTGGTGCGGTCGAGTTCGCCGACCGGACGCAGGATCCAGCCCGCCAGGCGGCGCGCGACGACCAGTGCGCAGCCGAGCGCCGCGAGCGACCCCACCGCGAGGACGGCCCAGACCGTGCCGACGGCCCGTCGCGCCGCGGAGGTGGGCGCCCGCAGCAGGACCACGCCCGAGACCTGGGCGTCCCGCCCGGCGGGCTCGGCGACCAGGACGGCCGACGGTCCGAACGGTGTGACCAGCGGGAGCCCGTCGGTGGTGCGCCCGGACAGCGCCCGCCCGGCGGCCGCCGGTTCGTCGACGCCGCCGCCCGCCAGCAGCCGGCCGTCCCGGTCGCGGATCTCCACCGCCGTCCCGTACAGCTCGGTGTACCGGGAGACCTCGGCACCGAGCCCGGTGCTGTCGCCCTCCCGGATCGCCCGGTCGGTGAGCTCGGCGAACCGGGTGGCGTCGGCCCGGCGGGCGAGCAGCAACTGCCCGGTGCGGTGCGAGGAGTACGCCAGTGCGAGCGGCACCGCCAGCGCCGCCACCAGGCAGACGATCAGCAGGGTGGCGACCAGCAGCAGCCGGCGCTGCATCAGCCGGAGGCCAGCCGGTAGCCGGTCGCCCGCAGCGTCTCGACCAGCTGCGGACGGCCGGTCTTGGCACGGATGCCCGCGATGTGCACGTCCAGCGACCGGGAGGCGGACAGCAGGACGTCGCCCCAGAGTTCGTCCAGGATCTCCTCCCGGCTGCGCACCACGCCGGGCTCGCGGGCGAGCAGCGCGAGCACGTCGAACTCCCGCCGGGTCAGCGGGACCTCGGCGCCGTCCACGGTGACCTGCCGGGTCTCCAGGTCGATCCGGGTGTCGCCGACCTCGACCACCCGCCCGGCGGCGGCGGGCAGCGGACGGGTGCCCCGGCGCAGCACGGCGCCCATCCGGGCCACCAGTTCGGCGGTCCTGAAGGGCTTGGCCAGGTAGTCGTCGGCGCCGGAGCGCAGCCCGCGCAGCACGTCCCGCTCCTCGGTCCTGGCGGTCAGCACGATCACCGGGACGGTGGAGACCCGGCGCAGCCGGCGCAGTGCGTCCAGGCCGTCCATGTCCGGCAGCCCGAGGTCGAGCAGGACGAACTCGGCGGTGTCCTTGAGCCGCAGGGCGTCGTCGGCGCGTCCGGTCCGGACCACCTGGTGGCCGTGCCGGGCGAGCGCGGAGACCAGGGCGGCCGCGAGCCGGTCGTCGTCCTCGACCAGAAGTACTCGCATCACCTCAGCCTAGGGCCCGTCAGGGGCGCGGTCGCCGTGCCCCTACGGGCGTACCGGTTGTCCGGCGGCTCCCCGTGGTGGCCGGTGTGCCGTCGGGCAGGTGTTCGGCGGCCCGGAGCCGGGCGGTGCCGGTCTCGCGCATGCAGAGGTAGACCACCAGCGAGACCGCCGCGCAGCCGGAGACGTACCAGTAGTAGCCGGACTCGGCGCCCGCGTTCTTGAACCAGAGCGCCACGTACTCGGCCGTGCCCCCGAACAGCGCGTTGGCCAGCGCGTACGGCAGGGCGACCCCGAGCGCGCGGATCTGGGTCGGGAACAGCTCGGCCTTCACCACGGCGTTGATCGAGGTGTAGCCGGTCACCAGGACCAGGGCCACCACTGCCAGCAGCAGGGCACCCGCGAAGCTGCCGGTGTGCGAGAGCGTGGTCATCAGCGGCACGGTGCCGAAGGTGGCCCCGACGCCGAAGGTGATCAGCAGCGGGCGGCGGCCGATCCGGTCGGAGAGCGCCCCGGCGAACGGCTGGAGCAGCATGAAGACGGTCAGTGCGCAGAAACTGACCAGCGCGGCGTCGTTCTTGCTCAGCCCGACGGTGTTGGAGAGGTACTTGGTGAGGTACGTGGTGTACGTGTAGTACGCCACCGTGCCGCCCATGGTCAGCGCCATGACCAGGACGAACTCCAGCCTGTGCCGGAGCAGTCGGCGGATCGTGCCGCGCTCGGCGCCGTCCCCTCCCGCGCTCCCGCCGGTGCCCGCGGCCTCCGCCTCGGTGTACGCCTCGGTCTCCACCAGGTTGCGCCGCAGCCAGAAGACCACCGCCGCACCGACCGCACCGACGACGAACGGGATGCGCCAGCCGTACGAGTGCAGACCGGCCGGGGACATGGTGTGCTGCAGCACGATCTGCAGGCCGAGGCCGAGCAGTTGGCCGAGCGTCATCGAGACGTACTGGAAGCTGGAGACGAAGCCGCGCCGCCCGGGCGCGGAGGCCTCGGTCAGGTAGGTGGCGCTGGCCGCGTACTCGCCGCCGACCGACAGGCCCTGGAGCAGGCGGGCCACCAGCAGGACGACCGCTCCGGCGTAGCCGACCTGCCGGTACGTGGGGGCGACGGCGATCAGCAGGGCGCTCAGCGACATCATCGTCACGGTGAGGGTGAGTGCCGCCTTGCGCCCGCGCCGGTCGGCGTAGCGGCCGAGCAGCCAGCCGCCGACCGGGCGCATGAAGAAGCCGACGGCGAAGACGCCCGCGGTGTTCAGCAGTTGGGCGGTGGGGTTGCCGTTCGGGAAGAAGGCACCGGCGAAGTACGTGGCGAAGCTCGCGTAGACGAACCAGTCGTACCACTCGACCAGGTTGCCGATCGAACCGCCGACGACCGCTCTCCAGGGGGTGGCGGTGCCGCGTGCGCCGGGCGCGGTCGCTGCGGACGTGCGTGCTGAGGACATGCGAGGAGACCTCCGGAATCGGCCGGCGGCCGGGGTGGGGCCGCCGCGCTGGTGGCAGCGTCCACCAGCGGGGGAGAGCGCGGCGAGGGGACGGGCCGAGAGCTAACGTCCGGTTAACACAGCGGCCGGTGGCCCGACACGGGCACCCGGCGGCCCAACACGGGGGGCCGGCGACCGGTCCACTGCTCGCGGACGACCCGCTCGGTATAGAACAGGGGCATGACTTCAGAGCTGCTCGACCGCGCCCGCGCCGTCCTCCGCGAGACCCCGGTGGTGGACGGCCACAACGACCTGCCCTGGGCGATGCGGGCCCAGGTCGGCTACGACCTCGACGCGCTGGACCTGGCGGGCGACCAGCGCTCCCGGCTGCACACGGACCTGGACCGGCTCGGCGCGGGCGGCGTCGGCGGCCAGTTCTGGTCGGTGTACGTGCGCAGCGACTACGCGGGCGACCGGGCGGTCAGCGCCACCCTGGAGCAGATCGACTTCGTCCGCGCCCTGACCGAGCGCTACCCCGACCGGCTGCGGCTCGCGTTCACCGCCGACGACCTGGAGAAGGCCCGCTCCGAAGGCCGGATCGCCTCGCTGATGGGCGCCGAGGGCGGGCACTCCATCAACTGCTCGCTGGCCACCCTGCGGGCCCTGCACCAGCTGGGCGTGCGCTACATGACGCTCACGCACAACGACAACGTGCCCTGGGCCGACTCGGCCACCGACGAGCCGGTGGCCGGCGGGCTGACCGCGTTCGGCGTCGAGGTGGTCCGGGAGATGAACCGGCTGGGCATGCTGGTCGACCTCTCGCACGTCTCCGCGGACACCATGCGGGACGCCCTGCGGGTCAGCGAGGCACCGGTGCTCTTCTCGCACTCCTCCGCGCGTGCGGTCTGCGACCACCCGCGCAACGTCCCGGACGACGTGCTCGCCCTGCTGCCCGAGAACGGCGGCGTGGCGATGGCCACCTTCGTACCGAAGTTCATCCTGCCCGCCGCCGTCGAGTGGACGCAGGCCGCGGAGGAGAACATGCGCGCCCACGGCTTCCACCCGCTGGAGACCACCCCCGCGGCGAAGGACTGCCACCGCGCGTACGAGGCCGGGCACCCGCGCCCGATCGCCACCCCGGCCACCGTCGCCGACCACCTCGACCACATGCGCGAGGTCGCGGGCATCGACCACATCGGCCTGGGCGGCGACTTCGACGGGACCGCCTTCCTCCCGGCCGGTCTTGAGGACGTCTCCGGCTACCCCAACCTGATCGCTGAGCTCCTGCACCGCGGCTGGTCCGAGGCCGACCTCTCCAAGCTGACCTGGCACAACGCGGTCCGCGTGCTGCGCGACGCCCAGTCGGTCGCCACCGACCTCCAGCGCACCCGCAAGCCCTCGATCGCCACCATCGCCCAGCTCGACGGCCCCGCCGCGCGGTGAGGGCCCGGGGCGCGGGGAGCCGGACGGCCAGCCCCGCACGTCGGCGCCGCGCCGTCCGCCCGTCGCCTCCCGGGCCGCGCCCTTCCGGTGCCCGGTTGACCTTGCCCCTGGGGCAGGGGGGAGCGTGACGGGCGTGGAGGAAGACGCACTGCTGAGCATCGGCGTGTTCGCACGCCGGGCCCGGCTGTCCCCGAAGGCCCTGCGGCTGTACGACCGGCAGGGACTGCTGCCGCCCGACCGGGTCGACCCGGTCACCGGCTACCGGCACTACCGGGAGGGGCGGCTGGCGGACGCCCGGCTGATCGTGCTGCTGCGCGGGCTGGACATGCCGCTGGCGCAGGTCGCCGAGGTCCTGGCCGCCCCGGACCGGGAGCGTGCCCTGCTGGTGGCCCGCTACTGGGACGGCGTCGAACGGCGGCTCACCGCCCAGCGCGAGCTCGCCGTGCACCTCCGCATCCAACTCTCAGGACGCGAAGGGATTCTGGACATGTACGAGATCCAGCACCGCGAGGTGCCCGACCAGCTGGTGCTCACCGAGCGGCGCAGCGCCGGGCCGCAGGAGCTGCCGGCCTGGATCCCGGCGGCGACCGACCGGCTCACCGAGGCCGCGGCGGCGTACGGCGGCGCGGTCGCGGCACCGTTCGTGATCTACCACGGCGAGGTCGACGAGGACAGCGACGGGCCGGTCGAGGTGTGCGTGCCGATCGACCCGTCCCACGCGGGCACCCTGGCCGTGCCGGGCCGGATCGAACCGGCCCACCACGAGGTGTACACCCGGATCACCAAGGCTCAGGTCGAGTACCCGCAGATCCTCTCGGCCTACGACGCCCTCTGTGCGTGGGCCGAGCGGGAGCGGGTGCCGTTCACCGGACCGGGCCGGGAGGTCTACTTCACCGACTGGGCCGGCACCGGCGACACCGAGCCGGCCTGCGACATCGCCTTCCCGACGGCCTGAGCCGCGACCGCCGCCAGGGGCACCGCCGCTACAGCAGCGGCAGTTCGATCGCCGGGCACTTGTCCATGACCATGTCGAGCCCGGCGGCGGTGGTGCGCGCGTAGGCCGCCTCGTCGACCACGCCCAGCTGGAACCAGACGGCCTTCGCACCCGCCTCGACGGCCTGGTCGGCGACCTCGCCGGCCAGGCCGGAGTTCACGAACACGTCGACCACGTCGACGGCGAACGGGATCTCGGCGAGCGAGGGGTAGCCCTGCTCGCCGAGGACCGTCTCCGCCTTCGGGTGCACCGGCACCACCCGCTTGCCCGCCTCCTGCAGCACCCGGGCCACGCCGTGGGCGGCCCGCGCGGTGTTCGTGGACAGGCCGACCACGGCCCAGGTGTCGCCGCTGTCCCGCAGGATCCTGCGGACCGTTGCCTCGTCTCCGTACGTCATGCCCTGGTCCAACGGCCCCGGAGGCCCGGACATTCCGTACCGCCCGCTACTCGCCCGGACGCCCCATCGCCCGGTACGTCCACCCGGCGTCCCGCCACTTCTGGACGTCCAGCACGTTCCGCCCGTCGACCAGCCGGCGCTCGGCGACCAGGGCACCCACCTCGGCGGGGTCCAGCTCGCGGAACTCCTGCCACTCGGTCAGGTGCAGGACGACGTGGGCGCCCTCGACGGCCTCCAGTGCGGAGTCCGCGTAGGCCAGGCCGGGGAACATCTTCCGGGCGTTGTCCATGGCCTTGGGGTCGTAGACGGTGACCTGGGCGCCCTGCAGCTGGATCTGCCCGGCGACGTTGAGCGCCGGCGAGTCCCGGATGTCGTCCGAGTTGGGCTTGAAGGCGGCACCGAGCACGGCGACCCGGCGGCCGAGGAAGCCGCCGCCGCACTGCTCGCGGGTCAGTTCGACCATCCGCGAGCGGCGGCGCATGTTGATCGAGTCGACCTCGCGCAGGAAGGTCAGCGCCTGGTCGGCGCCCAGCTCCCCGGCGCGGGCCATGAAGGCGCGGATGTCCTTGGGCAGGCAGCCGCCGCCGAAGCCGAGCCCGGCGCCGAGGAACTTGGCGCCGATCCGGTCGTCGTGGGCGAGCGCCTGGCTGAGCTGGACCACGTCCGCGCCCGCGCTCTCGCACACCTCGGCCATCGCGTTGATGAAGGAGATCTTGGTGGCGAGGAAGGAGTTGGCGGCGACCTTGACCAGCTCGGCGGTCGGGAAGTCGGTGACCACGAACGGGACGCCCTCGGCGATCGGCGTCGCGTACACCTCGCGCAGCAGCTGCTCGGCCCGCTCGCTGCGCACGCCCGCCACCAGCCGGTTGGGGTGCAGGGTGTCGCCGACGGCGTAGCCCTCGCGCAGGAACTCGGGGTTCCAGGCGAGTTCGGCGTCGGCTCCGGCGGGGGCGAGCTCGGCCAGCCGGTCGGCCAGGCGGGCGGCGCTGCCGACCGGGACGGTGGACTTGCCGACCACCAGGGTGGGCCGGGTCAGGTACGGCGCGATGGAGTCGAGCGCGGCGTCCACGTAGGACATGTCGGCCGCGAACTCGCCCTTCTTCTGCGGGGTGTTGACGCAGATGAAGTGCACGTCGCCGAAGTCGGCGAGCTCCTGCGGCGAGGTGGTGAAGCGCAGCCGCCCGGTCGAACCCTCCTGCCCGGCAACGTGCTTGAGCAGCAGTTCGCCCAGGCCCGGCTCGTACATCGGCACGCGTCCGGCGGACAGGGCGGCGACCTTCTCCGGGTCGATGTCCAGGCCGAGCACCTCGAAGCCGAGCTCCGCCATGCAGGCGGCATGCGTCGCGCCGAGGTAACCGGTGCCGATCACCGTGATGCGGAGGGTCACGCGCTTCCCCTTATGTCAGGTGTGCCGGAACCGTGCAGGTCTGCGTCCGGCCGCAGGGGTCGATGGTATCCGGCGGCCGGACGGGCTCCGCAGCGGTCCTCGCCGGGCGCCGGGAGCGGCAGGCCGCCGGTCGGTAACGATGTTGTTCCCGCGTGGTTGCGGACCGCCCGGAACTGCCGTTCCGATGACGGGAATCCGTGTGACTGGCGGCAGAATGCCCGGCATGGATTCGAAGGACGACACGCAGCACGACCCGGTCGCGGAGCAACCCGCCCACCTGAGCCTGTTCGACGACCGGTCCGCAGCGGAGTCCGACGGATCCGGGCCGGCGGAGCCGGCCGGCGCCGGGCGCAGGCGCCGCACCCGGCGGGTGCTGCTCTGGGCGCTGGTGGCCCTGCTGGTGGTGCTCGGCAGCGGGGTCGGCGCGCTCTACTGGACGGCGAACCACTACGCCTCCTCGGTGCAGCGCATCCCGAACGCCTTCCCGACCCTCCCGGAGTCCGCCCAGCCGCAGGCCGTTCCGCACAGCGGCATGACCTTCCTGCTGGTCGGCCTGGACGCCCGCTCGGACGTGCCGACCACCGGGTCCGAGGCCAAGGGCCCGGCCTGGAAGGAGGGGGCGGCCCGCAGCGACACCATGATGCTGATGCACATAGCCGCCGACCGCAGGAGCGTCTCGGTGGTCTCGATCGCCCGTGACACCTGGGTGGACATCCCCGGCCACGGCCAGGCGAAGATCAACGCCGCGTACTCCTGGGGCGGCCCGGCCCTGATGGTCCAGACCGTGCAGAACCTCACCGACATCCGGATCGACCACGTCGCGGTGATCGACTGGGACGGCTTCCGTTCGCTGACCGACGCGGTCGGCGGTGTGGACATCACCATCCCCAAGACCATCGAGGCGGTCGGCGGCGCCCGCCACTGGGACGCCGGCACCCAGCACATGGACGGCGACACCGCCCTCCAGTACGTCCGCGAGCGCCACGGCCTGCCCAACGGGGACCTGGACCGCACCAAGCGTCAGCAGAACTTCCTGCGGGCCCTGATGAAGCAGACCATGAACTCGGGCACCCTCTCCAGCCCGACCAGGCTCGGCGGCCTGCTGCAGTCGGTGGGCGACGTGGTCAGCGTGGACGACAAGCTGAGCAACAGCGACCTGTACGACCTGGCCTGGAGCATGCGCAGCCTGCGCGTCGGCGACGTGAGCTTCATGAACGCTCCCTTCGGCGGCTTCGCGACCATCGACGGCCAGTCCGCGGTGAAGCTGGACCGGCAGGCGGCGGCCCCGCTCTGGGAGGCCATGCGCAACGACCGGATGAGCGAGTACCTCGCCGCCCACCGCACCAGTGGTGACGTGCTGGGCGACAGCGTCCGCTGACCGCGGGGCGGGGGTGTCGTGGACGTCACGTACGGGGTAGACAGGGAGCGAGCCTAGAATGAGGGTCAATACTGCTACTTAACGGTAACTAACACGGTCAAGGGGCGAGGCAGATGGCGGGCAACTCAGGGGCGGACTTCGACCTGTTCCGGCTCAGCGACGAGCACGAGATGCTCCGCGAGGCGGTGCGTTCGCTCGCCGAGGCGAAGATCGCCCCGTTCGCGGCCGAGGTCGACGAGCACGGCCGCTTCCCGCAGGAGGCGCTGGACGCGCTGCAGGCCAACGACCTGCACGCGGTCCACGTCCCCACCGAGTACGGCGGCGAGGGCGCGGACGCGCTGGCCACCGTGCTGGTGATCGAGGAGGTCGCCCGGGTCTGCGCGTCCTCCTCGCTGATCCCGGCCGTCAACAAGCTGGGCTCGCTGCCGGTGCAGCTCTCCGGCTCCGAGGAGCTGAAGCAGAAGTACCTCGGCGCCCTGGCGCGCGGCGAGGGCATGTTCTCGTACTGCCTCTCCGAGCCGGACGCCGGTTCGGACGCCGCCGGCATGAAGACCCGTGCCGAGCGCGACGGCGACTTCTGGGTGCTCAACGGCGTGAAGCGCTGGATCACCAACGCGGGCGTCTCGGAGTTCTACACCGTCATGGCGGTGACCGACCCCGAGAAGCGTTCCAAGGGCATCTCGGCCTTCGTGGTCGAGAAGGGCGACGAGGGCGTCTCCTTCGGTGCGCCGGAGAAGAAGCTCGGCATCAAGGGCTCGCCGACCCGCGAGGTCTACCTGGACAACGTCCGGATCCCCGCCGACCGCATCATCGGCGCCGAGGGCACCGGCTTCGCCACCGCGATGAAGACGCTGGACCACACCCGCATCACCATCGCCGCGCAGGCCCTCGGCATCGCCCAGGGCGCCCTCGACTACGCCAAGGGCTACGTCAAGGAGCGCAAGCAGTTCGGCAAGGCCATCGCCGAGTTCCAGGGCGTCCAGTTCATGCTGGCCGACATGGCGATGAAGCTGGAGGCCGCCCGCCAGCTCACCTACGCGGCCGCTGCCAAGTCCCAGCGCCTGGACGGCGACCTGACCTTCTTCGGCGCCGCGGCCAAGTGCTTCGCCTCGGACGTCGCCATGGAGATCACCACCGACGCCGTCCAGCTGCTCGGCGGCTACGGCTACACCCGCGACTACCCGGTCGAGCGCATGATGCGCGATGCCAAGATCACCCAGATCTACGAGGGCACCAACCAGGTCCAGCGCATCGTCATGGCGCGCAACCTGCCGTAGTCACCGGCGACGCGAGGGCCCCGCCGACGGAGCGTCGGCGGGGCCCTCAGTGCTGCCCGGCGGGCTACTTGACGTCCGGCACCGGGGTGTCGTTCCTGAAGGCGTCGAAGACCTCCTTGGACTTCACCGGATCCCACTTGAGCGCCGACTCGCCGTCCGGGGTGCGGTAGTTGGCGTTGCCGACCGGGACGGTGATGGTCTTCCCGCTGCCGCCGGACACGCCCTTCATGGCCAGGAAGAACGAGCCGAGGTCGGTCAGGCCGGTGTCGTTGTCCACGATCAGGGTGCCGAGGCCCGAGCTGATCATCGGGTAGAGCGTGAACGGGTTGAGCAGGGTGGCCGGGGAGGACGCCTGCTTGCCCAGCGACGAGAGGAACTTCTGCTGGTTGCGCATCCGGCCCAGGTCCTGGTCGGCCATCTGGTGCCGCTGCCGGACGAAGGCCAGTGACTGGGTGCCGTTCAGGGTCTGGCAGCCGGCCTTCAGGTTGAGGCCCGAGTCCTGGTCCGAGATGTCCTTGTCGATGCACATGTTCACACCGCCGACCGAGTCCACGATGCCGACGAACCCGGCGAAGCCGATCTCGGCGTAGTGGTCGATGTGGATGCCGGTGTTGGTCTCGATGGTCTGCACCAGCAACTGGCCGCCGCCGTTGTTGAAGGCCGCGTTGATCTTCGCGGTGGTGGCGGGGATCGTCTTGCCGTTCCCGTTGGTGTTCAGGTGCTGCGGGATCGGCACCCAGGAGTCGCGCGGGATGCTCATCAGGGTGTTCCCGCTGTCCCCGATGTGCAGGACCATCATCGAGTCGCTGCGCTTGCCGGTGTCGGTACCGGTGTGCATCGAGTCCTTCTGCGCGTCCGTGAGCCCGTCCCGGCTGTCCGAACCGACGATCAGCCAGTTGGTGCCCTTCCCGGCCGGCGGCCGGCCCGGGTACGAGGCCAGGGTGTTCTCGTGGTTGAGCTTGGAGTCGGCCCAGAAGTAGGTGCCGAGCCCGGTCACCAGCAGCGCGCCGACCACCGCCAGCGCGGTCACCTTGATCTTCCGGCTGAGCGGCCAGCGCGGGTTCGCCCCGCCCCCGGGCGCCACCCGGGGCGGCGGCACCGAACCGGGCGGCACGGAACCGGGGGGTACGGGGCCCGACGGCACGGCACCGGGGGGCACCGCCCCCTGCCGGGGCACGCCCGCGGCCGGCATCCCGCCCTGCCGCGGCGGGTACCCGGGCGCGGCGCCGTAGCCGCCGCCCTGCGGTGCCGCGGGCTGCGGACCCTGGGGCGCGCCGGGCCCGCGCGGGTTGAGCGAGGGCGGCAGCGGCGGCTCCGCGCCGCTGCCCCGACCGTAGGAGCCGGCGCCGTTGCCCTGACCGTACGAGCTGCCGCCGCCGCTCGGGCGGTCCTCCTGCCACGTGTTCATGTGGGGAAGGATGCCCCAAAGCCGTACCCGGCAGTGCGGCCGGGGTGCCCAGCGGCCCGCTTGTAGCAGATTTGATGCACGCATCGGATGGTTCCGCCGCATGGTCACCGCCGTGTTCACCTGATGGGACCATCCTTGACCGGTCCGGAGCACGCGTGTTTGCATGGCGCGCATGGAACAGCGCTGGATCCTCACCCGTCGGCGGCACGTCGACCTGCTGCGGGTGTCCTGTTCGCTGTGTCGTGGCTGACCGCTCGCCACCGTTCGACCCTCGCTCCCGCCGCGGCGCCCGCACCGGAGGCGCCCGCCCCTTCCGCTCCCGCCTGCCCGGCCGCCTGCCCGGCCGACTTCCGTCCGACTTCCGGCCGCCCCTGACTCCCGTGGTCGGGACGGTTCGGGCAGGCGTCCTTGCCCGGTCCTGCGCCGTGCCCTGCCCCGAGGTGAACTCCATGGCCACCGTCCTCTCCGTCTCCGGCTCCCCCTCACCGGCCTCCCGCACCACCCGCCTGCTGCGCCACGTCGACGCCCGCCTCACCGCCCACGGCCACCGGGTGGTCCCGTTCGAGGTCCGCAGCCTCCCGGCCGAGGCGCTGCTCACCGCCGACACCTCGCACCCCGAGCTGGCCCGCGCCCTGGAGCTGTTCGCCCGGGCCGACGGCGTGGTGATCGGGACGCCCGTCTACAAGGCCGCCTACTCGGGCCTGCTGAAGACCCTGCTGGACGTGCTGCCCCAGTACGCCCTGGTGGGCAAGACCGTGCTGCCGCTGGCCACCGGCGGATCGGCCGCCCACGTCCTCGCGGTGGACTACGCGCTGCGCCCGGTGCTCGCCTCGATGGGGGCCGAGCACGTCACCCGGGGCTGGTTCGTGCTGGACCGGCACATCGTGGTCCGCGAGGACGGCAGTACCGCCGTCGAGCGGGAGACGGACGTCCTGCTCACACCGGTGGTGGACGCCTTCGCCGCCGCCCTGGACCGGCACACCGGTACGAGCGCCGAACCGGCCGCCGGAGCGGCCCTGGCGGGCTGACCCCGAGACGGGCGGCCAGGCCCCCTAGGGGAGGGGGCCCGCATCCCGTACAGCGGGCGTCGTCCGGCTTCCTCCCGGCGGATGACGATTCACTCGCGGGGCGCTCCTAACGTGGTGTTTATCTCCCCACTCCACCGGACGGCGGTAACGCCGGCCGCAGCTCAGGGGTGGGGTCAACCCGAGAACGAAGACGGAAGCCTGCACCATGTCGGCGGGCGGGTGGTCTGCGTCAGGCTCGGGTCAACGGGTGGACCACAGATCGAGGAGACTCCAGTGACGACGGCAGCGACAGCCGTACAGGACCCACGGCTTCCCGGCGGTGAGACCGCTCCGGCGGCCTCCGCACGGCAGTTGACCAAGGCGTACGGCGCGGGGGAGACCAGGGTCACGGCGCTCGACTCGGTCGATGTGGACATCCAGCGGGGCCGGTTCACCGCCATCATGGGGCCGTCCGGCTCGGGCAAGTCGACGCTGATGCACTGCCTGGCGGGCCTCGACACCGTCTCCTCGGGCCGGATCTTCATCGGCGACACCGAGATCACCGGACTGAAGGACCGTCAGCTCACCCGACTCCGCCGGGACAAGATCGGCTTCATCTTCCAGGCCTTCAACCTGCTCCCCACGCTCAGCGCGCTGGAGAACATCACGCTCCCGATGGACATCGCCGGCCGCAGACCCGACCGGGCCTGGCTGGACCAGGTCGTGGCCACGGTCGGCCTGGCCGACCGGCTGAAGCACCGTCCGACCCAGCTCTCCGGCGGTCAGCAGCAGCGCGTCGCGGTCGCCCGGGCGCTGGCCGCCCGCCCCGAGATCATCTTCGGGGACGAGCCGACGGGCAACCTCGACTCCCGCTCCGGCGCCGAGGTGCTGACCTTCCTGCGCCGCTCGGTGGACGAGCTCGGCCAGACCATCGTCATGGTCACCCACGACCCGGTCGCCGCCTCCTACGCGGACCGCGTGCTCTTCCTCGCCGACGGCGTCATCGTCGACGAGATGCACGCCCCCACCGCCGACTCCGTCCTTGAGCGCATGCGTCGTTTCGACGGCAAGCGCACCAGCTGAGGGGCCCTCCGATGCTGCTCAAGACCTCACTGCGGAGCTTCCTCGCCCACAAGGGGCGGATGGCGCTCTCGCTGATAGCCGTGGTGCTCTCGGTCGCCTTCGTCTCCGGCACCCTGGTCTTCTCCAACACCGCCACCACGACGTTCGACAAGCTCTTCGCCTCCACGGCGTCCGACGTCTCGGTCCGCCCGCACAGCGACGACACCGCGGACCAGCAGGTCGGCGGAAAGGTCAGGACGGTCCCGGTCCAGACCGTGCAGAAGGTCTCCGGCCTGCCGGGCGTCGGGTCCGTGGTCGGCGAGGTCATGGTGTCCAGCACCGTCCTGGTCGATCCGGCCACCAACAAGACGGTCGGCCCCACCAGCGGCGCCCCGACCCTCACCGGCAGCTGGGTCCAGACCCCGCGCAAGTCCCTGGAGATCACCTCCGGCCACGCCCCGCAGGGCCCCGGCCAGGTCCTGCTGGACAGCGACACCGCCAGGAAGGCCGGCCTCGGCCTGGACAGCCCGCTCCGCCTGATCACCACGACCGGCAGCTACGACCTCAAGATCTCCGGTATCGCCACCTTCAGGACCACCAACCCCGGCGCGGCGCTCGCCTTCCTGGACACCCCGACCGCCCAGCGGCTGCTGCTCGACTCCACCGCCTACACCTCGGTCGAGGTCTTCGGCGACGGCAGCCGCAGCAACGACGACCTCAGGACCGAGGCCGCCACCGCCGTCGGCACTGGCTTCGACCTGAAGACCGCGGCCGAGCAGAAGGCGGAGAACGCCAAGAGCGTCGGCTCCTTCCTCGACTTCATGAAGTACGCCATGCTCGGCTTCGCCGGTGTCTCGCTGCTGGTCGGCGGCTTCCTGATCATCAACACCTTCTCCATGCTGGTCGCCCAGCGCACCCGTGAGATCGGCCTGCTGCGCGCCATCGGCGGCAGCCGGGGCCAGGTCAACGGATCGGTGCTGGTCGAGGCCCTAATCCTGGCGGTGCTCGGCTCGACGCTCGGCCTCTTCGGCGGCATCGGCCTGGCCATGCTGCTGATCCGGCTGATGAGCGCGGTCGGTATGAACCTGACCTCCGCCGCCCTGGAGATCGGTGCCTCCGTCCCGATCGCCTCGTACACCGTCGGCATCGTGATCACCCTGGTGGCGGCCTTCATACCGGCCCGCCGGGCCGGGAAGATCTCCCCGATGTCCGCCCTGCGCGACCACGGCACCCCGACCGAGGCCAGGGCCAACCGGATCCGCGCCGCCGTCGGCCTGGTGCTGACGGCCGGTGGCGCCGCCCTGCTGGTCGCGGCCGCCCGGGCGGGCGAGGCCGCCACCGGCGGTGCGTTCCTCGGCCTCGGCGTGGTGCTGACGCTGATCGGCTTCGTGGTGATCGGCCCGCTGCTCGCCACCGGCCTGATCCGGGTGCTCGGCGCAGTACTGCCCGCACTCTTCGGCCCGTCCGGCCGCCTCGCCCAGCGCAACGCGATGCGCAACCCGCGCCGGACGGGTGCCACCGCCGCGGCGCTGATGATCGGCCTGGCGCTGGTCATCGGAGCCTCGGTCTTCACCTCCTCGATGGTCAGCTCGACCAATGCCCAGATCGACAAGTCCGTCGGGGCCGACTACGTCGTGCAGGGCAACCAGAACGGCCTCACCCCGGCCATGGTGAGCGCCGCGAAGTCCGCCAAGGGCCTCGCCCACCTCACCGAGGAGAAGGAGCTCGCCGCCACCCTCACCCTGCCGGACGGCAGTACGAGCAAGAGCCGGCTGACGGCCGTCTCGCCGACCTTCGTCGACGACTTCCGGCTCCCCGCCAAGGCCGGCTCGGCCACCACGATCACCGGCGGCGGCATCTCGGTGGACGAGGACTTCGCCACCCGGCACCACCTCGCGGTCGGCGACCGGCTCACCGCCGACTACGGCCAGGGCCACACCCAGAGCCTGGTGCTCGGCCTGATCACCGCCAAGGGCAACTCGTTCTCCGACGGCAACCTGTTCGTCGGTCTCGACACCGTCACCAAGGCCGTCCCGGCCGCCGAACTGCCGCAGGACGCCGCGTTGTTCGGCAAGGCCGGGGCGGGCGCGGACAAGGCTGGGACGCTCGACGCCCTGCAGGAGGCGCTCAAGGCGTACCCGCAGCTCACCGTCCAGGACCAGGCCGGTTACAAGAAGATCGTCCAGGATCAGGTCAACACCCTGCTCTACATGGTCTACGGCCTGCTCCTGCTCGCCATCGTGGTCGCGGTCCTCGGTGTGGTGAACACCCTGGCCCTCTCGGTGGTCGAGCGGACCCGCGAGATCGGCCTGCTCCGCGCCATCGGCCTGTCCCGCCGTCAGCTGCGCCGGATGATCCGGCTGGAGTCGGTGGTCATCGCGGTCTTCGGCGCCCTGCTCGGCACCGGTCTCGGCCTGGCCTGGGGCATCACCGCCCAGCGGGTCCTCGCCGACCGGGGGCTGAGCACCCTGGCCATTCCGACCGAGAAGATCGTCGTCGTCCTGCTGGCCTCCGCCGTGATCGGCCTGCTGGCCGCACTGCTCCCGGCCTTCCGGGCCGGACGGATGAACGTTCTCGCGGCGATCGCGACGGACTGACCGCACAGCGACCGGCCGGGAGCGGCCGGATCGGGGAACGGGTGGCCGGGTGCACAAGCACCCGGCCACCCGTTGTTCCAGGAGCGCCGACCGACGGGTGCTGCCTGACCGACTTCCCGGCCGGCTGCGTGACCGACTGCCTGATCAGCTGCCTGGCCGGCTGCGCGGCTGCCGGCGACTGCGGGCCTGCCGACCGTTCCGGGTGCCGGTCACGGGCACCCGATCTCGCTGCCCGTGGCGGCCGAGACGGTCGGCGAACCCGAACCTGAGCCCGATCCCGACGCCAGTCCCGATGCCGGCCCCGCTGCCGACGCCGCTGCCGACGCCGATGCCGGCCCCGACGCCGGTGCCGACGGTGCACCCGGCAGCGCAGTCACCCCCAGGTAGTCGCTGCCCGCGATCACCAGCAGGGTTGCCCCCAGTCCCGGCGTCCGGACCAGCTGCGCACCGGGCAGCGCGGCCGCGATCGTCCGTGCCGACTCGTCCCAGCGCGGGTCGTACCTGACCACCGTCCTGGTCGCGCCGCCGATGCCATCGGCGTTGGACGGCGTCCCAGTGGTGGCGAAGCCGAGCTTGCGCAGGTCACCGTCCGCCCGGGCGCCGAGTCCCGGCGTCCCGGCCCCGTTGAGCACCTGCACCCGGATCTGCCCGGGCTGCACGCTCAACCCGGGGGAGGCGGAAGCATCCGCCGAACCCGCCGAACCCGATGCGCCTGCTGAACCCGATGCGCCCGCCGTACCCGGTGCGGGCGACGGCCCCGTGGGAGCCTCCGGGGGCCCGGTGAGCGGCCTGCCCTCGCGTACGGCGGTGAACAGGGCCTTGGCGGCGCGCTGGTCCCACAGGACGGTCGAGCCCACGCCGGGGACCTGGTGGTCGACGACCGAGAGCGGGACGGTCGCGAAGTCCGCGTTGGCCGCCGAGAGGTCCTTCAGCCGGTCGGCCAGGGCGAGCAGGTCGTCGGCGGAGAGCCCCCTGTCGACCTTGACCGACTTCAGCAGGCTGTCCACCACCCGGCCGAGCCGTCCCGGGTTGAGCAGCGTGCCGGTGTCGGTCGCCTGGCGCAACAGCTGTGCCAGCAAACGCTGTTGACGGTACATCCGGCCGAGATCGGAGCTGCCGTCCACATGCCGGGCGCGGACGTACCTGAGTGCGCCCGCGCCGTCCAGTCGGGTCGTCCCGGCGGGCAGGTCCAGGCCCGCGAACTCGTCCTTCAGCGGCTTGGCGGTGCACACCTCGACCCCGCCCAGCGCGTCCACGGTGGAGACGAAGCCGAGGAAGTCGGCCTGGAGGTAGTGGTCGATCCGCAGGCCGGTGTTCTGCTCCACGGTACGGACGGTGAGCGGTGCGCCGCCCATCCCGTACGCCGCGTTGATCCGGCCCTTCCCGGCCGGGACCCGCCTGCCGGTGGCGGGGTCGCGGTGCGCCGGGATCGTGACGTAGGAGTCACGCGGGATGCTGACCACGCTGGCTCGCCCGCCGTCCCTGGCGAGCTGGACGAGCATCATGGTGTCGGTGCAGTGGCACGACTCGCCGCCCGCGTGCAGCACGTCCTTGAGGGTGGCCTCCGGGATGCCCTCCCGGTCGTCGGTGCCGACCACCAGGATGGTGGTGCCCCCGTCGTCGTCGGGACGGTCCTCGGCCCCGGCGAAGGCGTCCACCCGGCCGATCGAGCTGCCGACCCCGTTGAGCACCGCCCAACCCGTACCGGAGGTGGCCAGGACGGTCGCCGACACGCAGGCGGCCAGCCAGAGCCCGCCCCGGCGCCGGCCGGGACCGGACGGAGCGGGATCGGACCGAGCCGGACCGGACCGGGCGGCGACCGCGCCGGGCGGAGCGGGGGGTCGGCGGGCTGAGGAGGCCATCTCTCGGATGGTAGGCGCGCCGCCGCACGGCCGGTCGGGGGCGCGCCGAGGCGGGCGGACAGGGAGGCGAAACGTTCCGCCATGGCGCCGAAGGAAACCGGGCCGGCCGGGTGACCAGCCGGGGCGGACCGGCCGGGACGATCGCTCGGGCGAACCCGAACCTGACAACGAAGGTGGGCCGCCGGTACGGTTGGCCACGATGAACACCAAGGCTGCTGAGGAGCTGCCGGCGGTCTCCGTGATCATGCCGGTGCTCAACGAAGAACGTCACCTGCGCACCGCGGTCCGGCACATCCTGGAGCAGGAGTACGCCGGCGACCTGGAGGTGGTGATCGCTCTGGGCCCCTCGTCCGACCGTACGGACGAGATCGCCGCCGAGCTGGTCGCCGAGGACCCCCGGGTCCGTACCGTGCCCAACCCCACCGGTCGCACCCCCGCCGGGCTGAACGCGGCGATCCGCGGCTCCCGCCACCCGATAGTGGTGCGCGTGGACGGCCACGGGCTGCTCACCCCGGGGTACGTCGACACCGCCGTCCGCCTGCTCGGCGAGATGGAGGCGGCCAACGTCGGCGGCATCATGCACGCCGAGGGCGAGACCGAGTGGGAGAACGCGGTCGCCGCCGCCATGACCTCCAAGATCGGGGTCGGCAACGCGGCCTTCCACACCGGCGGCCTGGCCGGTCCGGCCGAGACCGTCTACCTGGGCGTCTTCCGCCGTGAGGTGCTGGAGAAGCAGGGCGGCTACAACGAGGAGTTCATCCGCGCCCAGGACTGGGAGCTCAACTACCGCATCCGCCAGGACGGCGGGCTGATCTGGTTCACCCCGCAGCTGCGGGTGACCTACCGGCCCCGGCCCAGCGTGCGGGCGCTCGCCAAGCAGTACAAGGACTACGGCCGGTGGCGCCGGGTGGTCACCCGCTACCACAAGGGCTCGGTCAACCTGCGCTACCTGGCCCCGCCGGCCGCGCTGTTCGGCGTCGTCGCCGGCCTGGTGCTGGGGGCGGCCGTCCACCCCGCCTTCCTGGTGGTGCCCGGCGGCTACCTGCTGGGCATACTCGGCGGCTCGGTGGTCGAGGGGCGCGGGCTCTCCGCCAAGGCCTGGATCCAGCTGCCGGTGGCACTCGCCACCATGCACATGAGCTGGGGCTTCGGCTTCCTCACCTCGCCGCGCTCGCTGGCCCGCCGGGTCATCGACAGCAAGCGTCCGACGCCGATGGGCAGCGCCGCGGCCAACCCGAAGTAATCCGCACTCGGGGTCACTCCCCCAGGGGCGCGGGCAATCGCGCGGGCAACCTGCCGAGGAAGTCGCAGGTTTGGCCGCGTGGTTCCCCGCGCCCCTCTGCCGTGTCCGGCGGGCGCGCACCACTCGGGACATGAACTGCCCGGTATCGCCCTCCCGTTGGGGCGTGGGCCGCTATGTTCGGCGGCATGGCGATTTCTGATGGATCATCAGTGCGTATCGAGTCCGGTGCCGATGTGGACGAGCGGGCCGCGATCGGTCCCGGCAGTACGGTGTGGCACCTGGCGCAGGTCCGCGAAGGGGCCGAGATCGGTGCCGACTGCATCATCGGACGCGGTGCCTACGTCGGCCCCGGCGTCCGGATCGGCGACCGGGTCAAGCTGCAGAACCACGCCCTGGTCTACGAGCCGGCCGTCATCGAGGACGGCGTCTTCATCGGCCCTGCGGCCGTGCTGACCAACGACATGTACCCGCGCTCGGTCGACCCGGACGGCAAGCTGAAGCGCGGCGAGGACTGGCACGCCCAGGGGGTGACGCTTCGCCGGGGCTGCTCGGTCGGCGGCCGGGCGGTGCTGGTCGCCGGGGTGACGGTGGGACGTTGGGCGCTGGTGGCGGCCGGTGCGGTGGTGCACCGGGACGTCCCGGACTTCGCCCTGGTGGCCGGGGTTCCGGCCCGCCGGATCAAGTGGGTCGGCCGGGCCGGCGAGCCGCTGACGGACGCCGGTGGCGGGCGCTGGCGCTGCCCGCGCACCGGCGAGGAGTACGTCGAGGCCGACGGGCTGCTGACCGAGGCGCCCTAGGCTCGGTCCTGCCGGGCGCACGACCTTCCGGGCGCACGACCTCGCGGGCGTGACCGGGCGTCATCCGGCCCGGCGCACCGGCGCACCGGCGAACCGCCCGAGCGCGCCCGGGCCCGGCCCGGCCGAGCTCGGACGGCGCGTCCCGGCCCGGCCGGCCCGGATCCGTCTCGGGTTTGGCTCAGTAGGTGTAGATGTGGCCCTGCGGGTTGACGGTCATGCAGCTCTTCTCGTCGTCCGCAGTGGTGGACTCCACCGACTTCGGCAGCTTGTTCGGCGCCGGCTTGGCACTGCCGGAGGCGCCGCCCGAGGCCGGGTAGCTGGTGCCGCTGGTCCAGTCGGAGCCGATCACCAGGCTGAGCGTCTTGCTGCTGCCGGACTCCTTGAGCGCGTCGGCGGGCAGGTCCAGCGCCGTGGCGATCGCCTGGGCCTGGGCGCTCTGGCCGCTGCCGTACGTGAGCTGGGTGCTCTCCTCCGAGCCGCCGCCGCCGATCGCGGTCGCCTTGCCGAAGCCGGCCTCGACCAGGGCGTCCCTGATCTCGGTGGCGCGGGCGGTGGCGCCGGAGGCGTTCTGGACGGTGACCGCGACCGAGCTCTTGTTGATCTCCCGAGCCGGCGCGGCCGCCGTGGTGCCGCTGGGGGAGGGGCTGGCCGAGGCGCCACCCGAGGCACCGTCACCACCCTTGAGCGACTTGCCGTCGATCGGAGTGTCGGCCAGCAGCATCTTCCAGATCTGGTCGGTGTCCTGCTTGTGGAGCACCAGGCGGTCCGGATCAGTGGGTGCGGTGTCCACCGGCACGGTCAGGCTGGTGGTCCGCTCGGTGGGCACCGAGCGGAGGTCGTTGCCCAGGTCGTAGAGCTTCTTGATGTCGGCGATCGGCTTGTCCACGGTCAGCGACTTGGTGGCGGCCTCGGCCAGCGACATCAGTCGGCCCGGGTCGCTCAGCGAACCGTTCTTCTTCAACTGCCGGATCATCGCGCTGAGGTAGAGGTGCTGCGCCTTGGTGCGGCCGATGTCGTCGCCCCAGGCGTCGCGCATCCGCAGCCACTGCAGGGCCTGCTCGCCCTTGATGTAGGTGGTGCCCTTGGGCAGCTTGAGGTTGGTGCCGCCGACACCGGGCTGGTAGCGGTCGTAGAGGTTCATGTTGACGCAGACCGGGACACCGCCGACCGCGTCGGCCATGTTCACCACCCCGGCGAAGTCGACCATCATGTAGTGGTCGATGTCCAGGCCGGTCAGCTTGACCCAGGTGCCGAGCACGCAGCCGGGGCCGCCGCGCGGCAGCGCCTCGTTGATCATCGTGTGCTTGGTGGCGGGGTAGGTGGTCTTGCCGTCCTCGCTGTGACAGGTCGGGATGTCCACCAGGGTGTCGCGGGGGATGCTGATCATCGAGGCGTTGGTGCGGTCGGCCGAGACGTGCAGCAGCATCTGGACGTCCGCGAGGCCGGGCCGGCCCGCGTCGTCGGCGGCTCCGCCGAGCGCGACGTCCGCAGCGGAGCCGCGGCTGTCGGTGCCTATCAGCAGGATGTTCAGCGGGGTCTGCCCGGCGGAGTTGGGCGCGGTCCTGGAGCCCTTGGCGTCGCTGAGGTTCTTGCTGCCGGACTGGATGTTGCCGTTGAGGTGCTGGTAGTAGAGGTACGCGGCGCCGCAGCCCGCCACCAGGGTCAACCCGAGCGTGGCCGCGGTGATCCGTATCCAGCGGCGGCCGCCCTTGCGCCCACCCTGTCGGGCCGCCTGCCGGGCGGAGGTGCGTCCGCCAAGCTCGGGTATGCCGGAGTCGGCTGAGGACTCGCCGGACATCGGCTCGACGTTGGTCATGACTGGTCAGCTGCCTCTCGTGAATCGGGCCCCCGTCGGCCGCCTCACGGGAACCTACCGGACATCACGAGCTGGACTGAATTTTGTTACATGATCAGAACGTCACTCTTATTGAAGTTTGACTGTGGGTAGAACACTTCGTTACTTGGCGCACACATCGGTGTCGTCGGCCTGAACCCGCTGGAGGTTCTTCGGGGCTTCGGTCGGCGCCGGGGCGGAACCGGACGTCTTGGTGAAGTCTTTGCCGAGCACCAGTACCAGCGGATCGGCCGGCCCGTACCGGGAGTTCTCCCGCACCGCGTCCGCGGGCAGCCCGAGTGCCGCTGCCAGTGCGGCGGCCTGGTCGGCCAGGCCCGGCGGGTGGGAGAGCGTACTGGTCGCAGTCACCTCGGCGTCCCGTCCTGCGGCGGCCCGGTCGAAGCCCCGGCCCTGCAACGCGGTGACGGCTCTTGCGGCCTGGCCCGTCTGTCCGGTGCCGTTGCGCACCGTGAGTCTGACCTCGGCCGGGTCGATCCGCGGGGCGCCGGGAGCGGCGTCCGGGGGGCTCGACGCCGAAGGGCCGGCGGACGGCGAGTGGGCGGCGGTGGTGAGCGGGCGGTCGGCCGCGACCAGCGAGAAGAGGCGGTCCGCGTCGGGCTTGAGGAGCGTCAGCCGGCCCTCCTGCTCGGGGTCGTCGATCACCGGCACGGTGGTGAAGGTGATGTTCCCGGGGTTGACCCGCCGCAGGTCCAGGGCCAGGTTCCTGAGCTTGTCGATGCCCTTGAGCTGCGAGTCCACGGTCAGCGCCCTGGTGCCGGCCTCGGCCAGCCGCCAGAGCTTGGTGGGGCTGGTCAGGGTGTCGCTGCTCTTCATCCTGCGGATCACCGAGCCGATGAACTGCTGCTGCAGCGGGATCCGGGTCAGGTCGCCGCCCAGGCCGACCGAGTGCCGGGTGCGGACGAAGGCCAACGCCTCCTCGCCCTGGACGGTGTGCCGCCCCTTGGTCATCCTCAGGTGCGAGCCCGGGTCGTCGATGTCCTTCGCCGCGCAGACCTCGACCCCGCCCACGGCGCTCGAAAGGGTCTTCACCGCCTCGAAGTTGACCATCACGAAATGGTCGACCCGGATGTTCGTCAGCTTCTCGACGGTCAGCCAGGTGCAGCCCGGGTCCCGGCCGGCCTGGCCCAGGCTGGTGTTGAACATCGCCCGGCTCTCGCCCGGGATCTTCCTGGTGCCGTTCCGGCAGTCCGGGATCCGCACCAGCAGGTCGCGCGGGATGCTGATCACCGTCGCGTTGCTGCGGTCCTTGGCGATGTGGAACAGCAGGGTGGCGTCGGCGTGCCCGGAGCTGCCCTCGTCGCCGTAGTCGCGGCCGAGGCCCTCGCGGCTGTCGGTGCCGATCACCAGGATGTTCAGCGCGTCCGTGGCGCCGGCCGGCCGGTCGGCCTCGTCGCCGAGGTTCACCTCGACCGCGGAGATGTTCCGGTTGAAGTGCTGATACGCCAGAAAGGCGCCGCCGCAGCCGACCACCAGGGCCAGCGAGCCGGCGCCCGCCGTCCATCTGAGGGCGCGTCGGCTGCCGTGCGAGCCTGCCCGGGAGCGGCGGCGGCTGGCTCTGCCACCGGGCGGGCCGTCGTCGGACCGTCGGCCCGTAGCCTCGGCGGGCTCCCCGGTCCGGGGTCGCGGCAGGGTGGGCGGACGGCGTTCCAGGTCCAGCCGGAACTCTCCGGTGGCCGGGTCGAGCACCCACTGGTCGGCAGGGTCGACCTCGTGCGGAGTTTCGTTCGAAATGCCGCGACTGTACCGGTTTCCGCTGTTCACCTGGCACACCCTAGACGAGCCGCCGCAGCCGAACGCCCTTGGCGGACAAGGCAGTCCGGGTGGATGCCGACCGAAGCCGGATGGAACTGCCGTACGTCGGAGCCGGGTTGTCGTCGGCGGACCCGTCCGCCGGGGCGTCAGTGCATGCTGCACAGGTCCCGGTCGGCGGTGCTGCCCTGCAGGGTCGGACCCGTTGCGGGGACGGCACTGCCCGATGCTGACGGCGCACCGGAGGATCCGGGGGGCGCGGAGGGCGAGCCGCCCGCCGTCGGGCCGGCGCTGGACGCCGTGCCGTCCTCGCTGCCCGCGACCAGGTTCGCGCCCGGGGTCACCGGACCGCTCGCGGAGCTGCTCGCCCGGACCCCGGCGCCGGGGGTGACCCCGAGGCTCGGCCCGGGGCTCGTCCGCGGGGCGCCGCTGTCCGCCCCGTCGTCGAGGAGACCGCCCCCGGCGTCGGCGGTGGCGGCCGGGGCCGTGGTGGCGCCGGGGGGCACGGTGGCGGTGTTGGTCGGCGCGGGCGCGTACGGACTCACCGCCACCCGCCGGTCCTCGCGCAGCGCGGCGAACAGCTGGTCGGTCTGCGGCTGGACGAACTGGTCCCGGTCCGCGTTGCCGGGGTACGGGCGGCGCGGGGTGGTGAGCAGTGCCAGGTTCGCCGGAGGGATGTTGCGCAGGTCCTCCGCCAGGTCGTAGAGCGCGCTCAGCTTGCTCAGCCCGGGGTCGGCGGTGACCGCGGAGGTCGCGGCGTCCAGCAGCGGCCAGAGCCGGACCGGGTTGAGCAGCACACCCTGGGACTGAACCTTGCGGGCCAGTGAGGCCAGGAACTGCTGCTGGCGCGCCATCCGTTCGGTGTCGCTGCCGTTGCCCAGGCTCTCGCGGACCCGGACGTAGCCCAGCGCCTGTTCGCCGTGCAGGGTCTGCCGCCCGGCCGCCAGGTCCAGTTTGGCGTCCCGGTCGTGGATCGGCCTCGGCACACAGACCTCCACGCCGCCGACGGCGTCCACCATCTTCTTGAAGCCGGTGAAGTCCAGGATCAGGTGGTGGTCGATCCGGATGCCGCTGAACTTCTCCACGGCCCGGATGGTGCAGGCCGGTCCGCCGAGCTCGAAGGCCCAGTTGAACTGCATGAGCCGGGTGGCCGAGCGGCTGCCGTCGGGCAGCTGACAGGGCGGCACCGTCACCATCACGTCCCGCGGGACGCTCACCGCCGTGGCGTGCTGCCGGTCACCCGAGAGGTGCAGCAGGATCGTGGTGTCCGAGCGCTGCCCGCTGTCCGAGCCCGGTGTGCCGTCCGATCCGTACGCGGCGTTGGCACCGGCCCGGGAGTCGCTGCCGATCAGCAGGATGTTCAGCGCCTGCCCGGCCCGGGTGTCCCGGCTGGGCCGGTTCGGCTCGTCGCTCTGCAGCCGTCGGCCGGTGACGTCGTCCGTCCCGATGTTGCCGTCCAGCTTGCGGTACGCCAGCCAGGCCAGCGCTCCCGCGGTGAGCAGCAGGAGGGCCATGGCACCGGACACGATCAGCAGAAATCGGCGGCGCCCCCCGCCTTTCGAGGTCGGGGGGCGCTCGCCGGAGTCATCCGTACCGGGGTCGTCTCTGGGGTCATCCGCTGCCATGTCGGGGATGCCTACCCACGTGGCCGGGCGGGCGGGGTCAGCCCAGACGCAGAGTCACCCGTTCGGATTCGATCCGCTTGTCCCACTGGGCTGCCGTCAGATCGCCGGAGTTCCGGCAGAGCACCACCGAGGCGCCGACCGACAGCGGGGCCAGCAGACCGGCCTCGAGGCCGGCCCAGTCCTGGTACGAGTGGGTGCTGAGCACCCGGCTGCCGGGGCCCAGGCCGAGCCGCAGCGCGCCCTCGCGGGCGAGCTGGACGGTCTGGTCACCGGTCAGCTTGAGCGGCAGGCCGTCGACGGTGGTCTCCAGCGCCGGGCTGTCCGGGTCGACCGGGGAGTACGGGGCGAAGCGGTCGCCCTGGCCGGGCACCTCGGCGGCGTAGTCGAGGAAGCCGTCCGGGCGCTGCGGGAAGCGGCCGCCCAGCGGGCGCAGGGCGAGGGCGACCCGTTCACCGGTGCAGGCCTGGGCGGCCTCCAGGCCGTCCGGGCCGCTGATGACCAGGTCGGCAGTGGCCGGGTCGCCGCCGGGTACCGCCGTGACGCCGACCGACCAGCAGGCCAGCAGCCAGACGGCGCTCTGCCAGTGCGCGGGCAGCAGCAGGGCGGCCCGGTCGCCGGGCCCGGCGTTGAGTTCGTCCTGAAGGAGGTTGGAGGTTTTGGCCACCCAGTTGTCGAAGGTCTTGGCGGAGAGCTCGACTCTCTCACCGGTGGCGTCGTCGTAGAAGGTGACCAGGGGACGGGAGGGATCCGCATCGGAGGCCCCGGCGCGCAGGTAAGCGTGCAGCAGCTCGGCGGGGGTGCGGGCGTCGGCAGCGAAAGGCGCAGTCATGGTGCCGTCCAGCCTACGACCTTCCGGTAAGCCCCCGAGAGGGGGAGGCGCCACCTTGACCAGTGGCATGGCGTCAGAAGTGATTTGCCCCCAATATCCCCTTTATGCGCATCTCTCTCCTCGCAGCCCTCGGCGCGACCGCTGCCGCCCTGCTCGCCCCGCCCGCCGGCGCGGTCCCGGTCGCGGCCCGCCCGGCGCCGGGGAGCATCACCACCCTGCCACTGGTGCCGTCCCCGCCGGGGACGGACGCCCGGCGCGGGACACCGGCCGGACCGCGGTCGGCCGACCCGTCCGGAGCAGGCGAGACACGTGAGATCCAGGCCCGCCGCACCGGTTCCTTCGCGCTGGTCGGCGTCAGCTGGGACGACCCACGGGTCACTCTTGCGGGTAGCGTCGAGGTCAGGACCCGCAGCGCGGCGACCGGAGAGTGGAGCGGCTGGTACCGGCTCGCCGCCGACTCCGAGGACGGGCCCGACCCCGCCGAGCACTCCAGCCGGGGGGCCACCGCCCCGTTCTGGGTCGGACCGAGCGACGCCATCGCCGTCCGCGCCACCGCCGAGGACGGCCCGCTGCCGGCCGGACTGCGGGCCGAACTGGTCGACCCCGGAACCGACCCCGGCAGGGCCGCGGCCACGCGGCCGGGGGCTCCCGCACGCCGGGCGGCGCACGGTGCACCCCGCCCGGGTATCGTCACCCGCTCCGGCTGGGGCGCGGACGAGTCGCTGCGCCAGGCCGGGTTTGTGTACACGGGCAACGCCAGGACGGTCTTCGTCCACCACACCGACACCGCCAACGGGTACACCTGCGCGGACTCCCCGAAGCTGATCCGGGCGATGTACCAGTACCACGTGAAGACCAACGGCTGGCGCGACATCGGCTACAACTTCCTGGTCGACAAGTGCGGCACCGTCTACGAGGGCCGGGCGGGCGGGGTCGACCAGCCGGTCCTCGGCGCGCACACGCTCGGCTTCAACGCGAACAGCTCGGGGGTCGCCGCGATCGGCACCTACACCGACGCGTCCGTCCCGCAGGACCAGCTGGACGGCATCGCCAAGATCGCCGCCTGGAAGCTCGGCCTGACCGACGTCGACGCCAGGGGCACCACCAACCTGGTCTCCGCCTCCGACAGCAGCCGCTACCCCAAGGGCCAGTCCGTCGGCTTCAACACCATCTCCGGCCACCGGGACGCCTTCGTCACCGACTGCCCCGGCGACGAGCTCTACACCCGCCTCCCCGGCATCCGCTCCACCGCCGCCCACCTCCAGGGCAGGTGAGCCGCCGGGCGCGCCGTCCCGTGCCACCCCGGCCGCCTCCGGGCGGCCGTCGTGCTTCCCCGCCCGTACCGGCCGTCGGAGCCGCCCGGCCTCGCGCGTATCGTTCAGAACCCCGGACCACGAGCTCTCGCAGCCCGGGAGCGGCCGGAACGGGTCGACGACGGTCGGGCGAGAGGCGGTGGACAGGCATGCCGGGAACGGAACGGCGCTGGCAGCCGGGCTACCCGCTCGACCTGGCCCGCACCCTGCTCCCGTTGCGCCGGGGACCGGCCGACCCCGCGTACCGGAGCAGCGGCGACGGTGCGATCTGGCGGGCCTCCCGTACGCCTGCCGGGCCCGGCACCCTGCGGATCGCCGCCCGTGCGGGCGAAGTGACGGCACAGGCCTGGGGGCCGGGCGCCGACTGGCTGCTCGACCGGGTGCCCGCCCTGCTCGGCGCCGAGGACGAGCCGTCCGGGCTGGTGCTGCCGCCGGGGCCGCTGCGCGAGGCGCAGCGCCGTCACGCCGGGGTGCGGCTGGGCCGGACCGGCCTGGTGCTGGAGTCCCTGGTGCCCGCGATCCTGGAGCAGAAGGTCACCACCGACGAGGCGTACCGGGCCTGGCGCACGCTGCTGCGCGACTTCGGCACGCCCGCGCCGGGGCCTGTGGAGGGGATGCGGGTGGCGCCGTCGGCCGGCGAGTGGGCGCGGATCCCGAGCTGGGAGTGGCACCGCGCGGGGGTGGACCCCAAGCGCTCGGCGACGATCCTGCGGGCCGTCAGGCTGGCACCCCGGCTGGAGGAGGCGTCCGCCTTCGGCCACGCCGAGGCGCTCGCCCGGCTCACCGCCGTCCCCGGGATCGGCCTGTGGACGGCGGCCGAGACCCTGCAACGCAGCAACGGCGACCCCGATGCGGTCTCGGTCGGCGACTACCACCTCCCCAACCTGGTCGGTTGGGCCCTCGCCGGACGTCCGCGCAGCACCGACGAGCAGATGCTCGACCTCCTGGCCCCCTACGCGGGCCACCGCCACCGCCTGTGCCGCCTGCTCCTGCTCACCACTGCCCACGCCCCCCGCTACGGCCCTCGCCTGACGCCGAACGACCACCGCCGCCGCTGAAGGGCCCTTCTCCAGGGGCGCGGGGAACCGCGGGATGCGGAGGGCACCGGAGCGCGCCCGGCCCCGGCACCGTCGGTTGCACCGCCCACCCCACCAGGGCCCTCCCGCAGCCCCTGGGAGTTGCCTCCCCTCAGGCCCCGGGGGTTGCACCTCCAAGCCGTTCGAGCCCCGGCGGCGGCCCGCTCAGCGGACGGTGACGAACTCCTCCGCCGTACGGGCCGGCCGCGTCCTCGGGGCCTCGGCCGGGCGGCCGACGGCGACGGCGCCCATCGGGTCCCACCCGGCGGGGAGGTCGAGGACGGTGCGGACGGTGTCCCGGCAGAACATGGTGGACGAGACCCAGGCCGAGCCGTACCCCTCGCCGGCCAGGGCCACCAGCAGGTTCTGCACGGCGGCCCCGATCGCGACGGTGAACATCTCGCGTTCGGCGGCGGCCCGCCGCCCGTCCGGGTAGGCGTGCGAGCCGTCCATCACCAGGCAGGGGACGACCAGGTAGGGCGCGTCACGCAGCACGTTCCCCCGGGCGGTCCGGCGGGCGATCTTCTCCGCGTCCCAGCCGTCGAGTTCGCGCAGGTCGCGCTGCCAGGCGGCGAGCATCGCGTCCAGCAGCCGGGTCCTGACCCCGGGCGTCTCCAGCAGGACGAACCGCCAGGGCGTGGTGTGGTGCGGCGCGGGTGCGGTGACGGCGGCGGCCACCGCGCGGCGCACCGCGCCGGGGTCGACGGGCTCGGCGGTGAACGAACGGATGGTCCTGCGCAGCGTCACGGCCTCGCGGACGGCTTCGGAGGTGCCGAGCCGGAACATGTCGTCGGCGGCCGGGCGGATCAGCGGGCGGGTGCCGGCGCCGTCCTCGTCGGTGACCAGGTGGCCGAGGCCGCGGACGACCGCGACCGGAGTGCCGGTGGCCTTGCCCTTCACCAGGTCGGCGGCGGCGGCCAGTTCGTCGGCGGTCGCGGTGACGGTCATCGCCAGCTCGTTGCCGTGGCTGTCGGTGCGGCCCCGGTGGTCATCCAGGACGGGCAGTCCGGCGGCGCCGACGGCGACGTCGGTGAGTCCGTTGCGCCAGGGGCGGCCGAAGGTGTCGGTGATCAGCACGGCGACCCGGTGACCGGTCAGCTGCCGGATCCTGGCGCGCAGTCGGCGGGCCGAGGCGTCCGGGTCCACCGGCAGCAGCAGGACCGTGCCGGGCGCGGTGTTGGAGGCGTCCACCCCGGCGGCGGCCATCACCAGGCCGTTGCGGTTCTCCACGATCCGGACCGGACCGCGCCGGGCGACCACCCGGACGGTCTCCGCGTCGATCGCGGCCTCCCGGTCGGCGGCCTGGAGCATCCGGCCCTCGGCCTTGCTGACCACCTTGGAGGTGACCACCAGGATGTCGCCGTCCTCGAACCCGCCCGCCTTGGCGATCAGCTCGGCCAGGTCGGAACCGGCGTCGATCTCGGGCAGTCCGGTGACCGGCAGCAGCCGGATCACCTGCGGACCTGCTCGGCCAGTTCCAGCGCGGCGCGGGCCATCGAGGCCGTCGCTTCGACGTCGGTCATCAGCAACGGGACAGCCCGGCAGGTGATCCCGGCCGCCTCGACGGCGGGGACGGCGGCCTCGTCCGCGGTGTCCACCAGCCATCCGTCGAGCAGGCCCGCAGGCCGTCCGGCGTCGTGGGCCGAAGTGCCGGTGGCCGCACCCCTGTGCCCGTAGTGCCCGGCCACCGCCTCCGCGGTGGTCTCCACGCCGACGGCGGCGAGCACCTTGTCGGCCATCCCGCGCACCGGTGCCCCGCCGATGATCGGGGAGAGCCCGACCACCGGCGCGGCGGCCGAGGCGATGGCCTCCCGGATACCGGGGACGGCCAGGATGGTGCCGATGCTGACCACCGGGTTGGACGGCGGGAAGAGGATCACGTCCGCCGCGGCGATGGCTTCGAGCACACCGGGGGCGGGCTTGGCGGTGTCCGCGCCGACCGGCACGATCGCCTCGGCGTCGACGGCGGCGTGCAGCCTGACCCAGTACTCCTGGAAGTGGACCGCTCGGGTACCGGCCTCGTCGGTGATCTTCACATGGGTCTCGACCCGGTCGTCGCTCATCGGCAGCAGCCGGACGCCCGGCTGCCAGCGCACGCAGAGCGCCTCGGTGACCTGGCTCAGGGTGTATCCGGCGGTGAGCATCTGACTGCGCACCAGGTGGGTGGCGAAGTCCCGGTCGCCGAGGCCGAACCACTCGGGTCCGACGCCGTACTCCTTCATCTCCGCCTTGATGGACCAGGTCTCGTCGGTCCGGCCCCAGCCCTGTTCCTCGTGGATGCCACCGCCGAGGGTGTACATCACGGTGTCGAGGTCGGGGCAGACCTTCAGACCGTAGAGGTGGATGTCGTCGCCGGTGTTGCCGATGACGGTGATCTCGTCCCCGGGGGCGACGGCCGCCTTCAGCCCGCGCAGAAAGCGCGCCCCGCCGATCCCGCCTGCCAGTGCCACGATGCGCATGGCCCCATCCTGCCAGGACCTCTGACGCTCCACCGCATCCGCACGACCTCCCCGGGGGCGGGGAGGCGGCGGTTCGGCAGCCCCGGTTCCCTGCGGCCCGCCGCGCCCCGCCCCCGGGGGGGGCGGCCGGGGTCAGCGGATCTCGGGCTGCCGCTCCGGGGCCCGGGTGTCGGTGTACTGGTTCATCTCGACCAGTCCGGGGGAGTAGAGGTGGATGCTGACGGCGGGTTCGAGGGAGGTGTTGACGACCTCGTGCAGATAGCCGGAGGAGAAGACGCGCTGACCGCCGGGGCGGAGGGTGCGGACGCCCTCGCCGGCAGGGGCGCCCTCGGTCGCGGGCTGGGGGAGGGTGAGGGAGCGCTCGACCAGTTCGCCCTGGACGACCGTCATCACACCGGAGGACCGGCCGTGGTCGTGGAAGCCGCTGCCCTGACCCGGCAGCCAGCTGAGCAGCCAGACCTCGTACCCGGGCCCGGTCTCCAGCCGGGCGTACCAGCGGGTGAGCGCGTCGTACCTGACCAGCGGCGCCCAGCGGTCGCGGTCGGCGGCGAGCTCGCGGACGAGCCGCGCGTACCCGGCCACGGTGGTGGGGTGCCGGGGCAGGTCGGTGCGGGCGAGGTGGGGGAAGGCGAGCGGGTCGCCGGCGATGGAGACGTCGCTCAGGCCGTCGGCCCAGCTGGGGAGGGCGTGCCCGGACTGGTGGGAGGTGTCGGCGCGGCGTGGCGGGGCGACCCGGACCAGGTGGTGGCGGGCGGGCTTGCTGCGGTCGCGGTTGCGCTTGCGGATGCGCGGCATTCGCATGGGATTCCTTGGGCGGCTGGTCGTGGTCTGGGGATCAGCCGGATCCGCGGAGGAAGCAGGGGGACTGTCGTCGCGGGCGGCCTCGATGCTCGTGCTGGGCGGCGCGCGGTGGGACGCGGGCGCCTAGATACAGCAGGAACAGAGGCGACAACAGAGCGAGTTCGCGGCACGGCGGAGCGACGCCTGGCGGGCGCTCCGGGGGATGGCGAACTGCGACATGGGTGCAAGGAGACCGCAAGAGGGTCGACAGTGTCAACCCGAGTCATCCGACATATGGGACAGACTCGCAATGAACCACCAGATGGAGTGATAAATCACCCTCTATGTTTCGATGCGAAGATCGCCGGGAAGGCAGCCGAATGACCCGGCAACCAGGCGGTTGCGCGCCGCGTCCCCCCCTTGAGGGGATGGTCGGGTCCGCGGCACTCCGTGTTGACCGTGAGTCAGCGGACGGGTGGTTCCGGGCGATTGATGGCTATCGGAGCAGTAGGTTCCGAATGTCCGGATATGTACACTTGTCGTAGTGCCTTGGTTCCGGGGAGTGAATCCTGGGCCCAATACCAGAGCTCGGCTTGACTGGGCCAGAGTGACGCACATGTAATTTCACTCGTGTCGTTCCGCCGCTCCAGGCAACGGCAACACCACGGGGACGCCAAAAGGGGCAGAGGAGGCGCGCCAAATGAGCGAGCTCTTTGAGCTGTTGATCGGTGCGGGCATCGAAGAGGAAGAAGAAGAACTCGGCTGGCAGGAGCGGGCGTTGTGCGCCCAGACCGATCCGGAGTCGTTCTTTCCGGAGAAGGGTGGATCCACCCGCGAGGCCAAGAAGGTCTGCCTCGCCTGCGAAGTCCGTTCGGAATGCCTCGAATACGCGCTCGCAAATGACGAGCGTTTCGGAATCTGGGGTGGCCTCTCCGAGCGCGAGCGCCGTCGGCTGAAGAAGAGCGCGGTCTGAGCACACCGCCAGCGCAGCACTCCGGGCCGACCGCCACGGACACGACCTCCACCGCGACCACCGCTGTACCGGCCGGGTCCGTCACAGCAGTTCTGCCAGCGCCTCACCGGGACGGTGGGGCGCTTTCGCATTCCCCGAACACCGTCTGCACAGACTCCGGGAGCAATCCCGCCATCGGGAGCCGTTAGTGTGGTGGGCCACCCGGATGCCCGGCATCCGGCCCGCGCGCCGCCGCCCGGCCCGTACTCCACGGCCCATCAGGACGGCATCGCACACCACCCGCCGTCCACCGGCTGCGTCCACTGGCTGCGTCCACTGAGAACTTGGGGCCCGCGCACTCGATGACCGTCTACAGCCACCAGAGCGGTTTCTCCGCCGCCAGGCCGCCCGCGTACCCGCGCCATCTGGTCACCGCCGTGATCGTCTCGCACGACGGAGCCCGCTGGCTCCCGCAGGCGACGGCGGGTCTGCTCGGCCAGGACCGACAGGTCCAGCGCATCATCGCCGTCGACACCGGTTCGACCGACACCTCGCCGCAGCTGCTGCAGGACACCCTCGGCGACTGGCTGCCCGACAGCGGTCCGCTGATCCTCGGCCGGCGCGCCGGATTCGGCACCGCCGTGGGACAGGCCGTCGCGAGCGCGCCCCCACTACGGCCCGAGGACCTGTCCTACAGCCTCGACCCGTCCGGCTACGACCCGGTCACCGGCGACTGGGACGACTTCGGCGACCCGCTCGGCGCCCAGGACGACCTGGGCCGGGGCGGCCCCCGCGAAACTCGCCCGATCGAGTGGCTCTGGCTGCTGCACGACGACTGCGAGCCGCAGACCGACGCCCTGCGCCGCCTGCTCCAGGTCGCCGACTCCACCCCCAGCGCCGCCGTGATCGGACCCAAGCTGCGCAGCTGGTACGACCGCAGGCAGCTGCTGGAGATCGGCGTCAGCATCGCCCGCTCAGGCCGGCGCTGGACCGGCCTCGACCGCCGCGAGCAGGACCAGGGCCAGCACGACCAGGTCCGCCCGGTGCTCGCCGTCTCCACCGCCGGCATGCTGGTCCGGCGCGACGTCTTCGAGGAGCTCGGCGGCTTCGACAAGGCCCTGCCGCTGATGCGCGACGACACCGACTTCTGCTGGCGGGTCAACGCCGCCGGCCACCGCGTGGTCATCGCCCCCGACGCGGTCCTGCGGCACGCCGAGGCCGCCAGCCGCGAGCGACGCGCCATCGACTGCGGACCGGCCCACCCGCACCGCGTCGACAAGGCCGGCGCCGTCTACACCCTGCTCGCCAACTCCAAGGGCGTGCTGCTCCCGTACGTCCTGCTCCGGCTGGTGATCGGCACCCTGCTGCGGGTGATCGCCAACCTGGTCGGCAAGGACCCGCGCCAGGCCTTCGACGAACTCGCCGGCCTCGGCCACGAACTCGTCCGGCTACCGCGGGTGCTGGTCGCCCGCAAACAGCGCAAACGGACCAGGAGCGCGGACCCGCTCGACGACCGCACGCTCTTCCCGGCCCCCGGTGCCACCGCCCGGCTCGCCGTCGAACAGGCCATCAGCTCCCTCGGCATCGGCACCACCGACGGCTCCGGCGCGGGCCGCCACGGCTCCGTCGAGTCGGGACCCGGCGACGACGACAACGACGACCTGGTGGTCGAGCAGTTCGCGCTGATCAAGAAGCTGGCCAGGCGCCCCGCGCCGCTGCTCTTCACCGCCCTGCTGCTCTTCGCCCTGGTCGCCTGCCGCAGCCTGCTCGGCAGCACCGGCAACCTGCTCGGCGGCGCTCTGCTGCCCGCGGCCGACGGCGCGTCGGGCCTGTGGAACATGTACGCCGACTCCTGGCACCCCATCGGGACCGGCTCCACCGCCACCGCACCGCCGTACCTCGCCGTGCTCGCGGTGCTCTCCTGGCTGCTGTTCGACCACGCCGACCTGGCGGTCACCCTGCTCGTGGTGCTCTCCGTCCCGCTCGCCGCGGTCAGCGCCTACCTGGTCTCCCGGCCGCTGATCGGCTCCAAGCTGGTCCGCGCCTGGGCCAGCGCCAGCTACGCCCTGCTGCCCGCCGCCACCGGCGCACTCGCCCAGGGCCGGATCGGCACCGCCGTCCTCGCCGTCGTGCTCCCGCCGCTGGCCCGCGCCGCCGCCGTCACCGCCGGACTCGGCATCCGTACCGAGACCGCCGCCCGCGGAGGCCGCCCCGGCTGGCGCAGCACCTGGACGACGGTGCTGATGCTCACCATCGCCACCGCGTTCGTGCCGCTCACCTGGGCCATCGCCGTCCCGCTCAGCCTCGCCGCGCTGCTGTTCGCGGTGGTGCGCGGCGGCGCCTTCGGCTCCGGCCTGAGTGCGGTGCGGCTGCTCGGACTGCGCGTCCTGGTGATCCTCGGGGTGCCCGTGCTGGTGCTCGCCCCCTGGTCCATCCAGGTGCTCACGCACCCGTCCCGACTGCTGCTGGAGGCCGGACTGCCCGGCTTCAGCGGCCGCGCAGCCACCCCGCTGGGCCTGATCCTGGTCAACCCGGGCGGCAACGGCGTCCCGCCGGTCTGGCTCTCCGCCGGTGTGGTGCTCGCCGCGCTCGCCGCCCTGCTGCGCGCCGACCGCCGCCGCGCGGTGCTCGCCGCCTGGGGCGCGGCCGCCGCCGGGCTGCTGTTCAGCGTGGCCGTGGCCGGGGCCACCGTCACCCCCGCGTCCGGCGGACCCGCCACCGCCGCCTGGGCCGGACCCGCCACCCTGCTCACCGGTGTCGCCCTGCTCGCCGCCGCCGCGATCGGTGCGGACGGCGCCAACGCCCGCGTCTCCGGCATCGCCTTCGGCTGGCGCCAGCCGGTCGCCGCGCTGGTGCTGGCCACCGCCGTGCTCGCGCCGCTGGGCACCGCCCTCTGGTGGTCCGTGGTCGGCGCCGACTGGCCGCTGCGCCGCGGCGACGCCACCCAGGTCCCCGCGTTCGTCGCGGAGGAGGCCTCCACCAGCGACCGTTCCCGCACCCTGCTCCTCGACGGTGACCGCCGCGGGGTCGACGTCCGCTACAGCCTGGTCCGGGGCTCCGGACTGAGCCTCGGCCAGGCCGAGTCCACCGTGAACAGCGGCGACGCCGACCAGGACAGCCTGACCAAGCTGGTCGGCAGCCTGCTCGCGGGCTCCGGCGGCGAACAGGCCAAGGCCCTGGCGGGGTACGGCATCGGGTACGTCGAGACCAGGGACCCGCTGACCGAGAAGGCCAAGGACGTCCTGGACACCACCCAGGGCCTGACCAGGCTCAGCGAGGAGGACGGCACCGCGCTCTGGCAGGTCAGCGGCGCGGTGGCCACCCGGGCGGTGATCACCAGCCCCAAGGGCGCGCCGGTCTCCGTGCCGGCCGGTGAGCACGACATCTACACCGACATCCCGGCCGGCCCGGCCGGCCGGGTGCTGCGCCTGGCCGAGACCGCCGACCCCAACTGGCAGGCCACCCTCGACGGCACCGCCCTCGAACGCGTCACCGTGGACGGCTGGGCCCAGGGCTTCAAGCTCCCGGCCACCGGCGGCCGCCTGGACGTCACCCGCGACAGCAGCCTGCTGCACAGCGGCTGGATCTGGGTCCAGCTGCTGCTCGGCACCACCGTGCTGGTGCTCGCCCTGCCCGGACGCCGCAACCACAACGACGACGACCTGCCCGACGAGGTGGTCGCCGCCCAGGCGATGTCCGCTGCCCAGGCACCCCCACCGGCCCCCGGCAGCCGTCGTGCCCGCCGCCTCGCCGAGCGCGGCGAGGGCGAGGGCGACGAGCCGGAGACCGGCGTGTACGCGGCGTCGATCCCCGCCCAGTCCTCCGGCGAGCCGACGCCCGCCGCACCCGCCGCGGACCAGGGCCAGTACACCCGGGAGCAGTTCCAGCAGGAGCAGTTCCAGGACCAGTACCAGCAGGCCGACCCGTACGGCCAGGCCGATCCCTACAGCTGGGACCAGTACGACCAGCCCGTGGAGCAGCAGTACGGGCAGCAGCCCTACCCCGACCAGCCCGCCGCCCAGCCGCAGTACGGGCAGCAGCAGCCGTACCAGGACCAGTACGGCGGCCAGTACGGCTACGAGCCCTACCAGGGCTACCCGGAGGCCGAGCAGCCGCAGCAGGCCTGGGCACCTGGACAGCAGCAGCCCGAGACCTACTACGACCCCAACGACCCCTACGGCACCGGTGGTCACCCGCACCACAACGGAACGGGGAGCTGACCCGAGCTCATGAAGAAGCCCAGCCTCAAGGCCCCCGGCCTGAAGAAGCCGTCCTTCGGCAAGCCCGGCAAGTCCGGCGAGCCCGGGGAGAGCACCGCAGAACCGGTGGCGGCGAAGCCCGCCGCGAGCCGGCCGTCATCCGGCGTCGGTCCGCGCACCGGCATCTCGCTGCTCGCGGCGGCGGCCATACTCGCCGCTGCCTTCGGGATCGCCGAGCTGCGCCCGCCGGCCGCCCCGGCCGGCACCGTCAACGCGGGCGGCACGACCCCCGAGCAGGTCGAGCGGACCTCGCTGGTCTGCCCGGCACCGTTCCAGGGCGTCACCGGCAACACGGACCTGACCCTGTTCACCCCGGCGGGCGGCTCGGCGAGCGGCGGCAGCGCCACGCTGACGGACATCGGCAGCCAGTCGGCCGCTCCGTCGGACCAGGCCTCCACCCCGGCCGCGCCCTCGGGCTCCCCCTCGGCGGGCCCGTCCGCCCCGGCCGGGTCCGGGGGTGCCAGGCTCTCGCTGAGCAAGGTCGGTGTCCCGGCGACCGGCAGTGCGGCCTCCGGTGACAGCCCGCCCGGCGCCATCGCGGTGGCCGGCGGCGCCTACGCGCCGGGTTTCACCGTGAGTCAGACCACCACCGTCACCGACTCCCGCACGGTCGGCCTGTCCGGCGTCGACTGCGCCCCGGCGGGCACGGACTTCTGGTTCGCCGGCGCCAGCACCGTCGCCTCCCGGACCGACTACGTCAACCTGGTCAACGCCGACACCACCGCCCCGGCCGTGGTGGACCTCAAGTTCTACGGCGACAAGGGCCAGATCGAGGTGGACGCCGCGACCGGCCTCACCGTCGCCCCCGGCAGCACGCAGTCGCTGCGGCTCTCCTCGCTGGTCAAGGACCCGGTCACCGACCTCGCGTTGGAGGTCGTCGCCCGCAGCGGCCGGGTGGGCGCCGCCCTGCACGCCATCGATGAGGGCAAGGGCGCCGACTACATCCCCGCGTCCACCGCCCCCGCACCCACCCAGGTGCTGCCCGGCCTGCCCGCCGACACCGCCTCGGCCCACCTGGTGGTCGCCGCGCCCGGCGACGACGACGCCGACCTGAAGATCCAGGTCTCCGGCAAGAACGGCTGGTTCACCCCGGCCGGGCACGAGACCGTCCACGTGAAGGCCGGGATGATCGCCGCCGTCGACCTGCAGCAGGTCACCCGCGGCGAGGTCGGCGCGCTGCGGCTGAGCCCGAGCGACCCGGCGCACCCGACGCCGGTGGTGGCCGGACTGCGGGTCGACCGCACCCAGAACGGCAAGTCCGACGCCGCCTGGATCAGCGGCAGCGCCCCCGTCGGCAAGCGGGCGAGCATCGCCGACAACCGGGCCGGCGCGTCGACCCTCTACCTCACCTCGACGGGTGACGCGGCCACCGTCCGGGTGACCTCCTCGGCGGGCAGCGGCGGAGGCACGCCGGTGAGCAAGGAGATTCAGGTCCCGGCCGGTGCGACGGTCGGTCTCGCGGTGCCCGAACCCGGCGGCCTGAACGGCGTCTTCGGCCTCACCGTGGAGACCGTCTCGGGCGGTCCGGTGGTGGCCGCCCGGATGCTCGCGGTGAACACCAAGGACGTCCCGATGTTCACCATCCAGGCGCTCACCGACGACCACAGCACCGTCCAGGTCCCGCACGCGGTCCAGGACCCGGCCATCCTGAACCGCCCCTGAACGACCCCTGAACGCCCCTCCAGGGGCACGCCGGAAGCGTCCTGGGAACGGCCCGGAGCCGACCGGAGCGCCGCGCGGGGAACCTGCCACGAAGCAACCGGGTTCCCCGCGCGCTCTTCCGTGCCCGCAGCTCGCCCTGCTCCGGACGAAACCGGTTCAGTCCTCGTCGTAGCGGGGGTCGATCGCGTCGGGGGAGAGCCCGAGGAGGTCGGCCACCTGCTCGATGAGGACCTCGTGCACCAGCGCGGCCCGCTCGTCCCGCCCCTTGGCGCGGATCTCCACCGGCCGGCGGTAGACCACGATCCGGCTCTTGTGCCCCTGCTTCGCCGGGATCAGCCGGCCGAGCGGCACGGTGTCCGGCTCCGGCGCGCCCGGCTCCGGCAGCGGCACCTCTTGGACGGCGAACTCCACGTCCACGAGCTGCGGCCAGCGCCGCTCCAGCCGCTCCACCGACTCGCGCACGTAGTCGTCGAACAGCTCGGAACGGGTCAGCGAGATCGGCACCTGAGGCGGTGCCAGCGGCCCGCGCAGGCCGCGGCCGTGTCGGTCGCGGTGCCCTGAGCGCCGTGACGGACCTGTCGGCTCTGCCGATGAACGGTGTGCGGAGCTGTCCATATCAGTACCGAGCGTAGTCCTCCCGCGCCCGGAAGTGGACCACCCCGACGGCCCCGCGTCGGCGACACACGACACTCGGCAGGGGGAGGGTCTTCGCGACCCGGTCGAGAGTGCTGTACCGTCCACCCTCGTGAGCTCTGTACGTCGTTGTTCGCGGACCGCGTGCGGCCGACCGGCCGTCGCGACGCTGACGTACGTCTACGCGGACTCCACCGCCGTCCTCGGGCCGCTCGCCACCTACGCCGAGCCGCACTGCTACGACCTGTGCGCCGAGCACGCCGAGCGCCTCACCGCCCCGCGCGGCTGGGAGGTGGTCCGCCTCGCTCCCGACGCCGGGCCGCTGCGCCGCACCAGCGACGACCTCGAAGCGCTCGCCAACGCCGTCCGCGAGGCCGCCAGGCCGCAGGAGCGCACGCCCCGTCAGGGCCGCAGCCCCGAAGGCGATCCGACCGAGGTCGGCCGCCGGGGGCACCTCAGGGTGCTCCGTTCACCGGACAACTGACGGGCTACCGCCTCCGGTCCCGCGGAGTTCACCTGGACCGCGCCACAGCCCGGTACGCTGCGCTACGTCCTAGTTCCCAACAATCTGGTGGAGCGGTTGTGCGTGACCTGACGCAGCTGGTGAAGGCGTACGACGTCCGGGGCGTGGTGCCGGATCAGTGGGACGAGTCCCTGTCACGGGCGTTCGGTGCGGCCTTCGTACGGGTGACGGGCGCTTCGGCCGTGGTGGTCGGTCACGACATGCGGCCCTCCTCGCCGTCGCTGTCGCGGGCCTTCGCCGAGGGCGCGGCCTCCTACGGGGCGGACGTGGTCGAGATCGGCCTGTGCTCGACGGACCAGCTGTACTACGCGTCGGGATCGATGGACCTGCCCGGCGCGATGTTCACCGCCTCGCACAACCCGGCCCAGTACAACGGGATCAAGATGTGCCGGGCGGGCGCCGCCCCGGTGGGGCAGGACACCGGCCTGTCCGAGATCCGCGAGCTGGTGGAGTCCTGGACCGGCGCCGACGGTGCCGTCGCCATCCCGCCGGCCGAGGTGGAGCCGGGTCGGCTGTCCGCCGTGGACACCCTGCGCGGCTACGCCGACCACCTGCTGTCGCTGGTCGACCTGACCGCGATCCGGCCGCTCAAGGTGGTCGTGGACGCGGGCAACGGCATGGGCGGACACACCGTGCCGACCGTGTTCGACGGGCTGCCGCTCGACCTGGTCCCGCTCTACTTCGAGCTGGACGGCACCTTCCCCAACCACGAGGCGAACCCGCTCGACCCGAAGAACCTGGTCGACCTCCAGGCCAAGGTGACCGAGGTCGGCGCCGACCTGGGCCTGGCCTTCGACGGCGACGCCGACCGCTGCTTCGTGGTCGACGAGCGCGGCGAGCCGGTCTCCCCGTCCGCGATCACCGCGCTGGTCGCCGCCCGGGAGATCGCCCGCGCCAGGGCGGCGGGCGAGGAGCAGCCGACGATCATCCACAACCTGATCACCTCCTGGACCGTGCCCGAGGTCGTCCGCGCCCTCGGCGGCAAGCCGGTCCGCACCCGGGTCGGCCACTCCTTCATCAAGCAGGAGATGGCCGCCACCGACGCGGTCTTCGGCGGCGAACACTCGGCGCACTACTACTTCCGCGACTTCTGGCGGGCCGACACCGGCATGCTCGCCGCCCTGCACGTGCTGGCCGCGCTCGGCGGGCAGGACGGGGCCCTGTCGGGGCTGACGGCCGAGTATGACCGCTACGCGGCCTCCGGAGAGATCAACTCCACCGTCGCCGACCAGGCGGACCGCGCCTCGGCCGTCCGGGCCGCCTACGCGGACCTGGAGGGCGTGAGCGTGGACGAGCTCGACGGGCTGACCATCGCCGGTGCCGACTGGTGGTTCAACCTGCGGGCCTCCAACACCGAGCCGCTGCTGCGCCTGAACGTCGAGGCCAAGGACCCGGCGAAGATGGCCGAGGTCCGCGACGCCGTCCTCGCCATCGTGCGCGGCTGAGCCCGCCCGGGAACCCGGTGAGCGCGGGGCTATGACCTCGCGGGTGCCCCGGCCGGTAGGGTTGCCACCGGCCGGGGCACACCGCTGTTCCGACCCCGCGCGACCGGGTTCCGGAGAACCGCCATGACCGGGTTCCCAGGAAAACCGCCACGAACCGCCCTGAACCGCCAAGATTTGCCGAGATCCGCCGAGATCCGCCGAGAACCGTGGAGCAGAACGTCCATGAGCCTGCCGTCCTTCCTGCTGGAGATCCTGGTCTGCCCCGAGTGCCACTCCGCCCTCGCCGAGTCCGGCCAGGACGACGAGCACGAGCTCCGCTGCACCGGTGAGACCTGCGGCCTGATCTACCCGGTCCGCGAGGGCATCCCGGTGCTGCTGGTGGACGAGGCCCGCCGCCCCTCCTGACACCCCGTCCGATGTGAGGCCCACTGGGAGGCCAGCCGCATGTTCGACGACACCCTGCTCGACGATCCGGCCGCCCTCCAGCGCGCCGACCGCGACCACGCCCTGCTCGCCCTGGCCGGGACCGGCGCCCGGGTCCGTACCGCGCTGCGACTGGCCGATGCGGCCGGTCTCGCCGGACTGCGTCCCGACGGTCGCCCGCGCACCGTCCTGGTGGCCGGTCACGGCAGCACCCTGGCGGCGGGCGCGGTGGTGGCCGCGCTGGCCGTCACCGGCTGCCAGGTCCTCCCGCTGGCGCCCGGCGACGCGGCTCCGATCGAGCGCGGTGAGTTCGGTCCGGCGGCCTTCACCAGTGGCATGGTCTGGCAACTGCCGGGCTGGGCAGGTCCGTTCGACCTGGTGGTGATCGGCTCCGCGCAGGGCGGCGAGCAGGGTCTGATCAGCCTCGCCGAGCAGGTGTACGCGCGCGGCTGTGCCGTGGTGGTGATCGCCCCGGAGGGAAGCCTGCTCGCCGAGGCCGCGCTCCAGGTGCGCGGCCTGCCACTGCCCTACGTCCCGTCGGCCTCGCCGGGTCTGCCCGAGGACGAGCCGCGTGCGGCCGGGGACGAGCCCGATCTCCCCGCCGAGGACCCGGGGGCGCTCTGGGCGCTGCTGGCGCCGCTGCTCGCGCTGACGGAGAAGGTCGGGGTCACCCAGTTGCCCCCGGGTTCGCTGGAGGCCGCCGCCGACCGGCTGGACGAGGTCGCCGTGCGCTGCCGGCCGGACGCCGCCGGTTACCTCAACCCGGCCAAGGAGCTGGCCGGCCGGATCGCCGGCACCGTCCCGCTGCTCTGGGCCGAGGGCGCGGTGGCAGGCGCGGCGGCCGAGCGCTTCGCCGCGATGCTGGCCGAACGGGCGGGCCGTCCGGCGCTCACCGGGCTGCTGCCCGGCGCGATCACGGCCCACCGGGGCATGTTCGTCGGCCAGCTGGCCCCGGCCGCAGCAGATCCGGACGACTTCTTCCGGGACCGGGTCGAGGAGCCCGACCCGCTCCAGCTCCAGGTGCTGCTGCTCCGCACCCCGGGGGAGAACGGCGGGGAGAACACCTGGGGGAACAACGGGGGAAACAACGGGGGGAACGGCGGCGAGAGGGGCCGGGAGGGCGAGCCTGGAGCGGGCGTGCGGCCGGGCGGCCACAGCGTCCTGCGGGCCCACCGGCTCGCCGAGGCGCACGAGGTACGGCTCACCGAGTGCACCAGCGGCCGTCCTGACCCGCTCCAGGCGCTGGCCGAGCTGATCGGTCTGACCGACTTCGCCGCCGTCTACCTGGGCCTGGCTTCCTCCTCGGGCTGAGGACCGGGCCCTGCCACCGGGCCGGGCAGTGGTCGGGTCATCGGCCCGACCGGTGGCCAGGTCAGCAAGCGGTCAGCGGTCGGGGCACCGGACCCGTGGCTCCGGGAGCGTCCTCATCGCGGTCGCCGCCGCCCCCCGATGCGGCCCCGGGATACTGTGTGCGGTCATCAGACCGAGCGAGGGCCGGGGCAACGGCCCGGTCGGAGGGAGACCGGAACCGGGTATGAGTACCGAAGGCGGTACCAAGGCACTGGTCGCGGCGCTGTCCGCGAACCTGGCGATCGCGGCGGGCAAGTTCACCGCCTTCGCCTTCACGGGATCCTCGTCGATGCTCGCCGAGGGCGTCCACTCGGTGGCCGACTCCGGCAACCAGGTGCTGCTGCTGGTCGGCGGCAAGCGGGCCGCCCGTGCGGCGGACCAGGAGCACCCCTTCGGGTACGGCCGCGAGCGGTACATCTACGGCTTCCTGGTCGCGATCGTGCTGTTCACCGTCGGTGGCCTGTTCGCCTGCTTCGAGGGCTACGAGAAGATCAGGGAGCCGCACGAGCTGGAGGGCTGGCCCTGGGCCGTCGGGGTGCTGGTCTTCGCCATCCTGATGGAGGGCTGGTCCTTCCGTACGGCCTACCGGGAGGCCTCCGCGATCAGGGGGGCGCAGAGCTGGCCCCAGTACATCCGCCGGGCCAAGGCTCCCGAGCTGCCCGTCGTGCTGCTGGAGGACACCGGCGCGCTCATCGGCCTGGTACTCGCGCTGTTCGGCGTCGGTCTGACCGTCCTCACCGGCAACGGGATCTGGGACGGTATCGGCACCCTGAGCATCGGCGTCCTGCTGGTGGTGATCGCGGTCGTGCTGGCCCTGGAGACCAAGTCGCTGCTGATCGGCGAGTCCGCCGACAAGACGGTGGTCCGGCAGATCCGTGACGCGCTGGTCGACCACGACTCCGTCACCGGGGTGATCCACATGCGCACCCTGCACCTGGGCCCGGAGGAACTGCTGGTCGCCGCCAAGATCGGGGTCAACGCGGAGGACAGCGCGGCCCAGGTCGCCCAGGCGATCGACGCCGCCGAGGCACGGGTCCGCCGGGCCGTGCCGATCGCCCGCGCGATCTACCTGGAGCCGGACATCTACAGCGAGGAGAAGGCCGCCGCCGGGCCCGACCCGGAGGCCACTCCCGGCGGCCCGGGACCGGACCACCACGCCGACGGTGCGACGGACGGCCACTGACCGAATCCGCCCGTACCGATCCCGCCCGTGCGCGCCGTCGGTGTAGATTCGTCACCAGAGCCAAACGTCGCTGCTGATGGCGGTCGATTCGGTGACACGGTCGTCGTACCGTGCGTACCGGTCGAGGGAGAGAGGTCCTCCGACGGATTGTGCCGCAGCAGGGCGCCGAGCCGTCGGGCACTCTGCCGCCGAGCACACCCCGAAACCAGAGACCTACGCGCAACCCCACGCAGCGAGGAGCTGACGCATGTCGTCGAACACCACCGGTGACTTCAAGGTCGCCGACCTGTCCCTCGCGTCCTTCGGGCGCAAGGAGATCCAGCTGGCCGAGCACGAGATGCCCGGCCTGATGTCCATCCGCAGGGAGTACGCCGCCGCGCAGCCGCTGGCGGGTGCGCGGATCACCGGCTCGCTGCACATGACGGTGCAGACGGCGGTGCTGATCGAGACCCTCACCGCGCTGGGTGCCGAGGTCCGCTGGTGCTCGTGCAACATCTTCTCCACCCAGGACCACGCCGCCGCCGCGATCGCGGTCGGCCCGGAGGGTACCCCCGAGGACCCGCAGGGTGTGCCGGTGTTCGCCTGGAAGGGCGAGACGCTGGAGGAGTACTGGTGGTGCACCGAGCAGGCGCTGACCTGGCCGAATGGCCAGACGCCGAACATGATCCTGGACGACGGCGGTGACGCCACCCTGCTGATCCACAAGGGTGTCGAGTTCGAGAAGGCGGGCGAGGCTCCGGACCCGTCGACGGCGGACAACGACGAGTTCCGGATCATCCTGGAGCTGCTCAACCGCACCCTGACCGAGTCGCCGTCCAAGTGGACCGAGGTCGCGGCGACGATCAAGGGTGTGACGGAGGAGACCACGACCGGTGTCCACCGGCTGTACGAGATGCACCGGGACGGCAAGCTGCTGTTCCCGGCCATCAACGTGAACGACTCGGTGACCAAGTCGAAGTTCGACAACAAGTACGGCTGCCGGCACTCGCTGATCGACGGCATCAACCGGGCGACCGATGTGCTGATCGGTGGCAAGGTCGCGGTGGTGTGCGGTTACGGTGACGTGGGCAAGGGCTGCGCGGAGTCGCTGCGGGGTCAGGGCGCGCGGGTGATCGTGACGGAGATCGACCCGATCTGCGCGCTGCAGGCGGCGATGGACGGCTACCAGGTGACCACCCTGGAGGAGGTCGTCGAGACGGCGGACATCTTCATCACCACCACGGGCAACAAGGACATCATCCTGGCGTCGCACATGGCGCGGATGAAGCACCAGGCGATCGTGGGCAACATCGGCCACTTCGACAACGAGATCGACATGGCCGGTCTGGCGCAGCTGCCGGGTGTGGTGAAGACCGAGGTCAAGCCGCAGGTCCACGAGTGGCGCAAGGAGGACGGCCGGACGGTCATCGTGCTGTCCGAGGGCCGTCTGCTGAACCTGGGCAACGCGACGGGCCACCCGTCGTTCGTGATGTCCAACTCCTTCGCGAACCAGACGATCGCGCAGATCGAGCTGTTCACGAAGACCTCGCAGTACCCGGTCGGGGTCTACGTGCTGCCCAAGCACCTGGACGAGAAGGTGGCCCGCCTCCACCTGGACGCGCTGGGCGTCAAGCTCACCACGCTGACCGAGGACCAGGCCGACTACATCGGAGTCCCGGTCGAGGGCCCGTACAAGGCCGAGCAGTACCGCTACTGATCCAGTAGCGATCCGGCCTCGGCCGGAGGACCTCCCGTACGGCCGGTGCACCCCCGTGGTGCACCGGCCGTACGGCTCTGCGCGGGTGCCCTCGCCCGGCCCACGTAGGCTTCGGTCCATGCCCAACGGCCGTTACTCGCTGCACGACACACACGACCACGTCCTGCTGGGCGAGGAACGCTTCAGCTGCGCCCCCGGGCCGGCCGGCTGGCGCTACGTGTCCAAGACGTACGGTCCCGACGGCGCCGTCATCGCCACCACCGACCTCACTCTCGACTCCCGCAGCCGCCCGCTCCGGCTCGAACTGCGCTCCGGGGGCTGGCAGGTGCGGGGCGGAGCGGTGGACGGCGTGGCCTGGGTGCGGGCGGACGCCGCCGACCCGGCGGGCGAGCAGGCACTGGAGGGCCACGACCGGGCGCACGCCTTCACCGGCAGCTCCCCGGCCTTCCTGGTCGCCACGGCCCGGCTGCTCCGCCTGGAACCCGGCGCGAGCGCGCGGGTGCGGCTGGTGTCCTTCAGCGAACCCGTGCTCGCCCCGCGGACCCTGGACCAGGGCTGGCTGCTGGAGTCCGTCGAGACCCACCAGACCGACAGCGGGCCGCTGGTGGTGGAGCAGTACCAGGTCGCCGACCTGGAGACCGGCGAGCAGCAGATCGTCCACCTCGCCGGGGACGTCGTCCTCTCGGCGGCCGGGATCGAGCTGGAGGAGCTGGAGTCCCCGCCGAACTCCTGGCCCACCGACCACTTCGGCTGAGCGGGCGCAGGCCCGGAGCACGCGGGGAGTTCTCAGGCCGGCGGTGCGAACCCGCCTGCTGTCTGCGGGGGTTGGGGCTGCTGCGTCGGCTGCGTTGGCGGTGCGGGTGCGGGTGCAGGCGTCTGGGCTTGGGGGAGGTGCTGCTGCGGCTCCGGCTGGGGCGGCTGGTACGGCTGAGCTGATTGGTACGGCTGGTGTGCCGGGTACGGCCCCTGGGGGTGCGGCTGCTGCGCCGCGATCCCGTGGGCGCCGGCCGCGCGTGCCCACTCACGGCGCTGCCGCTCCGCCAGTACCGCTCCGAGGTACGCGGCCGGATGGACTCCGTACGGTGCCGCGTGTCCGGTGCGCGAGACCAGGTCCCCGACCAGCCGCTGCGCCATGCCCAGCGCCACCGCGGGATCGAGCTGGTCCAGCCGCGCGAGGTACTGCCGGACGGCCAGCCACAGACCGTCCGGTACCGCCGAGAGGTCCAGCGCGACCAGTTCGCCGCCCAGCGCCTGCATCAGCTGCGGCGGCAGCGCGGGCAGCGCCTCGCGTCCCCGGCCGGCGCCCGGCACCCGCTCACGGACGACCAGGCTGCCCGAGAAGATGTCGCCGAGCCGCCGTCCCTGCGAGTCGACCAGCGAGGTGATCACCGCTGGGATGCCCGAGAAGAAGATGATCTCGAAGAACCCCACCAGCCCGCGCACCAGCGAGTGCCGGAACCGCACCGGGCCGCCGTCGCTGCGCACCACGCGCAGACCGAGGGCGAGCTTGCCCAACGACCGCCCGCGCGACAGTGTCTCGATCAGAATGGGCAGCGCCACCAGGAAGAAGACCACCAGCCCGAGCGAGATCGCCGCCCCCGCCGCCGAGTCGAGGTCGGGGGTCAGGGTGCCCACGGTGATCAGGGTGACGAAGAGCGCGACCACCTCCACGAGCAGGTCCAGTGCGATCGCCAGTGCCCGGCTCGGCAGCTTCGCCGCCCGCAGCCCGAGGATGACCGCCTCGCCCGTCACAAGGTTGCTCACAACACCCCGCCCGTTCCCTCTTCGACTCTGATCCGCGCGGATCCGCGGGTCTGCCGCGTACCCGTGCCCCGCACGCACCCGGCCGTCCGGCGCCCCCACGATCTCCAGCCGCAAACATACGGTGGTGCGCAGGCCCCCGGAAGACCGGACCCGCACCGGGCGGGTATCCGATGCGTACGGTCGTGTGCCCTCTGGCAAGCTAGCCCCCGCAGGCCGGCTGCCCGTGCCGCTGTCCCTGTTCCGCGTTCCTGCTCCGCGTTCCTGTACCGCCTGTCTTTCCGCCCGTCGCGCACCCCGCTCTCCACCTCCCACCCCGCACCCTGGAGTGAGCCGCATGGACCTGGACGTCTTCGTCGCCTCCCACCAGGCGGAGTGGCACCGTCTCGAGGTCCTGAGCAAGCAGCGCAGACTCAGCGGAGAGGAAGCCGACGAACTCGTCACCCTCTACCAGCGGGCCACCAGCCACCTCGCCCAGGTCCAGGCCGCCGCACCCGACCCGACACTGGAAGGCCGGCTCACCACCCTGGTCGCCAGGGGCCGCAGCGCGGTGACCGGCAGCCGCAATCCGTCCTGGCGCGACGCCGCCCGCTACTTCGCGGTGAGCTTCCCGGCGGCCCTCTACCGGTCGCGGCGCTGGTGGGTCCCGGTCGCGGTGATCTCCCTGCTGGCCTCGGCCCTCATAGGCTGGTGGGTCGCCGTGCACCCCGAGGTCCGCGACAGCCTCGCCGCCCCCGACCAGATCCGTGCCATGACCAGGCCCGGCGGCCAGTACGAGACCTACTACTCGGACCGCCCCGCCACCTCCTTCGCCTTCCAGGTCTGGACGAACAACGCCTGGATCGCCGCCACCTGCCTGGTCTTCGGAGTCGTGCTGGGCATCCCGGTGCTGTGGGTGCTCTTCGGCAACGTCATGAACCTCGGGGTGGCCCTCGGCCTGATGGCCTCAGCCGGCCGCCTGGACTTCTTCCTCGGTCTGCTGCTCCCGCACGGCCTGCTGGAACTGACCGCAGTCTTCGTGGCCGCCGGAATGGGCCTCCGTCTCGGCTGGACCGTCATCGATCCGGGCCCCCGCCCCCGGTCCACCGCCCTCGCGGAGGAGGGCCGCGCCACCGTCGGGATGGCCCTCGGGCTGGCAGCCGTCCTGTTTGCCAGCGGCATCCTGGAAGCTTTCGTGACACCGTCCGGCTTGCCCACCTGGGCCCGGATCGGCATCGGAGTCGTGGCCGAGGTGCTCTTCCTCCTCTACGCGCTGGTACTCGGCCGCCGCAGCGCAGCGCGCGGCGAGCTCGGCGATGTCGAGGAGTCCGACCGGACGGATCTGAATCCGGTGGCGGCCTGACCGCTGATGTGCTGGTCACCCGTCTGACCTGCTAGTCTCGTGATCATCCCGCCGAGCCATTGACGTGGTCTTGACGGGCTAGTAGGTTTGAACGGTTGAGACGGGCTGGACAAAGGCCCGCATCAAGCGCTAGTGTCTACGACACAGCCAAGTCGAGGCAGTGCACCGTCCACGGACGGAGCGCCCGGCCAGGCGAAAACCTCCGAGACTTTGCAGTCCGAAACCTTTGATAGGCTTCACCGCGAAGTTGAAGGAAATCCCCCCAGTGGGAATTCAGAGAATAGAAACTCCGGAAAACGGAGCGGAAAACATCTGATAAGCTGGAAACACGAAAGAACGAAGCGCCCGGAGGGCCCGCTGGAAGGCGGCCTGAAGGAAGCGTCCGTTCCTTGAGAACTCAACAGCGTGCCAAAAGTCAACGCCAGATATGTTGACATCCCCGGCGAGGCCGTCATGGTCTTGTTGGAGATTCCTTTTGAAGTAAAAACACAGCGAGGACGCAGTGCGCGGGGCCGCCCTATTCCGGTGGTTGCCGTGCCGCTCAACGCGAGTGTGCACCCGATTACGGGTAATCATTCACGGAGAGTTTGATCCTGGCTCAGGACGAACGCTGGCGGCGTGCTTAACACATGCAAGTCGAACGGTGAAGCCCTTCGGGGTGG